>NZ_JBSZKT010000013.1:0-183315 GCF_055690525.1 Streptosporangium sp. H13245 | reverse complement strand
GGGACGGTGCTGGCCGCGATCACCTGCACAAGGTCACTACTCGTCTCGCCCGTGTTGCGATTCTCACCGACCCCGGAGGGACGGTGCTGGCCGCGATCACCTGCACAAGGTCACTACTCGTCTCGCCCGTGTTGCGATTCTCACCGACCCCGGAGGGACGGTGCTGGCGATGCGCTCGACGAAGTCCTTGGTCTTCGTCTCCCGTTGCGATTCTCATCGACCCCGGAGGGACGGTGCTGGCACCCTGCGACGCTGGCACAACCGCTCTTGCCATGAGGGTTGCGATTCTCACCGACCCCGGAGGGACGGTGCTGGGTGGCGGCCCGCCGGGACGCGGGCCCGCAGGCCGCCCTGTTGCGATTCTCACCGACCCCGGAGGAACGGTGCTGGGCTGAGGGGTCGAGGTGTCGTGTTGGGGCGGGCCGAAGGTTGCGATTCTCACCGACCCCGGAGGAACGGTGCTGGGGCTTAACGCCAACGTGGCCAAGGAGGGTCATTCCTTCGGTTGCGATTCTCACCGACCCCGGAGGAACGGTGCTGGAGACTCGGCGGGACCCTCAATGGTCCACGTAGGCCATGTTGCGATTCTCACCGACCCCGGAGGAACGGTGCTGGGAGTTCCTCATCCAGGGCCGTGCCCGGCCGGTAGACGTTGCGATTCTCACCGACCCCGGAGGAACGGTGCTGGTCGCGCAGGGTGGCGGCGGTCTTCGGGGCGCAGTGCAGGTTGCGATTCTCACCGACCCCGGAGGAACGGTGCTGGAGTTCTTGAGCTGGGATTTTAGCCTTTTTTGAGGGAGAAGCGTCCCGGCGGGCAAGGAAGATGTCTGATTTATGGCGAAATCCGGTTCGGAACAGGCGGCGTGTCGCGCGCATACCGGGGGTTCCTAGATCATTAAGGGACTACGAAAAACAACAGGCCGCGTGCATCTATCACGCCCGGCATCGTCCAGCACTTGAGGTTGACACAGGGAGGGATGCCTTTAGCCTCTGGTAACCCCTTCGGCCAGATCACGGTCACTCGCACACCGCGTCGCCGAGCTTCCGCTACGACGTCCGCCGTCTCGCATCACTACAGGTTCATCGGCCGAGCCCGGTATCGCCTCGTTACGCGCGATATGCGCGTTTCAGCTCTCGTGGTCGAAATCCGTAGACTTGCGATCATGAAGATGCACATCGAGCTGGTGGCGATCGTCGTGGACGACTATGACCGGGCCATCGAGTTCTTCACCGGTGCCCTGGGCTTCGAGCTGGTCGAGGACTCGCCGTCGTTGACGAACGACGGCCGCCCGAAGCGGTGGGTCGTCGTCCGGCCACCGGGAGGTGAGACCGGCATTCTCCTCGCCCGTGCGGACGGCGAGCGCCAGGCCGCCGTCGTCGGGGAGCAGTTCGCCGGACGGGTGGGGTTCTTCCTGCGGGTGGACGACTTCGACGCCGCGTACGCGCGGATGGTGGCGGCCGGGGTCGAGTTCGTGACCGCACCGCGCACCGAGCCGTACGGGCGGATCGTCGTCTTCCTGGACATCTCCGGCAATCGATGGGACCTGCTCGGCCCGGCCTGAACACGGAAACGGACACGGACACCAAAACGGACAGCGGCTGTCACGTGGCGAAACCGAATCCCGGCGGAAAGCGGAAAGTGGATTCCGCCGGGATCCCGGTGAAAGGTCTGCCCGCAAGATATGTAGCAGAAAAGGTGCAAGCGAGTATCTAGCGTGATGCAATGGTCCGCTGACACGATCGGGGCTGCTTTGAAGGAGGCTCCCGTGCGTCGTTCCATCCCCCTGGCTCTCATCGTCGCGATCTTCGCGCTGTCGGGGACAGTGATCTCTCCCGCCCAGGCCGTGGCCGGGCCGTGCAAGCCTGGCCAGGGCGTCAACCTGCGCGGCAAGGACTTCACCCGGGGTGCCCAGCTCCCCGCCAGCCTGCGCTGCGCCGACCTGACCAGGGCCAAGCTGGACAGCGTGGAGCTGCTCCAGAAGGACCTCACCGGAGCGATCCTGCGCGACGCCTCGCTCAAGAAGGCCAACCTCACGCAGGCCACGCTGAAGTACGCCGACCTGCGGGGCGCCAACCTCTCCGAGGCCGACCTGGGGCAGATGCACGCCGACCACGCCGATCTGCGGGGCGCGATCCTGATCGACGCCGAGGCGGGGCAGGCGGAGTTTCCGCACGCGAACCTGACCGGGGCGACCCTGACCAGGGCCGAGCTGACCCAGGTCGACTTCACCAACGCCAAGCTGGTCGACGCCGACCTGGAGGAGAGCACCCCCGGCCAGCTCAAGGCGCGCAAGGCCGACTTCACCAGGGCCAAGCTCCGCGAGGCCAAGATGAGCCAGGCGAACCTGCGCAACGCGACGTTCAAGGACGCCGACGTGAGCGAGGTCGAGTTCACCCAGGCCGAGCTGGACGGCGCCGACTTCACCGGCGCGCTGGTCGAGGGCGCGTCCTTCACCCAGGCCGACGACGCCGACCTCACCGGTTCCAAGGGCAACCCCACGGGCGTCACCCTCGCGGTGCCGACCTCGCTGCCCGACCTCGACATCTTCGGGGCCAAGAAGGGGGCCGAGGAGACGGAGGCCCCGCAGGACGAGGCCGTCCAAGGCGGTGGCCCGTCCGTGGGGCTGATCATGGTCGTGCTCAGCGCGGTGGGCCTGGCGGTGACCGTGGTGGCCTGGGGCGTCAGCGCCCAGCGGCGGACCCGGCGCAACGCCCAGTTCGCCCTGATGCGGCGCGGCGCCGAGGAGGACATCACCCGGCTGGGCGAGGAGATCGACCAGCTCGACTACGAGTTCCAGGTCAGCGGGCGCGGCGGCATGACCGCCGACCGCGACTGGCGCCTCGCCCTCGACGCCTACGAGGCGGCCAAGCAGGCCCTGCTGGTCGCCCGCCGCGACCAGGAACTGCACTTCGTGGCCCGCGCCGTCCAGGACGGCCGAGCCGCCCTGGGCCGCCTCCGCTCCCGCGTGCACTAGAGCGCGACGGGGCCCGGTGACGTACAGGAGCAGGACGGGTCAGATGCCGCTGGGGGTCATGGGCTGCATGAGGCGGCGGGCGGCCTCGGTGACGGAGCCGGACAGGGAAGGATAGACCGCGAAGGTGTGGGCGATCTGGTCGACGGTCAGCCGCTGCTGCACGGCGACCGAGACCGCGAGGATCAGCTCCGACGCGCGGGGGGCGACCACGACGCCGCCGAGGATGATGCCGGTGTTCGGGCGGCAGAACAGCTTCACGAAGCCGTCGTTGAAACCCTGCATCTTGGCGCGGGCGTTGGTGGCCAGCGGCAGCTTGACGACGTTGGCCTCGATCTCCCCGCTCTCGACCGCCCGCTCGGCGATGCCCACGGCGGCGATCTCGGGGTCGGTGAAGATGGCGGAGGCCACGGTGGCCAGGCGGAGCGGGTGCACGGCCTCGCCGAGGGCGTGCCAGACGGCGATCCGGCCCTGCATGGCGGCGACCGAGGCGAGCATCAGGACCCCGGTGCAGTCTCCGGCCGCGTAGACGCCGGGCGCGGAGGTGCGGGAGACCTTGTCGACCTGGATGAACCCGCCCTTGTCGAGGGTGACCCCGGCCTCCTCAAGGCCGAGCCCCGCGGTGTTGGGGACCATGCCGACCGTCATGAGGCAGTGGCTGCCCTCGGCGGTCCGGCCGTCCTCCAGGGTGACGACCACGCCGCCCGGGGTGCGCTTGACGGACTCGGCGCGGGAGCGGCCCATGACGTTCATGCCTCGGCGGCGGTACACCTCTTCGAGGACCTCGGCGGCGTCGGCGTCCTCGTTGGGCATCATGCGGTCGCGGGAGGAGACGAGCGTGACCTCCGAGCCCAGCGAGCGGTAGGCGCCCGCGAACTCCGCGCCGGTGACGCCGGAGCCGACCACGATGAGGTGCTCGGGCAGCTCCTCCAGGTCGTACAGCTGACGCCAGGTGAGGATGCGCTCGCCGTCGGGCTCGGCGCCGGGCAGGATGCGCGGGGTCGCGCCGGTCGCCACGATGACGACGTCCGCGCGGATCGTCCTGTCTCCGGCCCTGACCACCTGCGGGTCGACCAGCCGTCCCTCGGCCCTGACCACCTCGACGCCCTCGGCCGCCAGCCGGGCGGCGATGTCGGCGGACTGCGCGCGGGCGAGCTCCTTGACGCGCCTGTTCACCAGCGGCATGTCGGCGATGACGCCGCCGACGTCGCCGTCGGGGCCGCCGGTGTAGTGGACGCCCAGCATGCTGGCGTCGAGAAGCGCCTGCTTGCGCACCGAGGTGGCGATCAGCGTCTTGGACGGCACGCAGTCGGTGAGGACGCAGGCCCCGCCGGGGCCGTCCTGTTCGACCACGGTGACCTGCGCTCCCAGTTGGGCGGCGACCAGCGCCGCCTCGTATCCGCCGGGACCGCCACCGATGATCACTATCCTCGTCACATATCCCATTCTCCCGCATGACGGGACCGAAGCTCGCTCGGCATCCCTCTTAAGCCACGGAACCCCCACAAAACCATCGCGATTCCACCAGAGATCGGCGTGGCTTCGAAGCCGGGTGAGCGTCTCACGGATCTTGGATTAGTGTTGGTCACCGTGCCTGTCTACGCCGCTTACGGCAGCAACATGGACCCGAAGCAGATGGCCCAGCGGGCCCCTCATTCCCCGATCAGGGGGACGGGCTGGCTCCAGGGCTGGCGCCTGACCTTCGGCGGGAACGATCTCGGCTGGGAGGGCGCGCTCGCCTCCATCGTCGAAGACCCTGACGACCAGGTTTTCGTCGTCCTCTACGACGTGCCCGAGTGGGACGAGAGCTCTCTCGACCAGTGGGAGGGCGCGGCGCGCGGCCTCTACCACAAGGTCAGGCTCCGGGTGCAGACCATGGAGGGTGAGGTCGTGGCATGGTTCTACGTGCTCGACGGATACGAGGGCGGGCTGCCCTCGGCCCGCTACCTCGGCATCCTGGCCGAGGCCGCCGAGCGCGCGGGCGCCCCCGACGACTACGTCAGGGCGCTGCGCGGCCGTCCCTGCACCTCCCTGGGTGACCTCGGGTAACGGTGACCTCGGGTAACACAGGGAGCCCGGACGCACACGCGGGAGGTGCGGTTAACCGGGACGCCACCCCGCCTTCACCTGGAAAAATGTCATGATTCCCTGGTGAAGGAGATACCTCCCGAGGACGGAGAAACCGGGCGCCGGTCATCCCCGCGCGAGGTGACCTGGCTGTTCCTTCGGCTGGGCGTCATCGCCTTCGGGGGTCCCGCGGCGCACATCGCGATGATGCACGACGAGGTGGTACGGCGGCGCGGCTGGCTGACCGAGCAGCGCTTCCTCGACCTGGTCGGCGCGACCAACCTCATCCCCGGCCCCTCCTCCACGGAGCTGGCCATCCACATCGGCCACGAGCGCGCCCGGTGGCGCGGCCTGGTGTCGGCCGGGGTCTGTTTCATCCTGCCCGCCGCGCTCATGGTCGGCACGCTGGCTGCCCTGTACGTCCGCTACGGCCGCACCCCGGCGGTCAGCGGGATCCTGTACGGCATCAGGCCCGTCGTCATCGCGATCATCGTCTGGGCCCTGCTCTCCCTGGTCCGTACCGCGCTGGGGACCACGTACCTGTGGATCCTGGCCGGGAGCGTCCTGGTGGCCTACCTGCTCGGCGTGCACGAGCTGCTCCTGCTCGCCGCCGGGGGCCTGCTGACCGTGGCGGTGCGGGCGGCCTCCGCCCGGCGTTCCCGCCCGCGCGGGCCGGGACGGGAACCGCCCGCCGACGGCTCCCGGTCCGCGCGGGCGCTGCTGGCCGCGCCGCTGGCCCTGGCCGGCGGCCAGGACCCCGACCAGCTGCTCCGCCTCTTCCTCACCATGCTCAAGATCGGGGCCGTCCTGTACGGGAGCGGCTACGTCCTGCTGGCCTTCCTGGAGGGCGACTTCGTCGAGCGGCTCGGCTGGCTCACCGGCGCCCAGCTCGCCGACGCCATCTCGATCGGCCAGTTCACCCCGGGCCCGGTGTTCACCACGGCCACCTTCGTCGGCTACCTGGTCGCCGGGGTACCGGGCGCGGTCCTCGCCACGGTGGCGATCTTCCTGCCGAGCTTCCTGCTGGTCGGGCTGCTCACGAGGATCACCGACCGGATCAGGTCGAGGGCCTGGTCGAGCGCGCTGCTCGACGGGGTGAACGCCGCCGCGGTGGCGCTGATGGCCGGGGTGACGCTCCAGCTCGGCCGTACCTCCCTGGTCGATCCGCTCACCTGGGCGCTGACGGCCGGGGCGCTGCTGGCGCTGTGGAGGACGACGCTGAACTCGGCGTGGCTGATCGCGGCGGGAGCCGCGATCGGCCTGGTCTCGGTGGCCGTCACCCGGCTCGGCTGACCGCCACGGGCGGACCGGCGCCCTCCGCTGAACAGGGGACGCTGAGCAGGGGACACGGCGCGGCACGAGGACGGATGACCGGTACGCTCGGTGACGTGACCAATGACCCGTATGCACTCGCCACCAACGCCGCGGACGCGCTGAGAAGCGCCGTCGGCGTGGACTCCTTCGACGTCGCGCTGGTGATGGGCTCCGGCTGGGTCCCGGCCGCCGACGCGATCGGTGAGACGGTCGCCGAGATCCCGGTGACCGACCTGCCCGGCTTCGCGCCACCCGCCGTGCAGGGCCACGCGGGCCGCGTCCGCGCCGTACGGACCGAGTCGGGCAAGAACGTACTGATCTTCCTGGGCCGCACCCACCTTTACGAGGGCCGAGGCGTGGAGCCGGTCGTGCACGGTGTGCGGACCGCGATCAGAGCCGGGGCGGGCACGATCGTGCTGACCAACGCCGCCGGGGGCCTGCGCCCCGAGACCCAGGAGGTCGGCGAGGCGGTGCTGATCAGTGACCACATCAACCTGACCGGTGCCAGCCCGATCACCGGCGCCACCTTCGTCGACCTCACCGACGTCTACACCCCGCGCCTGCGCGAGCTGGCCCGCGAGGCCGACCCGTCGCTGGCCGAGGGCGTCTACGTGGCCTTCCGCGGCCCGACGTACGAGACCCCGGCCGAGGTCCGCATGTGCCGCGTCCTCGGCGGCGACATGGTGGGCATGTCCACCGTGCTGGAGGCCATCGCGGCCCGCGAGGGCGGCGCCGACGTGCTGGGCATCTCCCTGGTCACGAACCCGGGCGCCGGACTCGTGGGGGAGCCGCTCAACCACGAGGAGGTCCTGGAGGTCGGCCGCGCCACCGCCGCGCGCATGGGCGGCCTGCTGGCCAAGGTCGTCGGCAAGCTTTAGGGCCCGCATGCTCTGACAGGCCGCGGGAATCGGTTCCGCCGGGATCCCCTCCCGGCCGGGCCGGTCCCGGGAAACATCCGGCTTTCGAGAATCACCCTGGCTTCAGGGATCAACAGGAGGCGGGCCCGGCGAGCGGACGGGCCCCGCCCCGAGAGGTGACGATGAGCAGCGATCTCGCGGGGCTCGCCCGTTCCTGGCTGGCCCAGGACCCCGACCCCGACACACGCGCGGAGCTGGCGAAACTACTGGAGAGCGGAGACGGCGACGCGCTGCGCGAGCGGTTCGGCTCCAGGCTGGAGTTCGGCACCGCCGGGCTCAGGGGTGAGCTGGGCGCCGGGCCCAACCGGATGAACCGGGTGACGGTCATGCGCGCCGCGGCCGGGCTGGCCCGCGTTCTCGGTCCCGGCAAACACGTCGTGATCGGCTACGACGCCCGGCACAAGTCGGACACCTTCGCCCGCGACACCGCGGCCGTGCTCACCGGGGCCGGGCTGCGTGCCTCGGTCCTCCCCCGGCCGCTGCCCACCCCCGTGCTGGCCTTCGCCGTCCGCCACCTCGGCGCCGACGCGGGCGTGACCGTCACCGCCAGCCACAACCCGCCCCGCGACAACGGCTACAAGGTCTACTGGGGCGACGGCTCCCAGATCGTGCCGCCGGTCGACGCGGAGATCTCCGCCGCCATCGACGCGACGGGGCCGGTCTCCGAGCTGCCCCTCGGCTCCCCCGGCGACCCCGCCTGGAGCGAGCTGGACGACGGCATCGTGGCCGCCTACCTGGCGGCGGTGGCCGCGCTCCCGATCGGTGACGCCCGCGAGCTGCGGGTGGCGTACACCCCGCTGCACGGCGTGGGCGGCGACACCCTGGCCAGGGCCTTCGTCGCGGCCGGGTTCGACGCGCCCGCGACCGTCGGGGCGCAGGCCGAACCCGACCCCGACTTCCCCACCGTCGCCTTCCCCAACCCGGAGGAGCCCGGCGCGATGGACCTCGCGCTGGAGCTCGCGGAGCGGATCGGCGCGGACCTGGTGCTGGCCAATGACCCCGACGCGGACCGCTGCGCGGTGGGCGTGCCGCTGCCCGGCGGCGGCTACCGGATGCTGACCGGCGACGAGGTGGGCGCCCTGCTGGGCGAGCACGTGATCCGGCGTACCTCGGGCGACGGCCGCCTGGTGGCGACCACCATCGTGTCGTCGTCCCTGCTCGGCAAGATCGCCACAGGGTACGGGGTGCGCTACGCCGAGACCCTGACCGGCTTCAAGTGGATCATGAAGGCCGGTGAGGGCCTGCTGTTCGGGTACGAGGAGGCGCTGGGATACAGCGTCGGCTCCGACCTCGGGCTGCCCGTACACGACAAGGACGGCATCGGCGCGGCGCTGACCGTGGCCGGGATCGCCGCGCGGGCCAAGCTGGAGGGCCGCGGCCTGCTCGACCTCCTGGACGACCTGGCACGCCGTCACGGCCTGCACGCCACGTCCCAGCTGTCGTTCCGGGTGGCCGACCTGTCGCTGATCACCGGGGCGATGGCCCGCCTGCGGGCCGCGCCGCCCGCGCGGCTCGGCGGCCGCGAGGTCGAGGCGGCCGACGACCTGAGCCTCGGCGCGGGCGGGTTGCCGCCCACCGACGGCGTCCGCTACCACCTGGCCGGAGGCGCCCGGGTCGTCGTCCGCCCCTCGGGCACCGAGCCCAAGCTCAAGTGCTACCTGGAGGTCGTGGTCCCGGTGACCGGCGAGGTTCCGGCCGCCCGGGAGCGGGCCGTACGGGATCTCGACGCCCTGAAGGCCGACCTCACCGAGGCCCTCGGCCTCTGACGAGGCGCGGCCGGTGCGGTCAGGCGAGGAAGGCGGCGACCACCAGCAGGACCGCGACCGCGAAGGCCGCCAGGGCGTCCGGCGCCCAGGTCACCTTGGGGGCGCCGGTCCCAGCTTCGGGCTTTCCTCCGGTCGCCGCCGGGGTCCCGGTCGTCGAGACCGCGTGCCTGGCGGCCTGCGCGCGTTCGGTGATCTGCTCGGCCACCCAGTCGGCGTGGGTCCTGCCCGCCAGCGCCTCGGCGGCGGCCTGCTCGCCCTTCGAACGGACCGGCTCGGTTTTGAAGCGGCCCCGCGTGGCCACGGGCTTCCCCCTGCGTGCGGCCGCCGCCCGCTCGCGAGCCGAGGCCTGCGGCACCCAGCAGCGGACGCTCTCACCACCGGAGGTGATCGTGATCGAGTGGGAGGCCGTGACCTCGTCCACGTCTCGCCAGGGCACGAAGGCGTTCCTCAGCGGGTTGCGGACCCGGACGCCCTCCTCGGAGAGGATGACCGCCGGGCGCAGGCAGGTGACGAAGACCAGCGCGGTCAGCACCCCCAGCACCGCCGCGGCGACCATCGACGTCTGCCCGTTGTAGCGGACGACCAGATCGATCGCGCTGAACGCGGCGAAGGCCATCCAGACCCAGCCGACGATCATCGCGAAGGTGGAGCGGAACACCTGCTTCATCGGAAAAGCTCACTTCACTCGGACGAGCCCGTTCACGCCTGCCACTTGAGGCGCGCGAAACCGGGCTTGATGACGCCGTTGATGAGCGACAGGCGCTCGTCGAACGGCAGGAACGCGGACTTCATCGCGTTGACGGTGAACCACAGCATGTCGTCCCAGCCGTAGCCGAACGCCTCCGACAGCTTGGCGAACTCTTCGGAGACGGACGTACCGCTCATCAGCCGGTTGTCGGTGTTGACCGTGACCCGGAAGTTCAGGCGGCGCAGCAGGCCGATCGGGTGCTCGGCGATGGAGGCCGCCGCACCGGTCTGCAGGTTGGACGTCGGGCACATCTCCAGCGGGATGCGCTTGTCGCGGACGTAGGCCGCCAGGCGCCCCAGCTTGGGCTCCCCGTCGCCCTGGACGGAGATGTCGTCGATGATCCGTACGCCGTGACCGAGCCGGTCGGCGCCGCACCACTGGATCGCCTGCCAGATCGACGGCAGGCCGAACGCCTCACCGGCGTGGATGGTGAAGTGGGCGTTCTCCCGCTGGAGGTACTCGAAGGCGTCGAGGTGGCGGGTGGGAGGGTAGCCCGCCTCCGCACCGGCGATGTCGAACCCGACCACCCCGCTGTCGCGGTAGCGGACCGCGAGCTCGGCGATCTCCATGGACCTGGCCTGGTGGCGCATGGCGGTGAGCAGCGTGCCCACCCGGATGCCACGGCCCTCGGAACCGGCGCCGAAGCCCTCCTGCACGGCCTCGATGACCTCTTCGAGGCTGAGGCCCTCGGAGGTGTGCTGCTCGGGCGCGTAACGCACCTCGGCGTAGACAACACCGTCGTCCGCCAGGTCCTCGGCGCATTCGGCGGCGACCCTGACCAGCGCCTCGCGCGTCTGCATGACGCCGACCGTGTGGTCGAAGGTCTCCAGGTAGCGCTCCAGCGAACCGGAGTCGGCGGACTCCCTGAACCAGGCGCGCAGGCTCTCCGGCTCGGTCGCGGGCAACCTGTCGTAGCCCGTCTCGCGGGCCAGGTCGATGATGGTCTCCGGCCGCAGGCCACCGTCGAGGTGGTCGTGGAGCAACACCTTCGGAGCCAGGCGGATCTGCTCGAAAGTGGGTAGCTGACTCATTTGGCAACCTTACCGTCGGGGGCCTGACCAGTCGGCCTGTGCGGAGACACCGCCACGGCCCGGCCTCGGGATGTTCACACGGGTGTCCCCTGCAGGGGGACGTCGCGCCGGTCCCGGTACCGAGACGCCGGGACCGGCGCGTGACGAGCCGTCACCAGGTGTCGCCCTGCTTACTCGCCGTCGTTACTCGCCGTCGCGGTTGACGGTCTCCGGAGAGAAGGCGGGCAGGCAGACGGCGACGTACTCGGCGCCGTCCGAGCCGGTGCTGTAGCGGATCCGCTCCCCCGGCTCACACACGAACACCTGCCCGGCGCCGACCTCGGTCGTGCCCCCGTCGTGCTCCACGATGACGGTGCCCTTGAGCACCAGCGTGTACTCGGCGAACTCCGGGGCCTGGGCGGGCTCGTCCCACCCGGGCGGGGCTTTCATGTGCGCGATCGAGATCTGGGCGTCACCGCTGTTGGCCAGACCGACGTATTCGTCGATCGTCTTGCCACCCGGGACGGGAATCCGTGTCGCGCTGTCGATTTTGCGTACCATCGGACCAGTCTGTCACCGGTCTCGGGGTGCGACGCCTCCCAGCGCCCCTTGCACTCCCGTCGGTGCTTCCGGGTACCTGTGCCCGCCGTGCTTTCGGTGCTTTCAGTGTGCGATGTCGACGACCAGCCGGTACGGGCTCTTCTGCTCCAGCACCCGGAACGGCGCCTTGCGGTCGAGGACGACGCCCACGCTCACCACGCCCTCGAAGTCGCCTATCTTGACCACGTTCTGGACGTTGCCCAGCTGGGTCTGGAAGATCGGGCCGCCCTTCCAGGTCGTCTTTCCCGCCTCGGTGTGCGCGACGGCCGGGGTCATCGTCAGCCGCAGGTAGGCCCCGCCCTTGACGTCGACCCGGTCTCCCGAGCCGTCCTGGAGGAGCTCGGGCACCCACCGCGCGGTGTAGCCGGGCAGCTCGCCCTTGAGATCGATCACCACCCGGTCGAACCCCGGGTGCTCGGCGAACCGGGCTCCGGTGACGGTCGGCTGGGTGGCGGTGTCGCGGTCGACCTTGATCTCCTTGGTGCTCGTCGGAGGGAGCAGTCCCGCCTGGGCGGCGGAGGACGCGGGGGTCGGCGTGGCCACCGAATCCGCCGGGGCCGTCGAGGACGGGGTCACCGGGCCTGCCGGGGACGGGGTCGCGGTCTGCGTGGCCGAGCCGCATCCGGCCGCGAGCAGAAGCACGGGGACGAGCGCGAGGGGAACGAGCGTGCGGTTCATGATGAGCCTCCTGCCCCGTTAGATGCTCAGGTCTCCGGAGAGGTTCACCTCCGGCCGCCCACATGCACCCTGGCCGGATCGTGACACCTTGTCGAGGGGGGAGTCAAGCACCTGGATCACGGCGGGAGGGGTGGCGGATCGCGGCGAGAACCTCGGCGTTCCGGGGGAAGAGACTCCGGGGAGTCCAGGGAGTCTAAGGGAACAGGCTCAGGGAAAGAGGCTCCGGGAAAGCCGAAAGGTGCCGCCGCCGGGCCCCGGTGTCCGGCGGCGGCACCCCTCGTCTCCCCCGGCCCCGCGTTCCCTTACGACGCGGAGACGCGAGAGGTTCCCGGGAAGAACGAGAACGGTCAGACGGTTTCCAGCACCTTCTCCCCCTCGGCCGCGACGGTCGCGCGGCGGGTACGGAGACCCGTGAGGGCGACCACCAGGCCGACCAGGGCGAGGATCCCCGAGACCGTGATGGCGGCGCGGAAGGTGCCGATCGGGTCGGCGCCCGTACCGGAGGTGAGGACGGCCGTCACGACGGCCAGCACGACCGCGCCGCCGACCTGCCCCGAGGTGTTGAGCAGGCCGGAGGCCAGCCCCTGCTCGTCGTCGGCCACCCCGTTGGTGGCCTGGATGTTCAGCGAGGGGAAGGACAGGGCGAACGCGACGCCCAGCAGGACCATGCCGGGGATGATCAGCGTGGCCAGGCTGGGGTCACCGTTCACCCGGAGGAAGAACGCGTACCCGGCGGCCAGGGCGGCCGAGCCGATCACGATCAGCCGGGCGGTGCCGAACCGGTCGGCCAGCTTGCCCATCCTGGTGGAGGTCACCGCCACCAGGAGCCCGGCGGGCAGGAAGGCCAGCGCGGTCTCCAGGGCCGACCAGTGCAGGAAGTTCTGGAAGTACTGCATGGCGACGAACTGGAAGCCGACGTAGGAGCCGAACAGGATCACGAGCCCCAGGTTGGCGCGGACGATCGGGCCGGAACGCAGGATGCCGAGGCGTACCAGCGGGTGCTTGACGCGCAGTTCGGCGTACACGAAGACGGCGAGCAGCAGGGCGGCTCCCAGCAGCGAGGCGATCGTGCGCGGCGAGCCCCAGCCCGCGCCGGGCGCCTCCACCACTGCGTAGACGAGCAGCAGCATGGAACCGGTGATGGTGACGGCGCCGATGAGGTCGTGGCCGCCCTCGGCGCGTTCCTCCCGCTGCCGGGGAAGGAACTTCAGGGCCGCGACCAGCGCGATGATCGCGACGGGGACGGGCATGAGGAACGTCCATCGCCAGCCGATTTCGGTCAGGAATCCCGAGATGACGAGTCCCAGGGAGAAACCGCTGGCACCGGAGGCGGTGAAGACGCTGAGAGCCCTGTTGCGGGCAGGTCCCTCGGCGAAGGTGGTGGTGATGATGGAGAGCGCGGCGGGCGCGGTGAAGGCGGCGCTGACGCCCTTGACGAAGCGGGCCGCGATCAGCAGCGTGCCGTCGTTGACGAGGCCGCCGAGGAGCGAGGCCACGGCGAAGACCGCGAGGGCGACCAGGAAGACCCTGCGACGCCCGAGCAGGTCGGCGGTCCTGCCGCCGAGGAGGAGCAGCCCGCCGTAGCCGAGCACGTATCCGCTGACCACCCACTGCAGGGAGGACGTGGACAGCCCCAGGTCCGCCTGGATGGACGGCAGGGCGACTCCCACCATCGAGACGTCGAGGGCGTCAAGGAAGATCACGGCGCAGAGCACGGCGAGCGCCGCCCACAGGCCCGCGCCCCAGCGCTCGTCGGCCGGTGAAGAGGGTGGAGCCGTTGAAGTCGATGCAGGGGTCATGTCGTCCGACGATACATGCAGGCGCATCTAATGCAAAGGCATTTAATTCCTGTGCATTTAATGTTCACGCATGGTACGATCCCCGGCATGAACGACGAGTCCACGGTCCGCGCGTGGCGTGAGGTGCTCGCCAAGCACGCCACGACCGCCTGCGCGCTGGAGCGTGAGCTCTCCGATCGTCACCGGCTCGGCATGAGCGAGTTCGAGGTCCTGGAACGGATGGTCGAGGGCGGCCGGGGCAAATACCGGGTTCAGGAGATCGCCGACGCGGTCCACCTGAGCCAGAGCGCCTGCTCCCGGCTGATCGCCCGCCTGGAGAAGGCGGGCCTGGTGACCCGCCGCATCTGCGAGGACGACCGGCGCGGCATCTTCGTCGGCATCACCGAAGACGGCCGCGAGCGCCACGCGACCGCCCTGCCCACCCACCGCGCCGTGATCGGTGAGATCTTCGGCTCACCGGCCCGCGAGGAAACCGGCGGGAGCTGGGAACACAGCGGGAAGGCACGGGAAGACGGCGACAAGGCCCGGGAGCACGGCGGGGAAATCCGGGACAACGGCGACGAGGTACGGGAAAAAGCCGACGTACCCTGCCCGCGACTGTCCGCCCCCACCGCCCTCCAGACGTCCTCCTAAGCACCCCGAGTCCACGACAGCACCCCGGGGTCCACGACCGGCCCCCAACCGGGACCTCACGGCCGACCCGGCCGGACCAACCGAAACCCGCAGCCACCTCGACCGGTCCACAAGCCCCACGACCGACCCAGCCGGACCAGCCGAAGCCCACAGCTGCCCCCGTACGCAAGCCCCACGACCAACCAAGCCGAAGCTCGCAGCTACCCCGCTCCGCAGGCCCCGCGTACCGGCCCGGCCGGGTCCCGGCGCGGGAGCGTCACCGCCTCAGGCGGTGACGCGGTCGATCACCAGGGGGAGCAGGTCCGGGTCGGCGATCTCGCCGATGGTGTAGGCGCCTTCCAGGGCGGCGAGCGCCCGCTCGAAGCGCGAGGTCTCGTCGGCGTGCAGCGTCATCAGCGGCTGCCCCTCGCGGACCAGGTCCCCCGGCTTGGCGTGCAGCACGATGCCCGCGCCGAACGACACCGGGTCCTCCTTGCGCTCCCGGCCCGCGCCGAGCCGCCAGGCCGCCAGGCCCACACCGTACGCGTCGAGCCTGGACAGCACGCCGGACGAGGGAACGGTGATCTCCACGGTCTCGGCGGCCCTGGGCAGCAGGGCGTCGGGGTCACCGCCCTGGGCGGTGATCATCCGGCGCCAGGCGTCCATCGCCGAGCCGTCCGCGAGGGCGCGCTCGGGGTCCTTGGCCCCGGACAGGCCCGCCGCCCGGAGCATCTCCCGCGCCAGCCGTACGGTCAGCTCGACCACGTCGGCGGGCCCGCCTCCGGCGAGCACCTCGACCGACTCGGTGACCTCCAGGGCGTTGCCCACGGCCCGGCCCAGCGGCCGGTCCATCGCGGTCAGCAACGCGACCGTGTTGACCCCGGCGTCGGTGCCCAGCTCGACCATGGTCGTGGCCAGCTCGCGGGCCTGCTCCACGTTCTTCATGAAGGCCCCGGAGCCGACCTTGACGTCCAGGACGAGCGCGCCGGTGCCCTCCGCGATCTTCTTCGACATGATCGAGGAGGCGATCAGCGGGATCGCCTCGACGGTGCCGGTGACGTCGCGGAGCGCGTACAGCTTCTTGTCGGCGGGGGCGAGACCGTCGCCCGCCGCGCAGATGACCGCCCCGGCCTTGCCGAGCACGTCGAGCATCCCGTCGTTGGACAGGGACGCCCGCCAGCCGGGGATGGACTCCAGCTTGTCCAGGGTGCCGCCGGTGTGGCCGAGTCCCCTGCCGGACAGCTGGGGCACGTACCCCCCGCACGCGGCGACCAGCGGCGCCAGCGGCAACGTGATCTTGTCACCGACGCCGCCGGTGGAGTGCTTGTCGGTGGTGGGTCCCGGCAGCGACGACCAGTCCATCCTGGACCCGGAGCGGATCATGGCCTGGGTCCATCCGGCGATCTCCCGCCGGTTCATGCCGTTGAGCAGGATCGCCATCGCGAGCGCGGACATCTGCTCGTCGGCGACGACCCCCTTGGTGTAGGCGTCGATCACCCAGTCGATCTGCTCCGCCGACAGCTCCCTGCCGTCCCTCTTGGTGACGATGACGTCGATCGCGTCCATGCTCAGGCCCCCCGGCTCAGGTCGTCGGGCCCGAAGGCGTAGGGAAGGATCTCCGCCATCGGCTTCGGGCCGTCAATGGTCTCCAGCAGCAGCTCAGGGCCGCCGAACTCGTACAGGAGCTGACGGCACCTGCCGCACGGCATGAGGAGCTCCTCGTGCCCGTCGACGCAGGTGAACGCGACGAGACGGCCGCCGCCGGTGGCCTGGAGCGAGGACACCAGCCCGCACTCGGCGCACAGCCCGAGGCCGTAGGAGGCGTTCTCGACGTTGCAGCCGGACACGATCCGCCCGTCGTCCACCAGCGCGGCGGCGCCGACCGGGAACTTGGAGTACGGGGCGTAGGCGTGGCCCATGGCCCGTACGGCCTCGGCCTTCAGCGCCGCCCAGTCGATGCTCGCCCTGATGCCCGCCCCGGTGCTCGGTTCACTGCTCGGTTCGGTGCTCATCTCGCCGCCCATCGAATCAGATCCGCTCGTGAGGTGCACGTGACGGTCACTTACCCTGTCCCCTGCGGTACGGCGCGCCGATGGCGGCGGGCGCGCGGAGCCGCTGCGCCGCCAGCGACAGCACCAGCAGCGTGGTGATGTGCGGGGTGACGGAGGTGAACTCCGACGGGATGGTGTCGGTCAGCGCGAACACGACGAACACCGCGACCGTCGCGACCCCGGTGATCAGCGCGGCCCGCGTCCGGTTCTGCCGTACGAGCTGGTAGACGGCGACCGCGGCGAGCAGGATCGTCACCACGAGCAGCAGCGCGTGCACCGACTCGCCGCCCCTGCGCAGCTGGAGCGCGTCGGTGTAGCCGAACAGCACCGCGCCCCCGGCCAGCCCGCCCGGCCGCCAGTTACCGAAGATCATGGCGGCGAGGCCGATGAAGCCGCGCCCGCCGGTCTGCCCCTCGCGGTAGGCGCTGGCGGCCACCTGCGCGAGGAACGCGCCGCCCAGGCCGGCCAGGGCGCCGGAGACGAGCACCGCGATGTACTTGTAGGTGTAGACGTTGACGCCCAGCGACTCCGCGGCCACCGGGCTCTCCCCGCACGAGCGCAGGCGCAGGCCGAACGCCGTACGCCACAGCAGGTAGTACGAGAGCGGGACGAGCAGGATCGCCAGGATCGTCAGCAGCGAGACGTTCGTGGTCAGGCCGCGCAGGATGCCCGCCACGTCCGACAGCAGGAACCACTGCTTGGCCTCCAGCGCCCTGAGCGGGTCCCCGATCAACGGCACGCTCACCACGCCGGGCTTGGGCACGGGGGGCGACTGGGAGTCGCCGCCGCCCGGCATCTCGGCGAAGGTGACCTTGGACAGGAACTCGGTGACGCCCGCACCCAGGATGTTGATCGCGACACCGGAGATGATGTGGTCGACGCCGAACGTCACGGTGGCGATCGCGTGCAGCAGGCCGCCCAGAGCACCGCCGACCAGGCCCGCCACCACACCCGCCCACGGGTTGCCGAACTGGAGGGCGCCCCAGGCACCGCACCAGGTGCCCAGGATCATCATGCCTTCGAGGCCGATGTTGACCACTCCGGCCCGCTCGGACCACAGGCCACCGAGGGCGGCCAGGCCGATGGGCACGGCCAGCGCGATGGACGCGTTGATCGCGCCCGCCGAGGTGAGGTCGACCGCGCCGGTGACGGTCCGCGCGAACGAGAGCAGCAGGACGAGCGCGCCGAGACCGAGCAGCAGGACCCGCCAGGTGACCCTGAACCTGCGGGCGGGGGTCTTCGGCTCCAGGAAGGGAGCCTCCGGTGTGGTGAGGGCACCCTGGCTCATGCCGGCGTTCCTTCCCTGGTCGGGGTGGCGCTCGCCAGCTGGCGACTCACCCGGCGCTGCTCGGCGGAGATCTGGTAGCGGTGGACCAGCTCGTAGGCGATGATCACCGCGAGCACGATCGTGCCCTTCATGATGGTGACGATGTCCGGGGAGATCTTCATGACCTGCAGGATGCCCGCCGAGGCTTCGAGGAAGGCCCACAGCAGGGCGCCGAACGCGATGCCGACCGGGTGGTTGCGGCCGAGCAGCGCGATCGCGATGCCGATGAAGCCGAGACCCGGCGGGAAGTCCAGGGCATAGCTGTAGGAGGCCCCGAGCAGCTGCGGCATGCCGACCAGGCCGGCCGCCGCACCGGACAAGATCATCGAGATGAGGATCATCCGCTTGACGTTGACGCCGCTGGCCACCGCGGCCGTCTCCGAGCGGCCGGTGGCGCGCAGGTCGAAGCCGAAGCGGGTCCGGTTGATCACCACGTGGTAGAGGACGCCCATCACGACCGCGAGGATGATCAGGCCGAACACCTTCGTCTGGGTGCCGGGGATGATCTCCATGCCGGGCACCTGGCCGGAGGGGCCGATCGGCTTCGTGCCGATGTTGTTGCTGCCCGCGATCTCGACCGCGAGGCGCTCCTTGTTGAGCAGCCAGGAGCCGAGCGCGGTGGCGATGGCGTTCAGCATGATCGTGGAGATGACCTCGCTCACCCCGCGCCGCACCTTGAGCAGCCCGGCGATCGCCGCCCATCCCGCGCCGACCAGCATGGCGACGAAGATGATCAGCGCGACGTGCAGCGGGCCCGGCAGGACGACCGCGCCGCCGACGGCCGCGGCGGTGAGCGCCGCCAGGCGGTACTGGCCGTCGACGCCGATGTTGAAGAGGTTCATCCTGAACCCGATCGCCACCGCGAGCGCGGACAGGTAGTAGGTCGTCGCGTAGTTCAGGGTCAGCACGATCGAGCGCGGCCGGATGCCGTACTCGCCCATGACGGCCAGCGTGTCGAGCGGCGGGGCGCCGGTGATCGCCAGGATGACCATGGTGATCAGCGCGGCGAACACGATGGCGACGAGCGGGGCGACGAGCGAGAGCAGCCCCGTCGGCGAGACCCGCCCGAGCAGCCGGTCGGTGAAGGTGGACTTCTCCTGGCTCATCCGCGCGTCCCGGGGGGCGTGTGCGACGTGTAGGTGTTCATACCGTCTCTCCGGCACCCGTCTGCGTGGGTGTTCATGCTGTTTCTCCAGCACCCGTCTGCGTGGGGGTCCATGCCACCTCTCCCGCGCCCGTCTACGTGGGTGTTCATGCCGCCTCTCCCGCACCCGTCATGGCCGAACCGAGCCGCTCGGGTGTCACGTCCTTGGGATCGACCTCGGCGACGATCCGGCCGCGCAGGATCACCTTCAGGGTGTCCGACAGGCCGATGAGCTCGTCGAGGTCGGCCGAGATCAGCAGGACCGCCAGGCCCGCGGCACGCGCCGCGCGCAGGTGGTCCCAGATCGCGGCCTGGGCGCCCACGTCGACGCCGCGCGTCGGGTGGGACGCGATCAGGAAGACGGGCTCCCCGCTCATCTCCCGGCCGACGATCAGTTTCTGCTGGTTGCCGCCGGACAGGGCCGCGGCGTCCACGTCGATGCCCGGGGTCCTGACGTCGTACGCCTCGACGATGCGCCGGGTGTCCTCGCGCGCGCCCGCGCGGTCGATCCAGGGACCCTTGACGTTGGGCCGCCGGGTCTGGTGGCCGAGGATCCGGTTCTCCCAGAGCGGGGCCTCAAGCAGCAGGCCGTGCCGGTGGCGGTCCTCGGGGATGTAGCCGATGCCCGCCTCGCGGCGGCGCAGTGTCGTCCAGGCGGAGATGTCGTGCTCGCCGAGGCGGATCTCGCCCTCGGCCGCGCGCATGCCCATGATGGCCTCGACCAGCTCTGCCTGGCCGTTGCCCTCGACCCCGGCGACGCCGAGCACCTCACCCTTGCGGATGTCGAAGGTGACGTCGTCCACGACGCGGCGGTCCTCGGCCGAGTGGACGGTCAGGCCGCGCACCGACAGCGCCACCACGTCGGTGACCGTGGACTCGCGGGTCTCCGGGCTGGGCAGCTCGCTGCCGACCATCAGCTCGGCCAGCTGCCTGGCGGTGACGTCCTTGGGATCCACGCTGGCCACGGTCGTGCCGCGCCGGATGACGGTGATGGCGTCGGCGACCGAGAGCACCTCGTCCAGCTTGTGCGAGATGAAGATGATCGTCAGCCCCTCGCGGACCAGCTCGCGCAGGTTGGCGAAGAGCTCCTCGACCTCCTGCGGTACGAGCACGGCGGTCGGCTCGTCCAGGATGAGGATCCGGGCGCCCCGGTAGAGGACCTTCAGGATCTCCACCCGCTGGCGGGCCCCGACGCCCAGGTCCTCGACGGTGACGTCGGGGTCGATGCCGAGGCCGTACGAGTCGGAGATCTCGCGGATCCTGCTTCGCGCGGTGCCGAAGTCGAGGGCGATCCCGCCCTTGCGGGGCTCGCTGCCGAGGATCACGTTCTCCAGGACGGTCAGGTTGTCGGCCAGCATGAAGTGCTGGTGGACCATGCCGATGCCCACGGCGATCGCCTCCGCGGGGGAGCGGAAGCTCACGTCCTTGCCGTTGACGCGGATCTGCCCCTCGTCCGGGCGCTGCATGCCGTACAGGATCTTCATGAGGGTGGACTTGCCCGCGCCGTTCTCGCCGACGACGGCGTGCACGTGCCCCTGCCGCACGGAAAGGGAGATGTCGCGGTTGGCGACGACGCCGGGGAATCGTTTTGTGATGCCCGAGAGTTCGACGGCCGGTGCCGAGGTGCTGATGACGGCCTCCTCCGTACGGATGCCCCGATACGGAACGTGGTGGTCAGAGAGGAGAAAAGGGCCCGGGGGAAATGTCCACCGGGCCCCTCATTAGTACCAGGTCAGGAGGTCTTGTCCGGAACGGTGAGCTCACCGGAGATGATCTTCTGCTTGTACTCGTCGAGCTTGGCCTTGATGTCGTCGACCTGGCCACCGGTGGTGGAGTAGTCGACGCCGTTGGCCTTGAGGTCGTAGATCGTGTTGCCCGACTTCACCGCGTTGGTGGTGAAGCTCTTCAGGAAGTCGAAGACGGCGACGTCGACCTTCTTGAGCATGGAGGTCATGATGACGCTCTGCAGCTCGGGGGCGGCGGTCTTCGCCTGGTCGGAGTCGACGCCGATGGCCAGGCCCTTGGCGGCCTTGGCGGCCTCGAAGACGCCGCCACCGGAACCGCCCGCGGCCTGGTAGACCACGTCGGCGCCCGCGTCGAACATGCCCTCGGCCGCGGTCTTGCCCTTGGCCGGGTCGCTGAAGCCGGTGAAGTCCGGCGGCTGGGTGAGGTACTTGACCTCGATCTTCACATCCGACTTGACCGCCTTGGCGCCCGCGGCGAACCCGGCCTCGAACTTGTTGATCAGCGGCACCTGCACGCCGCCGACGAAGCCCACGTGGTTCTTCTTGCTCTTCAGCGCCGCCGCGGCGCCGACCAGGAAGGAACCCTCGTGCTCGGCGAAGAGGAGGTTGGAGATGTTGGGCGCGACGGCCGCGGCGTCGTCGACGATCGCGAACTTGACGTCCGGGAACTCGGTCGCGACCTTCTTCACCGGGTTGGAGTACGCGAAGCCCACGGCGATGATCGGGTTGAAGCCGCCGTCGGCGAGCAGGCGGAGCCGCTCCTCCTTGGCCGCCTCGGTCTCGCCGTTCCCGGCCTCCAGCTCGCTGACCTCGGCCAGGCCCAGCTCGGCCTTGGCCTTGTCGAGGCCCGCCGCCGCGGAGTCGTTGAACGACTGGTCACCACGCCCGCCGATGTCGTACGCGAGACCGACCTTCGGTCCCGTCGCCGCCGGCGCCTCGCTGCTGGCGGCCCCGCTCGGTGCGGCCGACGTGGTCGGTTCCTCGCTTCCACCACACGCGGCAGCTCCCATGAGCATGCTGCCCGCCAGTGCGGTCGCGGCCAGCTTGCCGAATCGGTTCTGAAGCAAGATGGACTCCCTTCGCGTTTCAGTGCACGCGCGAAGAGACGCACGGCAACCCTGCACGGAAGATAGTTGGTCCATCAGGGTTGACCAAACCAACGCATGAGTCCGCAACAGGTCCGTTATCCAGCTCAGGCCACCTTGTGACCCAAAAACCGGACATGGTTACCTGTCGGTAGCTCCGGACGTCCGCCACGGCCTGGCGTTGGCAGGTCCGCCCGGCAGTCGACGACCTTCTTCGGGAGTCGTCGACTGGTTCCTCAGGATATGTCCGGACTTTTCAGCTGACTAGATGTCAGGAACGCGCTAGTTGTCAGCGTTCACGGCCATGAGGGCCTCGCCCGCGACGGGACGCTGCCCCTCCCACAGGGCCGTCAGCGCGGTCGCCGCCAGGAAACGCACCCCGGTGCCGATGGCGCTCTCGTCCACGTCGAAGGTGCCCTGGTGGATGTCGGCCAGGTGCGCGGAACCCGGCTCGCGGGTGCCGAGCCTGGCGAACGCGCCGGGGATGGACTCCAGGTACCAGCCGAAGTCCTCGCCGCCCAGGCTCTGCTCCGTCGGCACGGGGGCGCCCTCGCCGAGCACGCCCTCCGCGGCCTCGGCCAGCATCTGCACGCTGACCTTGTCGTTGACCACCGGCGGCACGCCGCGCACGTAGTCCATCTCGGCCTCGACGCCGTACGCGCCGGCGACCGACTCCAGCAGCGACTTGATCATGTCGGGGGCCGCGTGCCAGGCCGCCTCGTCCAGGCAGCGCACGGTGCCCTCGGCGACGCCGTCGTCCGGGATGGCGTTGGCCACCGAGCCCGCCTCGACCCGGCCCCAGACCAGGCTGAGCGAGGAACGGGGGTCGATCCGGCGCGAGAGCGCGGCGGGCAGCTCGGTGAGGATCTTGGCGAGCGCGAAGACGAGGTCCGCGGTGAGGTGCGGCCGGGCGGTGTGGCCGCCGGGACCGCTCACCCGGATCGTGACCCTGTCGCAGGCCGAGGTGATGGGACCGGCCTTGAGGCCGACCTTGCCGACGTCCAGGCGGGGGTCGCAGTGCAGGCCGAAGATGCGGTCGACACCGCTGATGCCGCCCGAGGCCATGACCTCCAGCGCGCCGCCGGGAAGCTCCTCGGCGGGCTGGAAGATCAGCCGGACCCGGCCGGGCAGCAGCCCCGCCTCGGCCTGCTGGGCGAGGAAGAGCGAGGTGCCGAGCAGGATCGTGGTGTGCACGTCGTGGCCGCAGGCGTGGCACACGCCGGGGACCGTCGAGCTGTAGGAGACGTCCTTCTCGTCCGGCACGGGCAGCGCGTCGATGTCGGCCCGCAGCGCCACGGTCGGGCCGTCGCCGCTGCCGACGTCGCAGAGCAGGCCGGTGCCGCGCGGCAGCACCGAGGGGACCAGCCCCGCGGCGGTCAGGCGCTCGGCGACGCGCTGCGTCGTGCGGTATTCGGCGAACGCGAGCTCGGGATGCATGTGCAGGTCTCGGCGGAAGTTGATGAGCTCCTGCTCGCGACCGGCGAGGAACGTGTCGAGTTCTCCCCGCAAATTACGCCCCCGCATTGCTCACCGTCCCATCCGCGCCGGCGGGCCTGGATCCTCGACGCACCGTGCCACTGCCCAGGATCTCGAAACCCATGAGGCAGTCTCGAAAAAAAGCGATCGCCGCACCGACGGGCCGGAGTGGGTTCTCACGGGCCGCATCAGCACGGACTGGTGGTCACCGACGCGGAAACGGCAGGCCGGTGGCCCGGGGAAGCCGCCGCGTTGGCGATGACAACGACTTTATCTCTCCCCCCGAGCAGCTCGCCGACATCTAGGCCAAATGTTTTGTCACCCCATGCCCCACTCGTACACCTTCCGCCCCGGGAGGACCAGGAAAGATAGCCCAAATTGACTATGAGACGATGGTCGGGTCGGGTGAGGGCAGGTCCAGGGGGCGGTCACTCCCAACCCGTTTCCAAACATCGCCGACCTGGCAATTTACGTGACCTCAGGTGCCGGTCATCGAACCCGGCGGAGTGATGTAAACAGGAGGAATGCGTGTTTCACTCCTCACATGATCACTAACATCCCATTCGGGGAGAGGCAGTCGCGTTTGAGCATATTCGAACCGGACGAGGGCACCCTTGTGGTCCTTCCCTCGTTGTCGCTTCCCCAGGATGAGTTGCGCAGGATCACCGGAGCGCTCTGCTACGAGGAGCGGCTGATGTTCCTCCTCCTCACCCTGAGGAAGCCCGGAGTCGAGGTCGTCTACCTGACCTCGATGCCGGTGGACAGCGCGGTCGTGGACTACTACCTGGGCTTCCTCGACGACCCGGACGAGGCCCGCACGCGCCTGCAAATGATCAGTTTGGATGATCCCGACACGCACCCGCTCACCGAGGCGCTGCTGCGCCGCCCGGACGCGATCGCGCGCATCCGCGCCGCCCTCGGCGACGACCCCTCCGGCGGGAACGACAGGTCCTCCGGTGTGAACGACAGGGACGGCAGGCCCGCGTGGATGGTGCCGTTCGTGGTGAGCGAGTACGAGGAGCGCCTGGCCGGGATCCTCTCCCTGCCGGTGTACGGCCCCGCCACCTCCCTGGCCCACCTGGGCTCCAAGAGCGGCGGGCGCGTGATCGGCGACGAGGCCGGGGTACCGCTGGTCAGGGGCTTCGGCGACCTGCGCTCGCTGATCGAGGTGGAGCACGCCGCCCGCGCGATGAGTCCCACGAGCAGGCTGATGGTCAAGCTCAACAACAGCTACTCGGGGCTCGGCAACGCCATCGTGACCAAGGACGACCGGCCGCTCGCCTCCTGCCCCACGAGCTTCTCCGCGTCGGACGAGAGCTGGACGACGTTCGCCGAGAAGGTCGCCGAGCGGGGAGCGGTGATCGAGGAGTTCATCGAGGACCGGCCCCTGCACTCCCCCAGCGCGCTGGCGCGGATCACCCCCGGCGGCGCGTACGACGTGGTCGCCACCCACGAACAGGTTCTTGGCGGCCCCAACGGCGACGTCTACCAGGGCTGCAGCTTTCCCGCCCGGCAGGAGTACCGGGCCGAGCTGGGCGCGCACGCCGAGCGGATCGCCAGGATCCTCGCGGGCCGCGGGGTGGTGGGGCTGTTCGGCATCGACTTCTTCGCCGTCAAGACCGACGGTGGCTACCGGACGCTGATGTGCGAGATCAACCTGCGCATCGGCGGCACCACCCACCCGTTCGGCGCCGCCCTCCTGACCACCGGCGCGTCGTACGACCCGGAGAGCCACACGCTCGTGCACGCGGGACGGCCGAAGCACTACGTGGCGACGGACAACTGCGCCGCGCCCGCCCTCCGGGGCCGTCCGCCCGGGGAGGTGGTCAAGCTGGTCCACGACGAGGGCCTCGGCTTCGACCGCGAGAGACGCACCGGGAACGTGTTGCACATGCTGGGCGGGATCACGAAGTACGGCAAGCTCGGGTTCACCAGCATCGGCGACTCCGCTGAGGAGGCCGCCGAGCTGCACCGGAGGACGCTGGTCACGCTGCGCCGGACCGCGTAGGAGGCCGCCGGACAGCGGCGCCGCGCGGAAGGGCAGGAGGCCGCCGGGCTACACGGGAGAACGGCGGTCACGCCGCGCCAGGCCGCGGAGGCCGATCACCCCGAGCGCGACCGCCAGCACGATGTTGACGCCGATCAGGATTCCGTGGACCACGTAGAAGGCCGTCGGATGGCCGTCCGCGAGATTGAAGCCAAGGGTGATCCATTCGAAGATCATGAAAGCGGCAAGGCCGATCAGAAAAGCGGCGATCTTTCGCGTTATTTGCATGATGTTCAGTATTCCGCTGAGTGGCACGTAGCTGGTCAGGGCACCTGTAACTCCATGCGAACCGGTACGAAGCTACCCTGAGATCATCATGGGGATCAAACATGTCGCGCCCGTCGGGGTGCTGCTCGCGGCGACCGCCCTCCTTGGCGCGCCCGCACAGGCCCGGGTCGCGGACGTGCCCGCCACCGGCCCGCTGGACCTGCGCACGGGTGCCGTTCCGGCGCACGGACGAACAGGTTCGTCCGTAGGTGCCGGTCCACAGGCGGGCCCGCGCACGCACCGCGAGAAGGAGCCGGTCGGCGGCACCCGGCTCGGCGGGCGGGGCCTCATCGTCCCCGAGGGCGTGAAGGGCCCTCCCAAGACGGCCGCGAAGGCGTACGTGGTCGCCGACGCCGAGACCGGCGAGGTGCTGGCCGCCAAGGACGCCCACGGGCGCTACCTTCCCGCGAGCACGCTGAAGGCGCTGACCGCCCTCACCCTGATCCCGAAGCTGGACAAGGACCGGAAGATCAGGCCGAGCAGGCGCGCGGTGAACGAGGAGGGCAGCGCGGTCGGCCTGGTCCCCAAGCCCATCTACACCGTCGAGGACCTGTTCAAGGCGCTGATGCTGGTCTCGGGCAACGACTGCGCGATGGCGCTGGCCGAGGCCAACGGCGGCCTCACCGCGACCCTGGCGGACATGAACGCCGAGGCCAAGCGGCTGCAGGCGTTCGACACGGTGGCCAAGACCCCGAGCGGGCTGGACAAGCCCGGCCAGAGCAGCTCGGCCTACGACCTGGCGCTGATCGCCCGCGCCGGACTGGCCAACGCCGATTTTCGGCGATATATCAGCACAAAGACCGATAAGTTCCCGGCGCCCAAGGGCTACTACGAGATCGGCAACCACAACAAGCTGCTCTGGCGCTACAAGGGCATGATCGGCGTCAAGAACGGCTGGACCTCCAAGGCCCTGGGCAGCTTCGTCGGCGCGGCCAAGCGCGACGGCCACACCGTCATCGTGTCGATCATGCGTCACGACGGCTACTTCTGGGAGGAGGTCGCCGACCTGCTCGACTGGGGCTTCGCCAACCGCGGCAAGGTCGTCCCGGTCGGAAAGCTGGTCGACCCGATCCCCGATCCCGCCCCGCTGCCCACCGCGCCCGCCGCTCCCAACGTCCCGGCGACACCCGCGGTCCGGGCCCCCGTCTCCGCGCAGGACCCGGCCGCGGCCTCCCGGCCCGCCGACGAGGGCATCCCGGCCGGGTACTACGCCCTCGGCGCCGCCCTGCTCGGCGGCCTGACCTGGCTGGCGTACGGCCTGCGGAGGCGCTCCCGCCGGGCGCGCTGACGGTGCCGCCCACCGCCCGGAGCGACCGCTCCGGGCGGTACGTGCGACCGGAGTGACCATTTGGACGGTACGGACGGCCCCGCCGCGACGGCCCGCCCGATCCCGGTGGCTCGCCCCACTCCGGTCCCTGCGGCTCCTGATCCGGGACGAGCGTGCCCGCCGGGTTCTCAGGCGCGGATGGCGGTCGCCGGGACCGGAGTGGGGTCGGGCGGGGGGCCGAGGGAGGCGGTGGCGGTCCAGGCGGCGGCGTACATGATCACCCGGGCCGAGAAGTTGATCCAGACCAGCAGGCCGACCACCACGGCGAACACCCCGTAGACGGGATTGTTCAGGGTGCCCGAGAGGATCAGCACGGCGAGCTGCTTGAGCAGGGCGAAACCGGCCGCGCCGAGCAGGGCTCCGCGCAGCAGCACCCGCAGCGGCTGCCTGGACCGGCCCAGCCAGCGCAGGATGATCAGGAAGACGACGACGTCGGTGAGCACGCTGACCGCCAGCCCCGCCAGCCAGATCGTGACGGTGGCCACCGGCGACCCCGACAGCCCGAACCACTCGGCCACGACCCCGCTGGCCTGGGTGGCGAAACCGGCGACCAGCACCGACGCCACCATCGTGGTACCGACGAGCACGAGCGCGGCCAGGTCTCTCAGCTTGGCGAGGGCGAAGTTGAGCGGCGCCTCGGTCGTCATGGAGATCTCGCGCAGCGCGCCGCGCAGGGCGTCGATCGCACCGAGCCCGGCGTAGAGGAGGCCGAGCAGGCCGATGATCCCGGCGCTGGTCCTGGACCCGGCGATCTGCTGGATCGGCAGCCTCTCGGCGAGGCCGGGCAGATACTGGTTGATCGCCGTCTGCAGGGTCACGATGGCGTCGGGCCTGACGGAGAGGAAGTAGCCGAAGACCGCGAAGGCCAGCGCGACGATCGGGAAGAACGACAGGAAGGCGAAGTAGCTGACCGCTCCCGCGAGCCGGTCACCGGACTGGATCTGGTAGCGCTGGAAGGTCCTGACCAGGTGGTCGAGCCAGTGCCACCTGATCCGGGCCGCGCCGAGCGTCCTGCCGAATCGCTCCCGGGCCGATTGGATACGTTCGAGCACGCTTGTCACGTGCGCCCCCTACCCAATCACCGCCGTCCCGATCGTGGACGGCGACGAAAAAGCAGCCGTGCGTACACGGGAGACCACGGAGCGGACCGGAGACCACCGGGCGAGGCGGAAGCCCTGCCGCCGCACCCCGCGAAACCCCGCCGGAGCCCGTACGGGAGGCGTCGCGGCCCGGAGAGAACCCCGCGCGGGCCGCGACGGAAGATCACGAAGTGGGCAGGAACCCCACCCGGTCGCGCACCCTGGCCATGGTCTCGGCGGCCACCGCGCGGGCCCGGACGGCCCCGATGGCGAGCATCCGGTCGAGCTCGGCCTCGTTGGCGAGCAGCTTCTCGGTGCGCTCGCGGATCGGGGTGAAGGTGTCGACCACGAGCTCGGCCACGTCCTTCTTGAACGTGCCGTACCCCTGCCCGGCGTAGCGGGCCTCCAGCTCGGGGATCGGGACGCCGCTCAGCGCGGACTGGATGCGCAGCAGGTTGGTGACGCCGGGCTTGTTCTCGTCGTCGGCGAGGACCTCGGAGCCGGTGTCGGTGACCGCACGCATGATCTTCTTGCGGAGCGGCCCCGGCTGCTCCAGCAGGTCCAGGATCCCGGCGGGCGAGGAGGAGGACTTCGACATCTTCGCCGTGGGCTCCTGAAGGTCGGTGATCTTCTCGACCCCCTTGACGATGTGCGGCTCGGGCAGCGTGAAGGTCTCGCCGAAGCGGTGGTTGAAGCGCTGCGCGAGGTCGCGGGTCAGCTCCAGGTGCTGCTTCTGGTCGGCACCGACCGGCACCCGGTTGGCCTGGTAGAGCAGGATGTCGGCCGCCTGCAGGATCGGGTAGGTGAACAGCCCGACGCTGGCCGAGCTCTCACCGGCCTTGGCCGCCTTGTCCTTGAACTGGGTCATCCGCCCGGCCTCGCCCATCCCGGTGAGGCAGATCAGCACCCAGGCCAGCTCGGTGTGCTCACGGACGTGGCTCTGCACGAAGACCGTGGAGCGCTCGGGGTCGAGACCGGCGGCGAAGAGCTGGGCCGCGGCGACCCTGGAACGCCTGCGCAGCACTTCCGGCTGGTAGTCCACGGTGATCGCGTGCAGGTCGACGACGCAGTAGAAGGCGTCGTAGCCCTCCTGCATGGCGACGTACTGCCTGATGGCGCCGAGGTAGTTTCCCAGGTGGAAGGAGTCTGCGGTGGGCTGGATTCCCGACAGGACACGAGGACTGGCCATAACAGCCAATTCTGTCAGCTGCCGGGAGTGGTTGGCGCGTCAATTCCGGCACCCCGACGACGACACCTTGATCACAGCACCTCGGCAACGCGGGTCGCCACGGTCAGCGGTCAGCGCCTCCGGGCGCGACACGCACCCGTCGGCTGCCGGAGCCGGTACGTCCAAAAGCGACGCGCCCCCGTCAGCCGCCCGAAGCGGCCGGTACGTCCGCGCCCGTCAGCTGTCGGGAGCGGGCGGTGCCTCCGAACGCGGCGCGCTCCGCTTGATCCTGACCCGGGAGACCCTGCGGCCGTCCAGGTCGGTGACCGTCAGGTCGAACCCGGGGATCTCCACCCGCTCCCCCAGCGCCGGAAGGTGGCCGAGCGCCCACATGACGAACCCCCCGAGGGTCTCGTACGGGCCGTCGGCCAGGCGGATGCCGCTCTCGGTCGCCACCTCGTCGAGGTTGGCCAGCCCGTCGAGCTCGACCTCCCCTGCGGGCAGCGCGACGTGCTCGTCCGCCACGTCGTGCTCGTCGCGGATGTCGCCGATCAGCTCCTCGACGAGGTCCTCCAGGGTGACGATGCCCGCCGTGCCGCCGTACTCGTCGACCACGATCGCCAGGTGGTGTCCCTCCCTGCGCATCTCCGACAGCGTGGCCATCAGCCGCTTGCTGGTGGGGACCAGCTTGACCGGGCGGATCGGCACCAGCTCGCTGATCGGCTCGATGGACCCGGTCAGCACCGGGTCGAGCAGGTCGCGGATGTGGACGAAGCCCACGATGTCATCGTAGGAGTCGCGGTAGACGGGGAAGCGGGAGTGCGGCATGGCCGCGGCCAGGATCGCCGCCTCGGCCAGCCGCGTGTCGGCGGACATGAACTCCACCTCGGTACGGGGCAGCATCACCTCGCGGAGCTGCCGCTTGCCCGCCGCGAAGACCTCCCCGATCAGGTGGCGCTCGTCGGCGGTGAGCTCATGGTGGCCCACCACCATGTCGCGCAGCTCCTCGGTGGAGATCTCCTCGCGGTCGGCGTCGGGGTCGCCGCCGAGCAGCTTGACGACCCCGTCGGTGGACTTGGACAGCGCCCAGATGATCGGCCGCGACAGCGCGGCCATCCGGTCGAGGAACGGCGCGACCAGCAGGGAGATCCCCTCGGCGCGCTGCCGGGCGATCCGCTTGGGGGCCAGCTCGCCGAGGACCAGCGAGGCGTACGAGATCGCCAGCGTCACCAGTACCAGGGAGAGCGGGGCCGTCACGGCCTCCGGCACCCCCCAGCCGGTCACCACGGGGATGAGGTCCTTGGCGAGGGTGTCGGCGCCGAAGGCGGCCGAGAGCATGGTCGCCACGGTGACGCCGATCTGCACCGCGGACAGGAAGCGGTTGGGGTCGCGGGCGAGCTTGGCCGCCCTGGCCCCCCTGCGGCCCTGGGTGTCGAGCCGCCTGACCTGGCTCTCCCTGAGGGAGACCATGGCCATCTCCGCCGCGGCGAAGAATCCCCCGATCAGTACGAAGAGCATGACCAGGGCGATGTTCGCCAGGACGCTGTTCACGAGATCGTCTCCGTCATGGCGGTCGGCCGTTCCGGCGGTGGCCGATATTTGATGTGCCAGCATATGCTGGCGATAGACTTACAAAAGTCAACAAGTATAAACATCATCAAACAGGAGGCTCCGTGAAGCTGCTCGTCACCGGAGGCGCCGGATACATCGGCGGGGTCGTGGCGGCGCAACTCGTCGAGGCGGGCCACGAGGTCACCGTGCTGGACGACCTCTCCACCGGCCACGCCGACGCGGTGCCGCCGGGCGCCCGCTTCGTCGAGGGGTCCGTCACCGAGGCCGCCGCCCTGCTGGAGGGCATGGACGGCGTCCTGCACTTCGCGGCGAAATCCCTGGTCGGCGAGTCCGTGGAGCGGCCGGGCCTCTACTGGGCGCACAACCTCGGCGGCACCCTGGCCCTGCTCGACGCCATGCGGGGCGCGGGGGTGGGGCGGATCGTCTTCTCCTCCACCGCCGCGACGTACGGCGAGCCGGAGCGCTCCCCGATCAGGGAGACCGACCCGACCCGGCCGACCAACCCCTACGGCGCGTCCAAGCTCGCGGTCGACACCGCGCTGAGCGCGTTCGCCGGGGTGTACGGCCTGGCCGCGGTGAGCCTGCGCTACTTCAACGTGGGCGGCGCCTACACCGCGAGGGACGGCAGGGTCTACCGCGAGCGTCACACCGTGGAGACCCACCTGATCCCTAACATCCTCGCCGTCGCACTCGGCGGGCGCGAGTCGGTCAGCGTGTTCGGCACGGACTACCCCACTCCGGACGGCACATGTGTACGCGACTACATCCACGTGTCCGACCTCGCCGGGGCCCACCTGCTGGCGCTGGACGCCTGCTCGGCGGGCGAGCACAAGATCTACAACCTGGGCAGCGGGACGGGTTTCTCGGTCCAGGAGGTGCTGTCGGTCTGCCGCGAGGTCACCGGCCACGAGATCCCCGCGGTCGTGCGCGAGCGCCGCGCCGGTGACCCGGCCGTGCTGGTGGCCTCGCCCGACAGGATCCAGCGCGAGCTCGGCTGGAAGCCCGAGCACCCGTCGATCCGCGACGTCGTCGCCGACGCCTGGGCCGCCCTGCGCGGCTGACCCCGCCCCGCCCCGGCCCGGTCCGCGGCTCCTGCTCCGGAGACCTGCGGCCGGGCCGGGCGGGCATGTCTACCTCAGGCTGAAGCGGGCCGTGTTGTTGGCCGGGCGGCGGTCGCCCAGCCGGAGGGAGTAGACGGTCGCCTCGGCCCGGGGCGCGTGCGCGCGGGCCACGAAGGCGAGCATGAAGCTCACCCGCCTGCCCGCCCCGACCGTACGAAGCCTGCACCCGACGTAGGCGGGGTGGGAGTCGCACCGCGCGCCCCTCGCCGACATGAGGCGCGCGCCACCGGTGTCGAAGAGGACCCCGGCGTCGTGGACGCGCCTCGGCCCGCGGTTGCGCACCACCGCGGCCACGGTCACCAGGCGGCCCGCCCGCGTCGCACGCGACAGCCTGACCGCCAGGTCCGTACCCTCGTCCACCTCAGTCAGCGTCTCGGAGGAGTTGTCCGTCTCGTCGTCGTCCACGACCTCGGAGGAGAGCGTCGCGCTCGCCTCCAGCGGTCCCCGCGCGCCGGACCTCACCAGCCCGACGATCGTCACCTCGCCGGTCTGCCCGGCCAGGACGTCCTTCGTCGAGGGACAGAGCACCTCTCCGGCCACGGCGCCGGGGAGGCACTCGGCGACGTTGACACCGATCACCGCCACCTCCTCGGGCAGCCGTACGGTGAGCAGCGGGAGCACGGCGTCCCCGGGACCGTCGTTGCGCACCTCGGCCCGGTAGGTCAGCGACTGCCCCGGCTGCGCGCGCTTCGGGGAGACCGTCAGCCGCACCGACAGGTCGGCACCGCCCCAGGCGTCGTCCTCGGGCGAGGCGAGCGCCCCACGCGGTGCCGCCACGAGCACGAGACAGATCACCCCGGCGACGATCCGCGCCGCGGCGTGCTCCCTGAACCCCGATCCCCCGACCACAAGTGATCATTGAACGCCGGGTCACGCCGCTCCGCGACGATCGACACGCCGCCTTTTCCCACCCCGGCCCACGCGGCGAAAGGGCGGGGAGGCTTCCCGCCGCCGCCCGCGCGGCGAAAGGCCGGGAACGCGAACGGGGCCCCGGCGTGCGGGGCCCCGTTCGCGTGACGGCTCAGACGGAGCTCGTACGACTCAGGCCGCGGCGTCCGCGTGACGGCTCAGACGGAGTTCGTACGAAACCTCGGGCCGACGTCCGCGTGACAACTCGAACCAGCGCTCGCGTGACGGCTCAGATCAGGCCGAGCTCGCGCACCGCGGAACGCTCCTCCTCCAGCTCGCGCACCGTGGCGTCGATGCGCTCACGGGAGAAGGCGTCGATCTCCAGGCCCTGGATGATCTCCCACTTGCCGTCGCGCGAGGCCACGGGGAAGGACGAGATGAGGCCCTCGGGCACGCCGTACGAGCCGTCGGAGGGAATCGCGGCCGAGGTCCAGGCGGTGCCGTTGACCCAGTCGAAGACGTGGTCGATCGCCGCGTTGGCGGCCGAGGCGGCCGAGGACGCGCCCCGGGCCTCGATGATCGCGGCGCCGCGCTTGGCGACGGTGGGGATGAAGGTGTCACGCAGCCAGGTCTCGTCGACCAGCTCGGCGGCGATCTTGCCGCCGACCTCGGTGTGGAAGAGGTCGGGGTACTGGGTGGCGGAGTGGTTGCCCCAGATGGTCATCTTCTTGATCTCGGTGACCGGGACCTGGAGCTTCGCGGCGAGCTGGGACAGCGCGCGGTTGTGGTCGAGACGGGTCATCGCGGTGAAGCGCTCGGCCGGGACGTCCGGGGCGTGCTGCTGGGCGATGAGCGCGTTGGTGTTGGCCGGGTTGCCGACCACCAGCACCCGGATGTCCCCGGCCGCGTTGTCGTTGATCGCCTTGCCCTGCGGGCCGAAGATGCCGCCGTTGGCCTGGAGGAGGTCACCGCGCTCCATGCCCTTGCTGCGGGGACGGGCACCGACCAGCAGCGCGACGTTGGCGCCGTTGAACGCCGCGTTCGGGTCGTCGGTGACCTCGATGCCGCTCAGCAGCGGAAACGCGCAGTCGTCGAGCTCCATCGCGGTGCCCTCGGCGGCCTTCACGGCCTGCGGGATCTCCAGGAGGCTCAGCGTGACCGGGACGTCGGCGCCCAGCAACTGGCCCGAGGCGATGCGGAAAAGCAGCGCGTAGCCGATCTGACCGGCGGCGCCGGTGACGGTGACCTTTACGGGAGTCTGGGCCATGACCTTCCCCCACTCGAAGGATGAATTCTGACGCTCGGATGCTACCCGTCCACACCGGACGGCCGTCCGGCGAGTGCCCCGATCCGCCCTCCGGGCAGCAGGACCAGCGCGGCGAGCGCGACGAGCGCCCCGCCGACGGCGAGCCACGGGACGACCGTCGAGGTGGTGGCGGCGTGGGCGGCCTCCAGCCCGCGGACGGGCGCCTCCTCCCTGACCACGGTCGTGTACAGGGTCCCGGCGAGCGCCAGGGCGACCGAGCCGCCGATCTGCCGGAAGAAGGTCAGGTTCGCGCTGGCGGTGCCGATGAACCGGGGCGGGACCGAGGACTGGACGGCCACGGTCAGCCCGGACAGCATCGGCCCCATACCGAGACCGAGCAGCGCCATCCACCCCGCCAGGGCCAGGGCCGGGGTGTCGGCCGCGAGCCCGGTGCACAGCAGCGCCCCGGCTGAGATTAGGCGCAGGCGGCCATGGCGGGGAGGTCATTCTCCCGCGCGGGGAACTCGACCTTGGAGAAGTGCTTGTCGAGCAGCCTGCGGATCGTGCCGCTCCGGTAGAGGTCGGCGATCGCCCCCTTGACGGCCTCGCAGGTGCGTACGTCGCCCCTCTTGAGGGCCACCGCGTAGCGCTCGTCGGTGAGGTTCAGGCCGAGCAGCTTGTAGCGGATGCTCTCCCGGTTGGCGAAACCGGCCAGCAGCAGGTCGTCGCCGGGGATCGCGTCGACCTCACCGGCCTGCAGCTTGTTGACGCACTCGGAGTAGGTCTGGGCGGGAACCAGCGTGAGCTGTTCCACCGCGCCCTGCAGAACCGCCACGGCCGCGCTGGAGGCCGGTTGGCACATCCGGCTGCCCTCCAGGCCCCGCACGGTCACGATCGGCGAGCCGTCCTTGACGAGGGCGTCGACGTGGGCGAGATAGTACGGCCCGGCGAAGGTGACGGCGTCGGTGTCGTTGATCGAGTACGTCGCCAGGACCAGGTCGACGTCACCGTTCGCCAGCAGTTTCGGCCGGTCGGGACGGGCGGTGGCCCGGAAGGTGACACCGCTCTCCGGCACCCCCAGCGCCTTGGCGATCCCAAGGGCCAGGTCGACCTCGAAGCCGCTCCACTTGCCCTCGCTGTTCAGCGCGATACCGGGCAGGGAGTCGCGCAGGCCGACGACGAGCCTGCCCGTCCCGGCGGCCTTGTCCGCCACGGAGGTGAACGTCGTGGGGACGGGCTCCTTCGGCTCGTCCTCCGACCCGGCCCGTGGCCACCACTGGAGGGCGGCCACCCCGGCGGCCACCAGCAGCACGGCCACGGTCGCGGCCACGGCCACGGCGATCCAGCGCCCCCTGCGCGGGCGCCGCAGCGTCTCCGGAGGGCCGACGCGGGTCGTGGCCGCCTGCCAGCTGGGCGGCGGCACCTCCCCGGCGTGCTCCGCGTACCCGCCGCCGTCGCCGTACCCGGGAGACGAGGGGTGGTCCCAGTGGTCGGGGGACGACGGGCGCCGCTCCGGAGGACGATCCCAGGAAACGCGGTCCGGGGAGCGGTGTTCCGGGGGACGGTGGTCCGGGGAGTGCGGCTCGGAGGGGCGGTGGTCCCGGGAGCGGTGGTCGGGGAAGGCCGGGTGCTCCACGGGCGTCGGCGCGGGGACGTGGGAGGGCCCGCCGTGCGCGGCGGGTGCGCGGCGCTCGCCCTGGCCGGGCCCGGTGTGGCTCCCTGGACCGCTCTGACCACTCTGGCCGGTTTGGCCGCTCTGGCTGGTCTGACCGCTCTGACCGCTCTGATCAGTGTGGCCGGGGTGGGAGCGCTGGTCCTGGGCGGGATACCGGACCTGGAACCCCGTGGACGGGAGGGGCGGCTCGCCCGGGAGGCCGCCCGTCCTGGGGGTCGGAGTGCGCATGGGACTGGTGGCGTCGTTGTCACGGCCCTGCTCGCCGTCGCGGGCATACCCCCGATCACGGCCCTGCTCATCGTCACGAGCGTGCCCTTGCCCACGGCCCTGCTCACCATCACGGGCGTATCCCTGCCCGCGGCCCCGCTCGCCGTCGCGGGCATGTCCCTGGACACGGTCCTGCTCATGGCCCTGAGCACGGTCCCGTTCACGGCCCTGGGCACGAGACCGAGGCACGTCGTGGGACGGTGACGTGGGGACGGCGACCTCGGCGCCCTGGGTGAGGATCGCGGGCGAGGCGTTCACCGTCTCGGGGTGGCCGAGCAGCCGGAGCAGGAGCTGGTCGGCCGAGGGCCGCGTGGCGGGTGACTTGGCCAGCGCCGAACCCACCACGCCGCGCAACGGCTCCGGCAGCACGCCGAGGTCGACCTCGTGGTTGAGGATGCGGTTGAGCACCACCGCGATCGAGCCTCCGGCGAAGACCGTCTCGCCGGTCGCGGCGAACGCGATGGTCGCCCCCCAGGCGAAGACGTCGGTGTGCGGCCCGACCTCGGAGCCGGAGATCTGCTCGGGAGCCATGTAGGCGGGGGTGCCGATGGCCCGGCTGGTGATCGTGCCGGTGGAGTCGAGGATGCGGGCGATGCCGAAGTCGACGACCCTCGGGCCGTCGGCCGCGATGAGCACGTTGTCCGGCTTGAAGTCGCGGTGCACGATCGAGGCGTGGTGGATCGCGGTGAGCGCGGTGGCCGTGCCGATCGCCAGCCGCTGCAGCGGGGAACCCCTGAGGGGACCGTCGGCCTCCACGACCTCGCGCAGCGACCTGCCCTCGATGTACTCGCTCGCGATGTAGGGGGTGTCGCCTTCGAGGTCGGCGTCCATCACGCCCGCCGTACAGAACGAGGCGACCCGCTGGGCCGCCCTCGCCTCCCTGGCGAACCGGGATCTGGCGATGGCGTCGCCGGAGAACTTCACGTGCAGCAACTTGATCGCCGCCCGCTCCCCCGCGGCGTTGATCCCGAGGTAGACGATGCCCTGCCCGCCCTCGCCGACCCGCCCGACAACGCGGAACGGCCCGAGCTGGCGCGGCTCTCCCGCTTCCAGTGGCGCGATCTCCGGCATCATCGTCCCCACGATCTCGTAATCTTCGACGTGGCAAACTTTACGGCGCCATGACCCGCCCTCTCCCCCTGTTATCCCGACGTGACCTCACATTTCTTCCGGTAACAACCCGCCTTCCGCCCATGTCACGATGAAAAATGGCAGGCACCCTCACCCCCCCAATCTCCGACATTCACCCCAATCTGGCGCTCCAGCCGCTTAGATCGCTACCGTTGTACGTCCCTCAGGCAAGCCGGAGCAAAAACTTCCATGCGCCGATATATCGGTTATCGCGAGTTCGTGCAGCGCGATCAGCGTTCCCTCGTCGGCACCGCCCTTCTCCTCACCGGCAGCCACGAGCAGGCCATTCGCCTCACCCTGCGTTCCTTCCACACCGTCGCCCTCTCCTGGCCGCCGCCGCTGTGGGAGAACCCCACCACGCACGCCCAGATCGCGCTCTACCGCCGCTTCCTCCAGCGGCCGAGCGCCGCCGGGCCGACGGCCCTGGTACGGATCCCACCCCGGCAGCGGCTCCTCGTGGTGGCCTGCCTGCACGACGGCAGGTCCCGCGCGGAGATGGCCTCCCTTCTCGGGCTACCGGAGAAAACCGTGGAGTCGGAGATCGCCGAGGCGGTCGACACCCTCACCAAGGGCAGCGAGAGCCGTCTGATCACCAGGATGGCCAACGCCGCGGGCGAGGCCTCCGTCCCCGACCTCACCGGCCGGTCCATGCGTACGCTCAGGCGCCGTCGCGCCCGGGGAGCCCTCCTCGCGGTGACGGCGGCGCTCGTCCCGGTCGGCCTGGTCGCCGCCTTCACCGTCTTCCAGACGGGCGAGGTGTGGAACTCGGCGCTGGGCGAGCGCAACCAGCCCCACGCGGCACAGGCGCAGGAGCCCGTACGAGCGGTCTCCAGCCCCGAGCCCGGCGACCAGGAGTCGGGCGGTCCCGAGCCGGGTGCCACCCCGGTGCCGTGGCAGGCCCCGCGGACCTCCTCGGCGATCCGCTACGCGGTCCCCGGGCCGTGTCCCGACGAGGACGGCGCGCCCCCGGCGCGGGCCGGAGACGTCACCTGCGCGGGCTGGACGCTGACACTGGCCTCCGGCGGCCCCGAGAGCCCCGCTCCCGGCCTCGCCGCCTGCGAGGGCCGCGAACCCTGCGAGCCGGCGCTGAGCGTCCCCGACGCCGCCCAGCGCCTCGCGCACGGGGACGAGGGGGAGCGCCCGCGGCTCATCCCCGCCATCAGCCGCGACGGGCACCGCGTCGCCTACCTCAGCGCGGCGGAGCGACGCTACGTGGCCCACGACCTCGGCAGTGGCGTGAAGCGCTACCTGTCGCCGGTCCTCGTCCCCGCCGACACCGAGAACGGCACGCTGGTGAGCGTCTCCCCCGACGGCCGCCACTTCACCGTCACCCTCGGCGAGCGGCGGCTGCGCACCGACTTCACGACCGGCGCCCTGACATCTGTGCCCGCAGGACAGATGTCTCCGGCGGAGAAGGCCGCCACCTGGCTCCGGGAGCGCTACGGGGCCTGGGCCGACTCCCCCGGCGGAAAATACGCCGCCGCGATCGTCGCCGGGAAGGGTGAGGACCTCCACAGCCTCCACATCGTCGACGCCACGTCACGGCGGGTCTTCAAGCGGCTCTCGCTCCCCGAGGTGGGGCGCCCCGCGGAAGCCGAGGTCGTGAGCTGGCTGAACAACCGCGAGGTGGCCGTGAGAATGAGCGCCAAGGCCGGGGGCGACGTCCTCGGCCTCTTCAGGGTGAACGCCGTCAACGGGCGGGCGCACCCCGTGCCCGGCCTCCCGGCCGACGCCTCGCTCGTCCTGGGGGCCGCGACGGCACCGTGACCGGCCGCGCGGGAGGAATCCCGCGCGGAAGGCGGGAAACGGGAGAAGGGCCGCCGTGGGGCGGCCCTTCTCCTGTGGGCGGCGGTGCCTGGCCGGGGTGACGACCGGGGACCACCGGGGTACCGGTGGGGTGCCGGTCAGCCCACCTTCTTCTTCAGGTTCTCGTCCAGGGCCGCCAGGAAGTCCTGGGTGGTCAGCCACTTGGCGTCGCCGCCGACCAGCAGGGCGAGGTCCTTGGTCATCTGACCGCCCTCGACGGTCTCGACGCAGACCTGCTCAAGCTTGTCCGCGAAGTCGATCAGCGCGGGGGTGTTGTCGAGCTTGCCGCGGTGCTGCAGGCCCCGGGTCCACGCGAAGATCGAGGCGATCGGGTTCGTGGAGGTGGGGTTGCCCTTCTGGTGCTCGCGGTAGTGGCGGGTCACCGTACCGTGGGCGGCCTCGGCCTCGACGGTCCGGCCGTCGGGGGTGAGCAGGACCGAGGTCATCAGGCCGAGCGAGCCGAAGCCCTGCGCGACGGTGTCGGACTGGACGTCGCCGTCGTAGTTCTTGGCGGCCCAGACGTATCCGCCCTCCCACTTGAGCGCCGCGGCGACCATGTCGTCGATGAGGCGGTGCTCGTAGGTGATCCCGGCGGCGTCGAAGTCGGCCTTGAACTCGGTCTCGAAGACCTCGGCGAAGATGTCCTTGAAGCGGCCGTCGTAGGCCTTCAGGATCGTGTTCTTCGTGGAGAGGTAGACCGGGTAGCCGCGCGACAGGCCGTACCGCATGGAGGCGCGGGCGAAGTCGCGGATCGAGTCGTCCAGGTTGTACATCGCCAGCGCGATGCCGGGGCCGGGGAAGTCGTAGACGTCGAGCTCGATCGGCTCCGAGCCGTCCTTGGGGGTGTAGGTGAGGGTCAGGCTGCCCTCGCCGGGGACCTTCAGGTCGGTGGCGCGGTACTGGTCGCCGAACGCGTGACGGCCGATGATGATCGGCTTGGTCCAGCCGGGGACGAGCCTCGGCACGTTGGACATGATGATCGGCTCGCGGAAGATGACACCGCCGAGGATGTTGCGGATGGTCCCGTTCGGGGACTTCCACATCTTCTTGAGGCCGAACTCCTCCACCCGAGCCTCGTCAGGGGTGATCGTGGCGCACTTGACGCCGACTCCGTACTGCTTGATCGCGTTCGCGGCGTCGATCGTCACCTGGTCGTCGGTGGCGTCGCGGTGCTCGATCCCGAGGTCGTAGTACTTCAGGTCGACGTCGAGGTAGGGAAGGATCAGCTGGTCCTTGATGAACTGCCAGATGATCCGGGTCATCTCGTCGCCGTCAAGCTCGACGACGGGGCCCTCTACCTTGATCTTGGGCATGCGTGTGGTTCCCCTTCTGAACTAAATTGGCCAGACAGTCCTTTTTGAGGCTCACTGGCCGTTGAGGCTATCGGACCGGGCCAATCGCCTCGCGACGCACCCGTTCCTCCGACCTGTCGCAACGACACAGACGCCTATCGCAACGGCATGAGCGCCGGGAATTCGAGGATCAGCCCGCCTACCATGAGCGCGATTCCGAGGCCCGCGAGGGTGAGGGCGTCGGTCGCCTTCCGGCGCACGGCGAGCCGCCCGCCTCCGGCCAGCCGGGCCAGCGCTCCCAGTGTCATGACGGCGCCGAGGGCGAAACCGCCCCACTCGGGCATGTCAAGCAGCACCGCGAAGACCATGGCGGCGACCGCGCCGACCGCCACCAGCGGGTACGCGCCCCAGCGCTCCTCGTTCGCGTTCACCGCTCGCGCGTTCACCGGCCCACCACTCGCTCTCGCCTCCGACTCATCGATTCCGACCCGTCCGATCTCGATTCACATGATCTCGGTTCACATGATTCCGGGTCATCCGACTCCGGGCCACCTGCACTCCGGGTCATCTGACTCCGGACCACCTGACTCCGGCTCACCGCTCGGCGATCGGCTTCCACTTCTGGTCGCGCTCGCCGATGTACTCGCTGTCCGGGCGGATCAGCCGGTTGTCGGCGTGCTGCTCGATGACGTGTGCCGTCCATCCTGACATGCGGCTGACCGAGAAAACGGGAGTGAACAGGTCCGTCGGGATGCCGAGATAGTGGTAGACGGTCGCCGCGTAGAAGTCGACGTTCGGGTAGAGGCCCTTCGTCTCGAAGACGACCTCCTCCATCTCCTTGGACATCCGGTAGTACGTGTCGTCGCCGGACGCCTCGCCGAGTTCCTGGGACATCTTGCGCAGGTGCGTGGCGCGCGGGTCCTCGGTCTTGTAGACGCGGTGCCCGAAGCCCATGATCTTCTCTCCGGCGGAGAGCCTGTCCCGTACGGCCTGGGCGACGGAACCCGCGTCGAGCGACTCCAGGGTGCGCATGACCTGCTCGTTGGCACCGCCGTGCAGGGGGCCCTTGAGGGTGCCGATGGCCGCCACGACGGCCGAGTGCATGTCGGACAGGGTCGCGGCGCAGACGCGGGCGGCGAACGTGGAGGCGTTCATCGTGTGGTCGGCGTGCAGGACCAGGCAGGCGTCGAAGATCTCGACCTCGCGCTCACCGGGGGCGCGTCCGGTGATCTGGAGGAGGAAGTTCGCCGCCACGCTGAGCTCGGGGTCCGGGTCGGGGACGGTGGCCCCGGTCCTGGCCGCGTGGTAGCGGGCGACGAGGATCGGCTGCTGCGCGGTCAGCCTGGCGGCCTTGCGCAGGTTCGCCTCGGGGGCGTTGGTGTCCTTGTCCGGATCGTCGCCCCCGGCCAGCGAGACCAGCGTGCGCAGCGCCTCCATGGGGGCCTGCTTCTCCGCGATCTCCGGGATGTTGGCCTCGGCGAGCGTGCCGAGCGTGCGCCCCCGGACCAGTTCCTCACCGTACGTCGACAGCTGCTCCCGGGTGGGAAGGGTGCCGTACTGGAGCAGGTGGGCGGTCTCTTCGAAGGTGGTGCGGCCTGCCAGATCGTGGATGTCGTAGCCACGATAGAAGAGGCGACCGGCCTGACCGTCGATGTCACTGAGCGCTGTGGACGCGGCTACGACATCGGCGAGACCTTTGGTGGGCTTGTCCGCCATGAGTGTTTCCTCCGCTTATCTGTGTCCGAAGTCTACCTGTGAGCAGCGGAAACCCTCCCGAGAGGTACAGACCAATTTCACGCAGGATTCTCCTTCTGGCAAAGGCGATTCCCCATCACCTCGTTTGGGTAAGCCGGAGCTGTAGGAATAGTTACGGCGGGCTACCTGGGGAGGAACTGCCGTGGAGGGGCCGTTCATACGCATCGAGGACACAGGCGAGGTGGTCCCGTTGCGCCCCGAGATCACGACGATCGGACGTGGCCGGGGAGTGGACATCCGGCTCACCGATCCGAGTGTTTCCCGGCTGCACGCGGAATTCGTCCGGCGCGGGCCCTACCTGTACGTCGTTGACCTGGGCCTGTCCCGCAACGGCACTCGGGTCAACGGCCGGCCGATCGCCCGGCGGGTGCTTGACGACGGTGACGTGGTGTCCTTCGGCGCGGCACGAGGCAGGATCGGCGGAGTGCCGCGCGAGGACTTCGCCCCGGAGGTCGAGCTCCGCCGCGCCGCGGCACCGGAGCTGACCAGGCGGGAGGTTGATGTCCTGACGTCGCTGTGCCGTCCGGCGCTTTCGGACGAGGCGTTCGTCGCACCGGCCACGGCCAGGGAGATCGCCGACGATCTGGTGGTGACGGAGGCGGCTGTCAAACAGCACCTCCTGCGCCTCTACCAGAAGTTCCGGATCCCCGAGGGGACCAACCGGCGCACCAGGCTGGCGAACGAGGTCGTCGCCCTGGGGCTGGTCAGGCCCACCCCCGTGGTGCCACCGCAGCGCGCGGCCGGTGCCCCCGAGACCCAGACGGCGGCGTCCACCACCGCGAACCGCAGGGCCTCGTAAAGGGGCCTCGCGAGCTCATCCGTTTGTGAAGGGGCTTCGCGGACAAGCGAGCCGAGCGGGCCGGGCGGGCCCGGAGAACCGGTCCTGCCCGAGACGCCCGGCACCGCCCGAGCCGTCGGCCGTCCCCGAAGGGACGGCCGGTAGGCGCGGGAACCGGCCTCAGCCCCGCTCGTGGGCACGCCTCTCGGCGGCCTCGACCACGTTGGTGAGCAGCATGGCCCTGGTCATCGGGCCCACACCGCCCGGGTTGGGAGTGAGGAAGCCCGCGACGTCCCCGACGCCGGGGGCGACATCACCGGCGATCTTCCCGTCGACCCGGGAGACACCGACGTCGAGCACGGCGGCGCCCGGCTTCACCATGTCCGCGGTGATCAGGTGCGGCACCCCCGCCGCGGCGACGACGATGTCGGCACGCCGGGTGTGGGCCGCGAGATCCTGGGTGCCGGTGTGGCAGAGCGTCACGGTGGCGTTCTCGGAGCGGCGGGTCAGCAGCAGGCCGAGCGAGCGGCCCACGGTGATGCCGCGGCCGACCACGACGACCTCGGCCCCCTTGATCGGCACCCCGTACGCCTGAAGGAGCACGACGATGCCGTACGGCGTGCAGGGCAGCGGCGCGTCGACCATGTGGACCAGGCGGCCCAGGTTGACCGGGTGGAGGCCGTCGGCGTCCTTCGCCGGGTCCATCCGCTCGATCAGCGCCCGCGTGTCGAGGTGGCGGGGCAGCGGGAGCTGGACGATGTAGCCGGTGCACTCGGCGGAGGCGTCGAGCTCGTCGACGACCGCCTCGACCTCGGCCTGGGTGGCGTTCTCCGGCAGGTCCCTGCGGATGGAGGAGATGCCCACCTCCGCGCAGTCGCGGTGCTTGCCCGCCACGTAGATCTGACTGCCGGGATCACCGCCCACCAGGACGGTGCCGAGCCCGGGGACGACGCCCCGCTCCCTCAGCGCGGCCACCCGCGTCGTGAGGTCTGCCTTGATCTTCGCCGCCGTGGCCTTGCCGTCGAGAATCCGCGCGCTCATGCGGACAACCCTCTCACGGGAACACCGGGAGCACCGGTGGTCAGCCGCGCTCCGCCTCTCTCGCTTCCCTCCGCTCGATGATCCTGCGGGTGAAGGGGATCCACTCCATGGCTCGCCCGCTGAGGTAGGCCGTGCCGAGCGCGAGGATGATCATCATCCAGGGACTGACCCAGAAACCATGCATGATCACGAAGGCGTACAGGGCGTGGTCGAGCAGGGGCATAAGGGATCTCCACGGCTGGGATGAAAGGGATGCTTCAGACTAACCGCAGGTCAAACCTTTTTCAGCCAGGTAGTCCTGTCTAATCCGCCACTTTCTTATCTCCTGTGTACGGCCGCCACATCCGCGTGACGGCCGCACGCAGGGGACGGGCTCAGTGGAAGAAGTGACGGGTGCCGGTGAAGTAGAGGGTGACCCCGGCCGCCTCGGCCGCCGCGACGACCTCCTCGTCCCTGATCGAACCGCCCGGCTCCACGATCGCCCTCACTCCCGCGTCGATGAGGATCTGCGGGCCGTCGGCGAAGGGGAAGAACGCGTCGGAGGCCGCGGCCGCCCCCTCCGCGCGTTCGCCCGCCCGGGAGACCGCGAGCCGCGCCGAGTCGACCCGGTTGACCTGGCCCATGCCGACGCCCACGCTCGCGCCGTCCGAGGCGAGCAGGATCGCGTTGGACTTCACCGAGCGGCACGCCTTCCAGGCGAAGGCAAGATCGGCGAGAACCTCGGCGGAGGCGGCGGGCCCGGCCTTCAGCTCCCAGGTGGACGGGTCGTCGCCCGGGGCGTCGACCCGGTCGGCGGTCTGCACCAGCAGGCCGCCGTCGATCCGGCGGAACTCCGCCGGGTTGGACGGCCCCCCGAGGCAGGACAGCAGCCGGATGTTCTTCTTCGCGGTGAGCACCTCCAGCGCCTCCTCCGTGAAGGAGGGCGCCACCACGACCTCGGTGAACACCTCGGTGATCTGCCGGGCCAGCTCCCCGGTCACCTCGGCGTTGACCGCGATCACCCCGCCGTACGCGGAGACGGGGTCGCAGGCGTGGGCCTTGCGGTGCGCCTCGGCGACGTCCGCGCCGACCGCGATGCCGCACGGGTTCTGGTGCTTGATGATCGCCACGGCGGGCGCGTCGAAGTCCCAGGCGGCCCGCCAGGCGGCGTCCGCGTCGAGGTAGTTGTTGTAGGACATCTCCTTGCCGTGCAGCTGCTCGGCGTTGGCCAGGCCGTCCTTCTGCCCCGAGTACAGGGCGGCGCCCTGGTGCGGGTTCTCGCCGTAGCGCAGCGGCGACCGCAGCTCCCAGGCCGCACCCATGTAGCGCGGCCACGCGCCGTCCTCGGCGGCGTAGACGCTCGCGAACCACGAGGCCACCGCGGTGTCGTACGAGGCGGTGTGGGCGTACGCGGCGGCGGCCAGGCGGCGGCGCTCGGTGAGGGTGAAGCCGCCCTCGGCGACCGCGGCGAGCACGTCGCCGTACGAGGCGGGGTCGACGACCACCGCGGCGGTGCCGTGGTTCTTGGCCCCGGCCCGGATCATGGCGGGCCCGCCGATGTCGATCTGCTCCACACACTCGACGTCGGAGGCACCGGAGGCCACAGTCTCCTGGAACGGGTAGAGGTTGACCACCACCAGCTCGAACGGCTCGATCTCCAGCTCTTCGAGCTGCTTGACGTGGGACGGGTTGCCGCTGTCGGCCAGCAGCCCGGCGTGCACGCGCGGGTGCAGCGTCTTGACCCGGCCGTCGAGGCACTCGGGGAAGCCGGTCAGCGACTCGACAGGAGTGACGGGAACACTGAAGGAGGCGATCTTCGCGGCGGTGCCCCCGGTGGAGACGATCTCCACGCCCGCGGCGTCGAGCCCACGGGCGAGTTCCTCCAGCCCGCTCTTGTCATACACCGCGATCAACGCGCGCCGGATGGCGATGCGGGTCACTTCGTGCTCCTCCTGGTTGGTTCCGGTTTTCTCCGGGGCGCCCGGCTCATCCGCCGGGTCGTCCGAATCGAACAGTCCTGCCGGTGACGGTCCAGCCCTCGCGGGCCATCCGGCCGACGGTCTCGACGAGCAGGTGACGCTCGACGGTCTTGATGCGCTCGTGCAGGGACGACTCGTCGTCGCCGTCCAGCACGGGCACGGCCTCCTGGGCGATGATCGGCCCGGTGTCGACACCCGCGTCGGCGAGCATCACGGTGCAGCCGGTGACGCGCACGCCGTACGAGAGCGCGTCGCGGACGCCGTGCGCGCCGGGGAAGGAGGGCAGCAGGGCGGGGTGGGTGTTGAGGACCGGGAAGGCCTCCAGCGTCGGCGCGCCGAGGATCTTCATGAACCCCGCGCAGACCACGAGGTCGGGCCGGTGACCGGCGATGCGGGCGGCGAGCCCGCGGTCCCACTCCTCGCGGGTGGGGTGGTCGGCCAGTCTCTCCACGAAGATCGGCACCCCCGCGCGCTCCGCGCGGGCCAGCCCCTCGACACCGTCGCGATCGGCGCCCACGGCCACGATCCGGGCACCGTAGGCGTCGTCTGCCACAGCGTCCAGCAGGGCCTGTAGGTTGGTTCCAGAACCGGACACGAGAACCACAAGCCGAACGGCCTGGGATGACACCGACGCACTCCATTCGGACGGGGACTCACGCCGCTGCAAGGGTATCGGCCTGTCCGCACGAACAACGCAAGGAGGTCAGGTGACACTACCGGTCCAGGCGCCACCCACCGAGAGCGCCGGTCGGAGGGCGCTGTGGCTCGCGGTCGCCGCGGTGGTGATGACGTTGGTGCTCCCCCTCGCGGGAATCGTCATGGCGATCTTCGCCCTCGTCACCTCGATCCGCGCGATCAGGACGCTCCGTTCCATCGCCAAGCCGGCCGTCACCGCCGTGGTGGGCGTCGTGCTGTCGACCGGGGCGCTGCTGGTCTCGATCGCGGTGACGGCGCTGCAGTTCTACTTCGGCGACGAGCTGGCCGCCTACACCGAGTGCGGCAGGGGCGCGGGCACCGTGGCATCGCAGAACGAGTGCGTGGAGCAGCTCGAACGGGCCATGGAGAAGAAGATGACCTTCCTCCAGCCGGGCCAGGTGCAGTTCCCCTTCCCGCCCTGACCGGCCCGCGGGCGACCGGCCTGCGGGCACCTCGGTCAAGACCCGCCAGGACCCGCAGGACCCGCAGGACGGGGACGTGACCGTCCCGGCTCTCCTCACGGCCGTCCGTACGCTCGGCGTATACCCGTCCGGTGCGGCGAGGTCCGGCTTGACCGGGTTGTCGCCGCCGTGCGGACGTGGATGCCGGGTGCTCAGTCGCGGTCCCAGGCGTAGGGGTCGACGTAGATGACGTGGCCGCCCTTGTCGTCGGTCTCGTCGACGATGTCGCGCCGGGGCGGGCGCGGCGGGTCGGGGCGGCGTGCCTTCTGCGGGCTCTCCGCCGCGGCCGAGGCGTGCTCGTCCTCCCAGTCGTCCCTGATGACCGGGATCGGCTGGGTCTCGCACTCCGTGGCGTCCAGCCAGTAGCCGGGGAGCTTCTGGAGCTCCTCGGACTCGGCGAAGCCGACCTTGCCCGCCGCGGAGGCCGCGGCCTTGGCGATCTTGACGCCCGCCTTGCGTACCGGCGCGGTGGCCGTGCCGACCTTGGCCGCCGCCTTGGTGACGGCCGTGTTGTGCCCGCGGAAGATCAGCCACCAGTTGGCCAGTCCCGCGGCGATCCCCGCGGCGACACCCACCTCCAGCGTCACCGAGAGCATCACCTCCCACCCCGAAGGACCCAGCGCGGACAGCCGCGCGCCGCCGAGCGAGCCGCCGGAGAGCGCGGCGAGCAGGCCCGCCGCCGCCCCGGTCGCCAGCCCGCAGACGAACCCCCACAGCGGCGCCCCCTCGTACGAGGGGGAGGGCGAGATCCGGACGACCAGGACGCCCGCCACGGCCCCGGCCACGAACGGCACCGCGATCACGATCATCACCCAGGCCGAGGTCGGGCCCGCGTCGGGCAGCGCGCCCAGGATCGGCAGGCTCGGCACCGTACCCAGCTGCACGCCCGTCGGCGCGACCAGCGTGCCGGTGCCGACCGCGAAACCCGGGCCCGCGATGTACGCCAGGCCCCAGATGACGGCGTTGAGCAGGTAGAGCCCCTGCACCAGCAGGAGCAGCAGCCCGCCGACGAACCCCGGCGCCAGGATCCCCGACAGCTCCTGGACCTGCCCGAAGTTGACCACGACGGCCCCGAGCACCATGACGGCACCCGCCACGAGCATGATCGACAGCGCGGCGGACGTCCCGAACACGACCGATCGCAGCCGCTCGGGCAGCAGGCGCAGCATCGACCGCCAGGGCCCGATCGTCCTGGCGACGGCCACGGAACCCGCGATGAAGGCCAGCGCCAGATGACTGACCAGCACGTCACCCAGGAAGGGCTGGGTGATCTCGTTCCTGGTGACCAGCGCGATCAGCCCGGCCAGCAGCGCGTACGGCGCCGCCAGCGAGATGCCCGCCTGCGCGATCAGGACCAGCTGCGCCCTGCGCCGGGCGTTGGACACCTCCTTCGGGGTGTTCTTGGGCAGCCTGGCGGGCAGCCGGAGCCGCAGGTCCGCGTCGCGGGCCATCCACATGCCCGCGCGGTACAGCAGGAAGGCGGGCAGGACCGTCAGCCCGAGCGGGAGCAGGCCCACCGAGCCGCCGGGTATCGCGAAGCCCGCGTGGTGCGCGGCCAGCCAGAGCTGCGACGCGGTGCGGAACACCGCGGGCAGGCCCGCGCCGAGCGCACCGCGAGGAGCGGCGATCCAGCCGACCAGGGTAAGCGTGGTGAGCACCGCCAGTCCCACGCCGAGGGTCCACGCGGCGGCGAGCATCCCGGAGACGGGAAGCGGCCGGCGGACGTCATCGTCGTCACCCGTGAGGCCGGGCAGGGGGATACGGCTGAGGACGTTGCGGGGAGCCGTCCGTAGCTGATCGAAAAGGGCCGTCACAGTAGTCGATGGTCTCAGGATCTTCGGTGTGGAAGGGACTCCCGCGCCCGCGTGTCGCGCACCGTGTGACGGGAGCCCCCTGTGGTATCCGGGTGCCGCCGGTACGGGAACCGCGTGCGCCCCCTTCCCCGGAGAAAGGCGTACGGCCGTGGTGCCCAGGTGGCACCGGCATCGGGAGCCGTGTGCGCGCCCTCTCCTGGGAGGGACGTACGACCGCGGTGTCCGGACGCCGCGCGTACCCCTTCCCGGCGAGGGACGTGTCCGGACGCCGCGTGTGACCCCGGAGAGGGACGCGTGGCGACCACCGGCGAGGGTCTGGCGAGACCCCGGTGGCGACAGGGTCCGCACCAAAAAACGCGCCGGAACCGTGCCGGGAACACGCCTGGACCGTGCCGAAAACACACCGGGACTGTGCCCGGAACACACCGGGACCGTGCCGGGACCACGCCGGAAGCGCGCCGGGAGCGCACGGCGAAGGGCGCCCGGCGGAGGCCGGACGCCCTCGGTCGTCCTTGACGGGGTCGTGCGCTAGAGCGACTCGACGACCTCGCGCATCAGGCGGGCGGTCTCGCTCGGGGTCTTGCCGACGCGGACGCCGACCTTCTCCAGGGCGTCCTTCTTGGCCTGGGCGGTACCGGCCGAGCCGGACACGATCGCGCCCGCGTGACCCATGGTCTTGCCCTCGGGAGCGGTGAAGCCCGCCACGTAGGCGACGACCGGCTTGGTCACGTGCTGCTCGATGTAGGCGGCCGCGCGCTCCTCGGCGTCGCCGCCGATCTCACCGATCATCACGATCGCGTCGGTGCCCGGGTCGTCCTGGAAGGCCCGCAGCGCGTCGATGTGCGTGGTACCGATCACCGGGTCACCGCCGATGCCGACCGCGGTGGAGAACCCGATGTCACGCAGCTCGTACATGAGCTGGTAGGTCAGCGTGCCCGACTTCGAGACCAGGCCGATGCGGCCCGCGCTGGTGATGTCGGCCGGGATGATCCCCGCGTTCGAGGCACCGGGCGAGGCGATGCCGGGGCAGTTGGGCCCGATGATCCGGGTCTTGCCGCCCTTGGCGACCGCGTACGCCCAGAACTCGGTGCTGTCGTGGATCGGGACGCCCTCGGTGATGACCACGCAGAGCGGGATCTCGGCGTCGATGGCCTCCTTGACGGCGCTCTTGGTGAACGCCGGGGGCACGAAGACGACCGACACGTCGGCGCCGGTCTCCTTGATGGCCTCCGCGACGGTGCCGAAGACGGGCAGGCCCTCGTGGACGGTGCCCGCCTTGCGGGCGTTGACGCCACCGACGACGCGGGCGCCGGAGGCGAGCATCCGGCGGGTGTGCTTGGTGCCCTCACCGCCGGTCATGCCCTGGACGATGATCTTGCTGTTCTCGTTCAGCCAGATGGCCATTACGCACCTACCGCGGCGAGCTCGGCGGCGCGCTTGGCCGCATCGTCCATGGTGTCCACCAGTTCGACGCCGGAGAGCTTGGCGTCGGAGAGAATCTGACGCCCGAGTTCGGCGTTGTTGCCGTCCAGACGGACGACCAGCGGGCGGCTCACGCTCTCGCCGCGGGCCTCCAGCAGCTGGAACGCCGAGACGATGCCGTTGGCGACCGCGTCACAGGCGGTGATGCCGCCGAAGACGTTGACGAAGATCGACTTCACCGCGGGGTCGGAGATGATGATCTCCAGGCCCGCGGCCATCACCTCGGCCGAGGCGCCACCGCCGATGTCGAGGAAGTTGGCGGGCTTGGGCTGGCCGGGGAACGCCTCGCCGGCGTAGGCGACGACGTCCAGGGTCGACATGACCAGGCCGGCGCCGTTGCCGATGATGCCGACGGAGCCGTCGAGCTTGACGTAGTTGAGGTCCTTGGCCTTGGCCGCGGCCTCCAGCGGGTCCTCGGCGTCCTTGTCCTCGAAGTCCGCGTGGTCCGTCTGGCGGAAGGACGCGTTGTCGTCGAGGGTGACCTTGCCGTCGAGGGCCTTCACCTGGCCGTCGGCGGACAGGATCATCGGGTTGACCTCGACGAGGGAGGCGTCCTCGTCGACGAAGGCGCACCAGAGCTTCTCGATGAGCTCGGCGGCGCCGTCGAGCGCGGCCTCCGGCAGCCCTCCGGCCTGGACGATCTCACGGGCCTTGGCCCGGTCGACGCCGTCCAGGGGGGAGATCGGAACCTTCGCGACCTTCTCCGGGGTGCTGTGCGCGACCTCTTCGATGTCCATGCCGCCCGCGGCGGAGCAGATGGCGAGGAACGTACGGTTGGCGCGGTCGAGCAGGAAGGAGAAGTAGTACTCCTCCGCGATCGCGCTGGCCTCCTCGATCAGGACCTTGTGGACCGTGTGGCCCTTGATGTCCATGCCGAGGATGTCGGTGGCCTTCCGCTCGGCGTCGGCGGCGTCGTCGGCGACCTTCACGCCACCGGCCTTGCCTCGACCACCGGTCTTGACCTGGGCCTTGACAACGACACGGCCGGTCAGCTGCTCGGCTGCCGCCCGTGCCTCCTCCACGGTGTGCGCGACCACGCCGCGCGGCACCGGGATGCCGTACTCCGCGAAGAGCTCCTTCGCCTGATGTTCGAACAGGTCCACGAGGGTCCGTCCTTGCTTGTCCGGCTGGTGTACAGATGTGAGCGGGCCGACTCCATGATCCAAGGGGGAGCCCGGCGGTTTTGCGCCAATGAAGCCTAGCCCGCCTGACGGCATGACCAGGTAACCGGGTCCCAGATCGTACGCCCGAATGCCGTGGGCGCCGAACCGCCGGTCCCGCGAGGCGGTCAGACCGGCCGGAGGAACGGCGGGGGATCGTCGGGGCTTGTCAGACGGGTGAGGGGATCGCGCTGCGCACCCAGTCGACGATCTCGTGGGTGGTGGCGCCCGGGGTGAAGACGCGTGCGACGCCCATCTCCTGGAGCACGGGCATGTCGGCCTCGGGGATGATCCCGCCGCCGAACACCACGATGTCGCCCGCGTCGTTCTCCTTCAGCAGCTCCAGCACCTTGGCGAAGAGCGTCATGTGCGCGCCGGACAGGATGGACAGCCCGATCGCCGCGGCGTCCTCCTGGATCGCGGTGCGCACGATCTGCTCGGGCGTCTGGTGCAGGCCGGTGTAGACGACCTCCATCCCGGCGTCCCGCAGCGCCCGCGCCACGATCTTCACACCCCTGTCGTGACCGTCCAGCCCCGGCTTGGCGATGACGACGCGGATCCTTGACACGGCATCCATCCAGACCTCCTTGTCTGCGCTCCCCTCGCGACGTGGGAGCTGTCCGCAGCGTAACCGGCCACGTCTCGCCGAGCTCGGCGGGCCACCGTGAACCACGGTACAGCCGTACGGATTTCATCGCTTTTTCCGTACGTCACCGGGGCCGTCTCCCGAACGGCCACACCCCGATCAAAACCGGCCGGAATGCGCGGGAGAACCGAGACCTCACGGGAAAAGGAAACTAACCGTCCGTGATTGACCGAAAGCAAATACGCGTCCCCCTTCATAGCCGGACGACGGCTCCCCAAAGGCCAGGAAGGTGTCTCTGCACCGAATATGCACGATCAATTCAAGGCAATCCTCCAAATGCGCTACCATTCCGTGATCTTGCTCCACAAAAATGTGTTGCCCCTCCCCCAGCAGGGTGGAGGGATCAATCAGGAGGACTTTCCTTTGAAGCGATACATCGCCGGGCTGGCGTGCGCCGCAACGGCCGTGCTGGGCGTTCCGGCGCTGGCATCGACCGCGCACGCACAGGCCGCCGATCCGGTCAGCGCACTGAAGAAGCAGTTCAAAAACGGTCTCGGCGTCACGTACGTCGACACCACCAAGGTGCGTGCCGCGTACGGGAGCGCGGTCGTGGCCCAGCGCAAGGGGGTGTTCCAGTTCGGCGCCTCCGGAATCGGCGCGTCGGACCAGACCGCCAGGCTGCGCCTCAAGGCGAGCGACATCGCGGCGATTTCCGAGGAGGCGAGCGAGGAGGAGGCCAAAGTACTGGCCGGCCTGGCGAAGCCCGAGCGGGTGATCCGCGTCAAGAACATCTCTTACATCTCCGGCGGCATCTTCGGCCAATTGTTGCCCGAGGACAAAACGTGGCTGAAAATTCCCGGCGGCCCCCTGGGCAACGTCGGCCGGTTGAGCCAGCTCGTCAACCCGGCCGAACCCGCGACGCTCAAGGCCCTGCTCGCCCGCGCCACGGTCAAGCGTCCGACCGCCTACTCGGGAAAGATCACCTTCGGTGAGCTCTACAAGCTCTCACCGTGGTTCCGGGCCGGTAGCTACGTTCCCCCGACGGCCAAGCAGTCGAAGAGCGTGGTGCAGTGGAAGCTGGTTCTCGGCCCCGATCTTCTCGCGAAGAGCCTGACCACCACCTATCCGGGGAGCGCCCTGGCCGCCGCGCCGGGGTCGACGGTGTCGGTCGAGACCCGCTACACCGGCTGGGGCTCCAAGGTCACGGTCAAGGCGCCGCCCGCCGACCAGGTCGCCCAGCAGGGCGACCTGGACAAGGGCGTGGAGACCGACGTCCCCATCCCCCTGCTGAGCGGCGGCAGCTGATCACCGCGCTGATCGCCTCACGCTGACGGTCCCACGCTGATCACCGCGTTGATCGCCTCGTACCGATCATCGCGCTGATCGCGTCTCGCGCCACACGGGCCGCGCCCGGCGGGTCTCACCCGCCGGGCGCGGCTCGCGGCGTTCTCCGGCCGTACGGGACCCGTCGCCTTCGGCGATTCTTGATCCGATATTTCGGGATATAGGTAAGAATCTTCTTCCGCCCTCCGCGACGACGCGAGGACACATACGGGAGGATCCCCTCGATGAGGCGAATGATCGCCGCCCTGACCGGCGCCACCGTGGCATCACTGATCGTTCCCACGCTGGTGACCGTCGCCCCGGCGAGCGCCAGGACCGCCTGGGCCGCCCAGGCCACGCAGACCGCGGCCGCCGACCCGGTCTCGGCGCTGAAGCGCCAGTTCAGGACCCACAGGGGCGTGAAGCTCACCGAGAACACGAAGATCGTCAGCGAGAACAAGAAGCAGCGGGCGATCTTCACCCGGCGGAGCGGCGTGCTGGAGTTCGGCAGGACCGGCCTGTTCGCCTCGGACCTGACCACCAAGTTCAACCTGCCCTCCCAGGAGGGTGAGCTCAAGGGCCTGTTCAGCCCGACGCGGACGATCTCACTGAAGGGCGTCAGCTACACCTCGGGCGGCGTCTTCGCCGAGTCCATGCCCGAGGGCAAGAAGTGGCTGCGCACGCGCGGCGACACGGCCTCCCTGGTCAGCGCCGTCCAGCAGATCATCAGCACCGTCGAGCCCGGCACGCTGAAGGCGACCCTGGCCCACACCGGCGCCAGGCGTCCCGGCGGGACGTGGGACGGCACCCGGACCACGGTCCACTCGGGCACGATCACGCTGGCCGAGCTCTTCAAGGTCTCTCCGGCGGTACGCGCGCTGCTGACCAAGAAGCCCACCGGCAGGTCCGCGACGCTCCCGGTGACCTGGAAGATCTACATCGGCTCCGACCAGCTGGTCCGCCGGGTCGTGTCGTCGTACACGGAGTCGACCCGGGGCCTCAGCAGCACCGCGCTGACCTACGTCAACGACACCCGCTACACCGGCTGGGGCACCAAGGTCACGATCAAGGCGCCGCCCGCCGACCAGGTGGTCGAGTTCGACCAGCTCATCGGCGACACCACCCAGCCGGAGGACCCCATCAGGGAGATCTTCAAGGGCTGAACCGGCCGGTCCGGCCGGCTCGGGTTGAACCCCTGAACCAGCCGGACCGGCTCAGGCCCAACGGCCGAACCGCACGCGCCGCCAGGGCTCGCTCGAAGGTCAGAGCTTCTCCAGCGGCGCGTACGCCAGCAGCAGGGTCTTCTCGCCCCCGCCACCGAAGTCGATCTTGACCTTGGTCTTCTCCGCGACGCCGTCCACGGACACGACCGTGCCCAGGCCGAACTGGTCGTGGGTGATCCGGTCGCCGGGGGTGAGGTTGGGGATCTGCCTGCCGCCGGGCTTCCTCGCCGGGGTGGGACGGGAGTCGCGGCGGGTGGCGGCGCTCCAGGCGCTCTTCTCCGGGTCGCTGCGCCAGTCGACCAGCTCGGTCGGGATCTCGGCGACGAACCGGGAGGCCGGGTTGAAGGCGGGTGAGCCCCAGGAACTGCGGACGGCCGCCCGGGAGATGTAGAGGCGCTGCTCGGCCCGGGTGATGCCGACGTAGGCCAGGCGGCGCTCCTCCTCCAGCTCCTTGGGCTCGCCGAGAGAGCGCATGTGCGGGAAGACCCCGTCTTCCATGCCGGTAAGGAACACCACCGGGAACTCCAGCCCCTTGGCGGTGTGCAGCGTCATCAGCGTCACCACGCCCTGGCCGCCGTCGGCCGCCGGGATCTGGTCGGCGTCGGCGACCAGGGAGACCTGCTCCAGGAACTCCACCAGCGTGCCCTCGGGGTTGGCCTCCTCGAACTCGGAGGCGACCGAGACCATCTCGTCCAGGTTCTCCAGGCGGCTCTCGTCCTGCGGGTCGTTGGAGGCCGTGAGCTCCAGGCGGTAGCCGGTGCTCGCCAGCACCTCCTGGGCCAGCTCCGAGGGCGTCATGTCGTCGGCCTTCACCATGAGCTCGTCCATCAGCGCGACGAACTCCTTGATGGCCTTGAGCGAGCGGGTGGCCATGCCCGGCGCGTCGTCCGCCCGGCGGAGCCCCTCCCAGTAGGGGATCCGCTCCCTGGTCGCGAACGCCTCGACCATCGCCTCGGCCCGCTCGCCGATGCCGCGCTTGGGCACGTTGAGGATGCGGCGCAGCGAGACCACGTCGTTCGGGTTGGACAGGAAGCGCAGGTAGGCGAGCAGGTCACGGACCTCCTTGCGCTCGTAGAAGCGCACCCCGCCCACCACCTTGTACGGGAGGCCGGTCCGGATGAAGATCTCCTCGAACACCCGGGAGGCGGCGTTGGTCCGGTAGAACACCGCGACCTGGCCGGGCACGACGTCCTCGTGGTCGGTGAGCCTGTCGACCTCCTGCGCGACGAACATGGCCTCGTCGTGCTCGTTGTCGGCGACATAGCCGGTGATCTTCGATCCGGCGCCCTGGTCGGACCAGAGGTTCTTGGGCTTCCGGCTCGCGTTGCGCGAGATCACCGCGTTGGCGGCGGACAGGATCGTCTGGGTGGAGCGGTAGTTCTGCTCCAGCAGGATCGTCCTGGCCTCCGGGTAGTCGCGCTCGAACTCCAGGATGTTGCGGATCGTCGCGCCACGGAAGGCGTAGATCGACTGGTCGGCGTCACCGACCACGCACAGCTCGGCCGGGGCGACCCCGCCCTCCCTGACCACGTCCCCGTCGGCGGTGCGCGGCTCGGGACGGCCCGCGATCTCGCGGATCAGGGTGTACTGGGCGTGGTTGGTGTCCTGGTACTCGTCGACCATGATGTGGCGCCAGCGCAGCCGGTAGTGCTCGGCCACGTCGGGGAAGATCTGGAACAGCGTCACCGTCAGCATGATGAGGTCGTCGAAGTCCATCGCTCCGGCCTCGGTGAGCTTCTGCTGGTAGTTGCGGTACGCCTCGGCGAGCTTGCGCTCCAGGTGGGTGGACGCCTGGGCCGCCGCCGTCTCGTAGTCGACCAGCTCGTTCTTGAAGTTGCTGACCTGGGCGGAGAACGACCTCGGCGGGTAACGCTTGGGGTCGAGGTCCATCTCGCGGCAGACCATCGCCATCAGTCGCTGGGAGTCGGCCTGGTCGTAGATGGAGAAGCTCGTGGGGAAGCCCAGGCGCTTGGCCTCGCGGCGCAGGATCCGCACGCACGCGCTGTGGAAGGTCATCACCCACATCGCCGCCGAGCGCGGGCCGATGAGCCGGTCGACCCGGTCCTTCATCTCCCTCGCGGCCTTGTTGGTGAAGGTGATCGCCAGGATCTCCTGCGGCTGCACGCCCCGCTCGCCCAGCAGGTAGGCGATGCGGTGGGTCAGCACCCGGGTCTTGCCGGAACCCGCGCCCGCGACGATGAGCAGGGGGCTGCCGTGGTGCACGACGGCCTCGCGCTGCTGGGGGTTGAGCCCGTCGAGCAACGGATGGGTCAGGGAAGAGGCTGGGATCGACACGTCACCTAGGTTAGAGCGACCGACCGACAACCGGGTCCAGCCGTCGCAAAGGAATGCGGGTGGACTTACCCACGGTTGTGCTGACCAAGCGGTACGCGGAAAAACGGAAAGGTCCTCCCATGCTTTCGGAAAACGAGATCAACCGTGTACTAGCGGTCACCGCACACCCCGACGACGTGGACTTCGCCGCCGCGGGCACGATGGCGCTGTTCACCGCGCGAGGCGTCGAGGTGACGTACTGCGTGGTCACCGACGGCGACGCGGGCGGCTTCGACCGCGAGCTGGACAACGGCGGTATGGCCGAGCTGCGCCGGGCCGAGCAGTCCAACGCCGCCAAGGCCGTCGGCGTGACCGACGTACGCTACCTCGGCCACCACGACGGGACCGTGGTGCAGAGCCTGGACCTGCGGCGCGACATCACCCGGGTCATCCGCCAGGTGAAACCCGACCTGGTGATCACCCACAGCCCCGAGCGCAACTACCGGTTCATCGCCCCCAGCCACCCCGACCACCGCGCGGTCGGCGGCTGCGCCCTCGACGCCGTCTATCCCGACGCGCGCAACCCGTACACCTTCCCGTCGCTGCTGCTCGACGAGGGACTGGAGGCGTGGACCGTCCGCGAGGTCTGGCTCAACGGCGGCCCGACACCCGACCACTACGTGGACGTCACCGACACCTTCGACCGCAAGCTCGCCGCCCTGCGCTCCCACGCCAGCCAGATCGGCCACCTGGAGGACTTCGAGAGCTTCCTGCGGGGCCGCTTCTCGCAGATCGCCGTCGAGGCGGGCTTCGGCGAGGGCCGCTACGTCGAGGCCTTCCAGCGGGTCCCCACCCTCTGATCTCCCCCGGGAGGCCCCGCACCCCGACAGGGAAGAGCCGGGGCCCCCTTCCGGTCACCACCGGCGGCCTGAAAGCCTGGAAGGCACCTGACGGGAAGCCCACGCCGTCGCCCGGGGAACCATCGGGAATCCGGAAGCCCGGAAGGCACCCGGCGGGAAGCCCACGCCGTCGCCCGGGGCACCATCGGAAGCCCGGCAAGCACCCGACAGAAAGCCCACGCCGTCGTCCCGGTCACCATCGAAAGTCCGGAAGCCCGGAAGTCTGAGAAGTCTGAAAGGCACCCGACGGGAAGTCCGCGCCGTTGAACAGCATCCATCTGTCGCTCGCCACCGCCGTCGTCGTCCTCCTGCTGACCGCCGGAGCCGCCGCCGTCGCCTGGCTCGGCCGCCTCGGGCACGCGCCCGCGGTGCTCGTGGCGTGCCTGCGCGCCGTCGTCCAGCTCGGCGCGGTGTCCCTGATCATCGTGTGGGCCGTCGAGCACGCGCTCGCGGTGACGGTCTTCGTGCTGGTCATGTACGGGGTGGCCAGCGTGACCGCGGGACGCAGGATCACCTCGGGCCCCGCCGTCCGGTGGGCCGCGGTGCCCGTCGCGGCCGGGACCGTACCGGTCCTGGCGTTGCTGTTCGGCAGCGGCGTCGTCCCGCCCCTGGGCATCACGCTGATCCCGATCGCGGGCATCCTGCTGGGCGGGTGCCTGACGGCCACGGCCCTCGCGGGGCGGCGGGCCCTGGACGAGCTGGCCCACCGGCGGGGCGAGGTGGAGGCGGCGCTCTCGCTGGGCTTCTCCGAGCGGGATGCGGCACTGGAGATCTGCCGCCCGCCCGCGGCGCAGGCGCTGGTGCCCGCGCTGGACCAGACGGGAACCGTGGGCCTTGTCACGCTGCCCGGCGCCTTCGTGGGGATGCTCCTCGGCGGGGCCGACCCGCTCCAGGCCGGGGTGGTGCAGCTCGTCGTACTGGTCGCGCTGCTGGCCGCGGAGGCGGTGGCGGTGGTCGTCACGATCGAACTCGCCGCCCGCGGCTACTTCGGCAGCGGTCAGCGCCCCGGGGCGGGCTCCTCCGGCGGGGCCAGGCGGGCGAACAGGTAGCCCAGGGAGTTGGTCGCCACGTGGAACATCGCGGGAGCGGCCAGGCCACCCCTTCTGCGCAGCTCGGTGAACAGCACCCCGGCGAGGCCCGTCGTGACCACCGACCCGGCCACGACACGCGCCACCTGCCCCGCGGACACCCTCCCCGAAGCCTCCGACGCGCTCGATGGGCCCGGCATGCCCGGCACGTCCGATGGGCTCGACGGCTTCGGCGCGCCCGGCTCGCCTGACGCGTCCGATGAGCCCGGCGTGTCCGGTCCGGTGGACGCGTCCGGTACGTCGGGGGCCTGCCCCTCCGTACGGGGGTCACGAGTGTCGGGGGCCTCCCCCGCGGCCAGGCGGCTCAGGGCGGGGTTGGCGGCCATCATGTCGACGGCGGGCAGGATGTGCCAGAGGCCGAAGAGCACCGAGGAGACGGCGGTCGCCGTACCGTGGCCGTGGGAGCGGGCGACGAGGGCGTGCAGCACCCCTCGGAAGCCGACCTCCTCCAGCAGGACCGTGCCGACCGGCACCTGGAGCAGGGCCTCCTCCAGCGCGCGGGCGCGGGACAGGGACAGGGCCCGCTCGTCGCGGAAGAACCGGCGGGTGGCCGGGACGGCGATGCCCGCGGCGTAGGCCACGGCCACGGCGGAGGCGAGCGCGCCGCCGATCCGCAGGCCCCGCGAGCGCCGGTGGAATCCCAGCTCGGCCCAGGAGAGCCCGGAGCGGCGGGCCATGACGACCAGCGCGCCGGTGGCCGCGGCGGAGGTCAGCGGTGCCAGCCTCGGCGCCAGCCGGTTGTTGAGCACGTTGGCCGCCACCAGCACCGCCACCGCGCCCGCCAGCACGCCGGGCACCGCCTCACCCGCCGTCACTCCGGGCACCGTCACCGCGCCCGCCGGTACGCCCGGCACCGTCCCGGATCCGGCACGGGCGGCTCGTCCCGGCTCGCGCTCCATGCCCACGGCTGCCCACGACTCCCTCGGACGTCGTCTCGCGCCCCGCGTGCCGGGCCGCGCCGGGGAACGCGATCTTCGGATCCCCGCGAATCCGGTTCGAGGCTACGCGACGGGGGCTCAGCCCGTGGCGGCCCGGCGCCAGCCGGTGGGGAAGCGCAGGCTGCGGCGTTCCTTCACCGTCAGGCCGCCCCAGATCCCCTCGGGCTCGGCCGCGCGGAGCGCGTAGGCGAGGCACTCCTCCAGCACCGGGCACCGCTCGCAGACCGCCTTCGCCCGTGCCTCGTGCTCGGCCGACTGCGTCAGCGGGAAGAACAGCTCGGGATCGCTCGTACCGCAGGCACCTCGCGCGGCCCAGCCGATCTCCCGTACCGTCATCCGCATGCCATCACCCCCTGGTGACCCCTTGGTGACCCCCTGGTGACCAATCGTCCTCAGGGTAGGTGGACCGCGACGGCGCGACATCAGCCTCCCGAGGGATTCTTGTGTACTCATCGCGGCGTACCCGTCGCGCTGCGCTCCGCCCCTGTCGCGCCCATGATGCCTGTGCCGCCCTTCGCCTTCGTTGCGCCCGTGGTGCCCTTCGCCGTCCGCGTGACGAACTCCCGGGTCGTCCCCCGACCGGCGCGCACGCTCAGGGAGACGGGCGTGGTGTGCCTCAGCAGACGGTCGTCCCCTGGTTGTAGCCCTTGGCGAACAGCTCCTGGCGCTGCTCCGCCGTGCCGTGGGCGTCCGGGCGCAGCCAGTCGTCGGTGGGGTCGCCCGCCGCGGCGAGGTTGATCAGCAGCTCGTCCTCGTCGCCGGGCTCGGTCTGCAGCGAGTTGCCCTTGACGAGCGCGCCAAGGGTCCCCCCTGCGTAGCAGTCGGCCTGGAGTTCCTGCTCGATGTTCAGCCGGAAGGCGGTGTTCAGCTGTGCCTGCACCGCGTGCCCGAACTCGTGCGGAATGATCACGTAAACCGAGCCGTCGCCCATCCGCTCGTAGAGGTCGTTCATCCACTGTTCGTCGTAGGCGATGAAGTGTCCCACCGGGCAGTAGAAGGCGTTGTTCGGCACCGACGGCCGCCCGCCGCAGTCGGGCCCGTTCGCTCCCCGGTAGGCGGTGAACCCGGTGACCGGGCGGTAGGTCAGCCCGGCCGCGGAGAAGGTCTGCTTCCAGTACGCCTCGGTGAGCTCCCTGGCCAGCTCGACGTCCGACTCGAACGTCTGCCCGCGCGAGCTGGGTGTGGCCTGCTCTTCGGTGGGAGCGGCCTCCGGTTCCGTGCCCTCCCCCACGCTCCCGCAGGCGGTGACGGCTGCCAGGACGAGCGCCAGGAAAAACGAGAACGCTTTCATGGACCTATCGTGACGGAGTCCCGCCCCCCGCGCGAGGAAGTCGGTGCGACCGGGGACGACCGATGTGAAGACGCGACGGCCCGACGGGTTCCGGCGAAGGATCTCGGAAGGGTTTCCGGTGGGATTTCGAAGAAGGTTCCGGAAGGGTCGCGGGCGTCTCCGCGAGGGACCGTGTGCATCTCTGCGAGGGACCTCGGGCGTCTCCGCGGCGATTCTCAGAGGGACGGCCAGGTGTGGACGGGCTCGTTGGTGTGCATGTTCTCGATGTAGCGCAGGGTCATCCGGCGCAGCGCCTCGTGCCTGTCGAGGTCGCCGAGCGCGTTCACCGCGTCGATCTGCCAGTTCGCCCCGGTCGTGCCCGTCAGGCAGCGCTGCTCGACGATCCCCAGCAGCCGGTCCCTGGCCTCGGGGGCCACACCCCACAGATCGAGTCCCTCGTACGCGAGCGGCAGGAGGCGGCGCAGGACCAGTTCGGACGCGACCACCTCGCCGAGTCCCGGCCAGAAGAGCCGGGCGTCCAGGCCGTGCCGGGCGGCGGCGTGCAGGTTGTCCTCGGCCGCGGCGAACGACATGCGCGTCCACACCGGGCGCTCGGCGTACGGGAGGACGCGCATGAGCCCGTAGTAGAAGGCGGCGTTGGCGGCGACGTCGGCCACCGAGGGCCCCGCGGGCAGCACCCGGTTCTCCACCCGCAGGTGCGGGGTGCCGTCCACGACCGCGTAGACCGGCCGGTTCCACCGGTAGACGGTGCCGTTGTGCAGGGTGAGTTCGCCGAGCTGGGGGGTGATCCCGCGCGTCAGCTCCTCGCGCGGGTCCTCCTCGTCGCACAGGGGCAGCAGCGCGGGAAAGTAGCGGGCGTTCTCCTCGAAGAGGTCGAAGACCGAGGTGATCCACCGCTCGCCGAACCACACCCTGGGCCGTACGCCCTGGGTCTTCAGTTCCACCGGGCGGGTGTCGGTGGCCTGCTCGAACAGCGGGATCCTGGTCTCCTGCCAGAGCCTGCGGCCGAACAGGAACGGCGAGTTGGCGGCCAGCGCCACCTGGGGGCCCGCGATGGCCTGGGCGGCGTTCCAGTTGGCGGCGAACGCCTCCGGGCTGACCTGGAGGTGGAGCTGGAGACTCGTGCAGGCGGCCTCGGGGGTGATGCTGTCGGCGTAGGTCTCCAGGAGCTCGTCGCCGTCGATCGACAGGTGCAGGTCCTCGCCCCTGGCCGCGAAGATCTGCTCGTTGAGGAGCTTGTAGCGGGGGTTGGCCGACAGCGTGCCCTCGTGGACGTCGCTCTCTCGCAGCGTGGGCAGGATGCCGACCATCATCATGTGGCCGCCGACGGTACGGGCCCGTTCCTCGGCGTGGTTGAGGCGGTCCCTGATCACCTTCTCCAGCCGGGCCGCGCCGTCCCCCTCCAGGGATTCGGGCAGGACGTTGATCTCCACGTTGAACTGGCCCAGCTCGGTCGCCCAGTCGGGCTCGGCGATGGCCTCCAGCACCTCGATGTTCTTCATGGCGGCCTCGCCGCGCTCGTCCACGAGGTTGAGTTCGATCTCCAGCCCGGCCCGGGGCTCGTCGAACTCGAATCTGGACTCGCGCAGCATCTGCGCGAAGACGTCAAGGCACCTGCGTACCTTGTCCCGGTAGCGCCGCCGGTCCTCGCGGCTGAACACCATCGCAGGCACATCGCGTCCCATACTTCGCAGAGTCGCACATAAGTAACTGCTCGTACAGAAGCCACAAGGTGAGGTTGTGCAGGCCCGGACCAGGCGCCGCACCAATGTGCGGGCTCAGACCAGGCACCACGCCGGTGTGCGGGCTCAGACCAGGCGCCGCGCCGTGGCCCAGCGGGACAGCTCGTGGCGGTTGGAGAGCTGCAGCTTGCGCAGCACGGACGAGACGTGGGTCTCCACGGTCTTCACCGAGATGAACAGCTCCTTGGCGATCTCCTTGTACGCGTACCCCCGGGCGATCAGCCGCAGGACCTCGCGTTCACGCTGGGTGAGCGAGTCGAGCTCGGGATCGATCGGCGGGGCCTCGCTGGAGGCGAACGCGTCCAGCACGAACCCCGCGAGCCTCGGGGAGAAGACCGCGTCGCCCTCGGCCACCCGGCGGATCGCGTCGGTGAGCTCCCGCCCGCTGATGTTCTTGGTCACGTATCCCCTGGCACCGCCCCGGATCACGCCGATGACGTCCTCGGCCGCGTCGGAGACCGACAGGGCGAGGAAGCGGACCGTGGAACCGGCGCCGAGGACCCGGCGCAGCACCTCCTGGCCGCCACCGCCGGGCATGTGCACGTCGAGGAGGACCACGTCGGGCCCCAGCGCGGCGATCGCCTTGACCGCGGACTCTACGTCCTCGGCCTCCCCGATCACCTCGATGGAGTCGCCCAGCTCGGCCCGCACGCCGGAGCGGAACAGGCGGTGGTCGTCGACGATCAGGACCTTCACCACGCTCATCGGACTCCCCCTCGCGGCCCCGAGGACCGCTGTCCCGTGGGCCGCTCTCCAGCCCGCCGCGATCCCGGGGACATGGTTTCGGCCCACCGCGATCCTACGGGCAGGGCCTCGGCCCGCCGCGATTCCGGGGGGCACTCTCCGGCCCGCCGCGTTCCCGAGGAAAGGAGTTCGGCCCGCCGGGTTCCCAGGGGACGCTTTCCGGCCCGCCGCGATTCCAGGAGCAGGCTTTCGGCCCACTCCGGGGGCAGGAGTCCGGCCCACTCCGGGGGCAGGGCTCCGGCCCGCCGCGATTCCGGGAGGGGGACCCCGGTTCGCCGTGTCGTGGCTCGCTCGCTACTCACGCCTTCTCCAGCTTCATGGTCAGCATCACTTCCGTGCCCTCGCCGGGCTCGGTCCGCACACGGGCGCTGCCCCCGTGGCGCTCCATCCTGCCGATGATCGACTGGCGGATACCCATACGATCCTCGGGCACATCGCCCATGTCGAACCCGACTCCCCGATCCCTGACAAAGACGGTGACCTCATCCGGTTCCGTCTCGGCGTACACGGAGATCACCTCGGACCCGGAGTACTTCGCGGCGTTGACCATGGCCTGCCTCGCGGCCTGCATCATCGCGGACAGTTCGGGGGTCAGCGGGCCGTCGCCGACGCAGACGACCTCGATCGGCACCCCGTGCGCGTCCTCCTCCTCGGCCGCGACCCGCCGCACGGCCGCGGCCACCGACGCGTCGGCGTCCTGCTGGGGCTGGTAGAGCCAGTTGCGCAGCTCCCGCTCCTGGGAGCGGGCGAGCCGCATCACCTCGCGCGAGTCCTGGGCGTTGCGCTGGATGAGCGTCAGCGTGTGCAGCACCGAGTCGTGCACGTGCGCGGCCACCTCGGCACGTTCCTCCTGCCGGATGCGCTCGCGGCGCTCGCGCTGCAGCTCCTTCCACAGGGCGGCCAGCCAGGGCGCCGCGATCAGCGCGACACCGCCCACGACCACCAGGGTGAACACGATGCCGGGACGGGCCTTGCCCAGCTCGTCGTTGGCCACCAGGAAGCCGATCGCGCCGACCACGACGAGCACGAGCCCGAGGACCGTACGGACCCGGTTCTGGCGGACCTGCCCGACGGTGTTGCTCATCCAGCGTTGCCGCCGGTCGGGGTCGGCCTGCTGCCAGAGGATCAGCGAGCCGATGCCGCCCACGGCGATCGGCCAGGCCCCGAGCCCGGCCCCGGAGGCGCCGGTGAGCCAGACCAGGGCCGTCAGCGCCAGCCCGATCGCGCCGTACGCGGCGAGCTGGCTCCAGTCCCTGCCGGGCTCCCTGCCCTCGTGCGGCTCGCGCGGGGTGAACATCCACAGGGCGGCGTACGCCAGGGCGCCGAACCCGTCCAGGACGGTGAGCAGCACGAAGGCCAGCCGCAGCACGACCGGGTCGAGCCGGAGCTGGGCGGCGGCACCCTGGGCCACCCCGGCGACCAGCCGCCCCTCCACCGGTCGCATCAGGCGGGGGAAGGGGGCGTCCTCGGGTGTCACGGGCGCCGCGTCGCGAACTGTCTGTCGGTCAGCCATATCGTCAGCATCGTCACATGAACCAGCCTGCCAGTGCATCGGGCGTTCCCCTGAAGCGACCCTGAGAGAGATGTTGCCTCTCCGGGACGACTCAGGGGTCTCCCGGATGCATCACGGACGGGGAAAGGCCACGATGAGGACATGAACGACACCGGGCGGGCCCAGGATCCGGCGAGCTCGCCGTCCGCCTCCTCTCCCGCCGAGGAGCGCTCCGGGGAGCGCCCTGGAGATCGCCCTGGAGATCGCCCCGGGGAGCGCTTCGAGGAGCGCCTCGGGGAGCGCCGCCTGAGGCGCGGCAACGAGGGACGCATGCTCACGGGCGTCTGCGCCGGTCTGGGGAGGTACACCCGGATCGACCCCGTGATACTGCGGGTCGGTTTCGCGGTGCTGGTGCTCGGCTCGGGCATCGGCATCATGCTCTACATCGCGGCGTTCCTGCTGATGCGCGAGACCGACGGCGGCCCCGGCTACCTGGAGCAGTGGATCAGGCGCGACTTCGACAGCGAGACGGTCCTGACCCTGCTGACCGCCCTGTTCGCTCTCGGGCTGATCGTCAACGTCTCCTCGGACGGCATCGGCACCGGCACGGTCGTGGTCGGCACGGTGTTCGCCATCGCCCTGCTCGCCGCCCACTCCCGAGGGGTCGACCTGCTGGCCGTGGCCAGGTCACTGCCCGAACGGCTGCGCAGGCGCCGCACCTCGTACCCGGCCGACCCGTCCGGCCAGTGGCCCGGCTCGTCCGCCCACACGCCCGACGCCGCCGGACGGCGCCCCGTCGGTGAGCGGGATCCGGCCGCCCACACCACCGCGCCCCCGGCCTCCGGCCCCGCCGCGTACGCCGGATTCCCCACGACCGGCACCACCGGGAGCAGCGCCGGGAGCGCCACGCACGCCGCCGCCCGGCCGGGCGGCGAGGCGGTCACGGAGTCGTACGCGGCCGAGGCAGGACCGGAGCCCGCGACAGGATCCACGACGGTCCAGCCGTCTTCCGACTCCGGGACCCGGATCACGGCCGCCTTCGAGACCCGCGCCGGACACGCGCCGGGCCCCGCCGGGCCACCGGAGGACATCCCGCCGGGCCCGTACCGCACCGCCGCGAGGCCGCTGTTCGACTCCTCCGGCGAGCCCTTCTCGCCGTACGGCCCCTACCAGCCTCTGGACCCCCGGAGGCGGCCTCAGCCGTACCCCCCCTACGACCTGTCCGCGTACGGCGGGACGGTGGTGGCGCCGCCCAGGCCACAGCGGCGCAGATCGCTCGTCGGGAGCATCACCATCTGTCTGGCCATGATCGTTGGAGGCATCATCGTGGCGATCCAGTCCGCCTCGGGAGAGGTCAACATGACGGTCGTCGGCGGCGCGGTGCTCGTCGTCATCGGCGCCGGTCTGCTGGTCGCCACCTGGTTCGGCCGGGGGGCGGGGCTGTTCGTGACCGGCACCGTCCTGTCGATCGCCATGATCGCGGGGTCCACGCTGGGCGGCATGCCGAAGAAGTTCGGCGACTTCAACTGGCAGCCCGCCAGCCTGTCCGAGGTGGCCCGCAGCTACTCGGTGGGCGTGGGAGAGGGCAGGCTCGACCTGGGCGACCTGGTCCTGCCGCCAGGCTCGCGGACCATCGTGGACGCCTCGGTCTCGGTCGGCGAGATAAACGTGATCCTGCCCTCGACGGTGAGGGCCGAGGTGAACGCCTCCACCAGGTTCGGCGACGTCAAGATCGACCACGCGGTGGAGGGAGGGGCCGACATCCACCACAACAAGATCCTGGAGCCCGAGGTGGCCCCCAAGGGCGACGTGGCGACCATCGTGCTGAACATCAAGGCCGGGATCGGGGACGTGGAGGTGCGCCGTGCGGCCTGACATCGACAGGACAGAGCGCCGTCGCGCGCACCGTACCGACTGGATGGCCCTGCTCAGCGGCCTGGTGTTCATCGCGGCCGGGATCGTCTTCATCAGCGATCCGTCCATCCCGCCGCTGGTCATGCTCACGATCCTGGTGAGCGGCCTGGGCTTCGCGGGCCTGGTCGCCATCCTGGTCAAGGCCGTCCGGCGCTAGAACCTCCGGGCCTCGCACCGTACGTCCGAGCGGGGCAGGTGTGCACCGTCTGGAGCTGTGGCGATGTGGAGCGCGCGCGGGAGCCGGGGGCGGCGAGACCTCACGGCAAAAGACCGGATCAGGCATTAGAGTCGGACCATGTCGGCCCTGGAGTTCGTCAGCACCGTCCGCGCGACGCGGGCCGGTCTGACGGACACGCTCGCCGACGTCGAGGGCATGACCGCGTGGGGCCGGGCGCACGCCCCCGCGCTCGGCGTCGACCCGGGCTTCGTCGCCTCGGAGGAGCTGCGGCGCGAGGTCGTGGAGCTGCGGCAGGCCGTACGGGCGCTCTTCGCCAGGGCGGTGGGGCCGGGCGCCGCGAGCGGCGCGGACGCGCACCGGCTCCCCGGGTTCGCCGAGTCACTCGACCTGGTCAACGCCGCCGCGCTGGCCGTACCGCTGGCCGCGCGGCTGGAGTGGCCCGACGGGGCCCCTCCCCTGGCACGGACCGTCCCGGGCGACGGGGCCACGGATTCGGAGCGGATCCGGGCGGCCCTCGCGACGTCGGCGATCGAACTGCTGGCCGGGCCTCAGCGCGAGCGGCTCCGCACCTGCCCCGCGCCGCGCTGCGTGCTCTACTTCCTCAAGGAGCACGCCCGGCAGGAGTGGTGCTCGGTCGGCTGCGGCAACCGCGCCCGCGCGGCCCGCCACTACCACCAGCACCGCGACGACTGATCTCCCCCGAAGCCCGGATACGGGGACGACGCGAGCCGTCACCACCTTTTCCGGCACCCGAACCTGTTCGGCACCCGAACGGTCGGCCTCGCGCCCGCGCGGGTGAGTCCGTATCCGGCTGTACTACGACGCCCCGGCAGCCACCGGCCTCGCGCCCGCATGAGTGATCCACGACGACGTCCGGGCCCACCCCGGCTGGTTCGCCTTGCCCTCCGCGTCCCACATTTATGATTTACGTCACATATTTATAATGGCAAAAGCGAAGTTTCTGCGTTAGATTGAGCCCTGCGGTCAAACTAACGGAACAAGCCGTTAGAAAGCCTGACGGGAGAGATCAGATGTCCTTCCAGACCGGCCACGTCGGCCTCAACGTCTCCGACCTCGACAGATCCAGGGACTTCTACCTGAAGATCTTCGGCTTCGAGATCCTCGCCGAGTCCGGCGAGGCGGGCCGCCGGTACGCCTTCCTCGGCCTCGACGGCACGCTGGTTCTCACCCTCTGGCAGCAGAGCGAGGGCAGCTTCGCCACCGGCCTGCCCGGCCTGCATCACCTGTCCTTCCAGGTTCCGGACATCGAGACGGTCCGCCGGGCGGAGGAGGCGATCAGGGAGGCCGGTGCCACGCTCCACCACGACGGTGTGGTGGCGCACCGCGAGGGCGCGTCCTCGGGCGGCGTGTTCTTCGAGGACCCGGACGGGATCCGGCTGGAGATCTACGCGCCCACCGGCGCCGAAGGTTCTCCCGCGCCGGTGGCCGCCGCTCCCACCTGCGGCTTCTTCTAAACGATCGTGGAGCACGCGGGAGAGCTCGCGGTTCAGAAAAGGGCCGGGGTACGCGCGGTGGCGCTGGGTTCGGCCAGGACCAGGCCGGAGATCCCGGCGGTGGCAGCCGAGTTCCTGGGGCGACAGCGGATGCTGCTGATCGGGGCGGCGGGGCGGGACGGGCTCCTGTGGGCGTCCGCCCTCACCGGGCCCGAGGGGTTCGCCGAGGCGGTGGACGAGCGGACGGTCGTGATCGACGCGGTGCCGGGCGAGCACGACCCGCTGGCGGGGCTGGACGGCGGTCAGATCGGGATGCTCGCGATCGAGCCGCCGAGCAGGCGCAGGATGCGGGTCAACGGCACGGTCTCACGGGAGGGCGGGCGGCTGATCGTCCGTACCGAGCAGGCGTACGCCAACTGCCCCAAGTACATCCAGGCACGAGAGATCGTCGCGGAAACGGCCGAACCGGCGGAGCCCGCCACCCCCGTCCCCGGCTCTTCCGGACCCATCGAATCCCCCGGATCCGCCATAGCTCCCGGAGTTCCCGAAGCTTCCGGCTCCTCCTCCGCGACGACGTTCGACACCGGCGACCGGGCGTGGATCGAGGGCGCCGACACGTTCTTCGTCGCCACCTCCGCGCCCGGCCTCGGCGCCGACCTGTCACACCGGGGCGGCAACCCCGGGTTCGTCCGGGTGGTGGATGACCGGCGGCTGGTCTGGCCGGAGTACGTCGGCAACTCCATGTACATGACGCTGGGCAATCTGGAGCTGGACGACGGCTGCGGCCTGCTCTTCCTCGACTGGGAGCGCGGCGACGCCCTGCACCTGACCGGGCGCGCCCACGTCGACTGGGATCCGGGAGACGTCCCGGGCGCGCAACGGCTGGTCCGGTTCGAGCTGGACAAGATCGTCCGCGTACGGGGAGCCAGCCCGCTCCGCTGGAGGCTCGCGGAATACTCCCGCCACAACCCGCCGATCTGAGGGCGCCGCGCGGGTGGGCGCATCGTCCCCGCCAACGAGGGCAGTACCAAGGAACGAGCACGAATCTGGAGCGAGGACACGGGCCGCCATGGAAGGCCCGGCCGGGCTCCAGGGCGGCATACTGGCAGTACGCCCCCGTGTAGTCGTAATGTCGCAACAGCGGCCGACCGACAAGGAGCGGAGCGATGGCGATGCGATTCGAGCACGAGTTCACGGTCCCCGTGCCTGTCGAGCAGGCGTGGCCGGTGCTGCTCGACGTCGAGCGGATCGCGCCCTGCCTGCCAGGTGCCGCCGTGGACAAGATCGAGGGTGACTCCTTCACCGGCCGGATGAAGATGAGGATCGGGCCGGTCACGGTGACGTACCAGGGCAGGGTCGCCTTCGAGAAGGTGGACGAGGACACCCGTTCCATGACCATCAGGGCCTCCGGCAAGGAGGCCAGGGGTCCGGGCACGGCCGGTGCCACGGTCGTCGTGCGCCTGCACCCCCGGGGCCGCGACACCCGGGTCACCGTCGACACCTCCTTCAACGTGACCGGCCGTCCGGCCCAGGCCGGACGGGGCGTGATGACCGAGGTCGGCGGGAAGCTGGTCGACAGGTTCGCGGCCAACCTCTCCCGCCTGCTGGGCGAGGGCCCCGGCGTGGAGACGGCTACCGGGACGACCGGTGTGGGCGGCTGGAGCGCGCCCCCGAAGCCGGGATCGGCCGATGACGTTCCGGCGGTCTCGGAGACCTGGGGCCCCGGCCCGGCCCGCCCCGCCGATTCGGGCGCCCCCGCGACCGTGTCCGGTACGGGACCGGGCGGCACAGCGGATGATTCACAGCGTCTCGGCCCGGCGGACCGGGACATCACGGCGTCGGGTACGACCTCTCCCGGCCCCGCGGGTTCGACGACCGCCGACACCGAGGGCCCCGGCGCCACCGGCTCGGCGTTCCCCGGCCCCGCGGGCTCGACGGGTCACGGCGTGGGAACGGGACCGGGCCCGGCGGCGTCCAGCGGCACGGACCCGGGCGTGGCGGCGTCCGGACTGGGCGGTCCCGGCGGTCCGGAGGCACTGGACGGCCCCGGCCTCCCGGGTGCGCCGGGACGTCACCTCAGCGCGGTGCCGACGCCTCCCGGCCTCGCCGTCGGCGAGGAGGCGGAGTCCCGCCAGAGCCACCCGGCGGGCACCTCGCGTACCTCGCTCAGCCCCGACGAGGAGGCCCTGAACCTCCTGGAGGTGGCGGGCCTGCCGCTGCTCAAGCGCATCGCCCCCCTGGTCGCGGCCCTGGCGAGCCTCATCCTGGTCGCCTGGCTGATCCGCCGCGCCCTGCGCCGCTGATCGGCCAACCGGTCGTCAACCGCCCGCCGGTAGGCCGAGCTGGTCCGGATGCACGGCACCGGCGAGTACGGGAGGTCTTCCCCATCGGGCGACGGCGTACCGCGCGGCCAAGGCCGGTTGACACCTTGTGGGTCGTTGTCGAGGAGGCCAGGATGATGTCCGCCTACGCGGACGGCCGGTTCTGCTTTCCGTCGAGCCAGAGAATGTCGGACTCGTCGCGGTGTGAGCCGGTCGTCCCGACGTGTTTGGCGTCGATCTTGGGGCCGTTCTTGATGACGTGCACCAGGGCCATGCCGTGCCCGCGGCCCAGGCCGTAGTCGTCCTTGAGCCACTCAAGGATGGTTCCGGCCTTGGTGGACGGTGCGTCGAAGCCACGCTCGTGCGCGAGCGCGATGAACTCGCGGGGAGTCAGGCCGGTCTTGTCCTCGATGGTGTCCAGATACGCCTGAAAAGACATGTGCTTCTACTTTCTGGTTCGCGTGCTGTCGGGAGTGAGGCGGGATCAGGCCGGTTGGTAGGTCAAGTCCATCACCCCTGTGGTGAAGGTGGCGGATCGGGTGAGCGTGAGCGGGGTTTTCCCGGTGCCCTCGGGGAAGAGCCGCTGCCCGGTGCCGAGCACGATCGGGTGGACCAGCAGCCTCAGCTCGTCCAGCAGCCCGGCTTCCAGCAGTTCGCGGGTCAGGCTGATGCTGCCGGACAGGTTGATGTTCTTGCCTGGCTGCCGCTTGAGGTCCTTCACGGCGGCGGCGACATCGCTGTCGATCACCGTCGAGTTCTGCCAGGCGGGCTCCTTCAGCGTGGTGGAGACGACCAGCTTGCGGATGCCGTTGAGCGCGTCGGCCATCTCCCCGGTCCGCTGCGGCCAGGCCGCGGCGAAGGTCTCGTAGGTCACTCGTCCCATCAGCAAGATGTCGGCCTCGGCGTGCATCGAGCCGACCGCCGCGCCCATCTCCTCGTTCATGTACGGGAAATGCCACCTCTCGGGTGCCTCCACGACACCGTCCAGCGACATGAACAGCCCGGCTACGATCTTGCGTCCATCGGTCATGAGATCACTCCTCATCGGGGTTGCGGCGCCTCCGCCCCGGAGGTTTTCGCTGTTCACCGGGGCGAGGCATGATCAACGATCCCCCGCGAGGCCAGGTGGGATCAACGCGCGATCGCGCTACGATCGGTTAGCTGAACTCACCGATAGGGGCGCGATGCTGGAACGGCACGAGATCGAGGTGTTCCTCACCCTGGCCGAAGAGCTGCATTTCGGGCGCACCGCCGAACGGGTGGGAGTCACCTCCGGACGCGTCAGCCAGACGGTCAAGAAGCTGGAACGCATGATCGGCACCCCGCTGTTCGCCCGCAGCAGCCGCCGGGTCCACCTGACCCCGGTCGGACGGCAGCTCGCCGACGATCTCACCCCGCTGGTGACCGGCATGAACGACGCGGTACGGCGGGCCATCGACACCGGCCGCGGGATCACCGGCGACCTGCACGTCGGTTTCCTGAGCGCCATCGCCGGTCAGCTGCTGTTGAAGGCGATCGGGGTGTTCGCCACCCGCCATCCTGACTGCCAGGTGCACATCCGCGAGACCCAGGGCCACGACGCCGTCGCACGGCTGCACGGCGGCGACATCGACATCCTGATCACCGACCTCCTCATCGCCTCCCAGCCCGAAGTGACGGCCGGTCCCAGCCTGCTGTCCGAGTCGCGGATGCTGGCGGTGGCGGCCGAGCACCCGCTGGCCGGACGGGAGACGGTGTCGATGGAGGTGCTGGCCGACCACCCGGTGATCCAGGTGCCCACCGGCATGCCCGAGGCCTTCCGGCACGACCGCAACCCTTCGCACACGCCGTCGGGCGCACCGATCACGCACGGCCCCCGCGCCGACAGCTTCAGCGAAACCCTCACCCTGGTGGCGGCCGACCGCGGTGTCTTCCCCGTAGGCGAAAACGTCGCCCGCCTCTACCCCCGCCCTGGCATCACCTACCTCCCTATTGACGACGCCCCACCCATCCGCTGGGGACCCATGTGGCTGAAGACCAACACCACCCAACGCATCCGCGAGTTCGTCCACGCGGCTCAAGCCTCCGTCCAGGAAGCCCCCACCCTCCCGGTCCGCTGACCACGAGCACACACAACAGTCGACGGCCGCTCAGCCGTTCGCGGTGCCGCCGCCTCGTCCGGCCACCCGTTCCCGCCTCGTTCCGCATTGCCCCTGTGAGGGGTCGCAAGCGTGGGCGGCGATGACTCCGAGATCGCTGTTCGGTGCTCTCATCGTCTCTCTGGGTTGACAGCTTCACACAACCCCAAAAACAGTGTCGTCAGTGCACAGGTGGGACAACTGGCTACTTTTCTCGGAAATACCTTGGAGTGCCCTCCGCTCAGCGGGGAGAGGTGCTCCTCGCGCACCGCCCGGAGTCCGGCCGGCCCCTGGCAGCGCGGCGGCAACGAGAACACGAACGGCCTGCTGCGCCAGCACTTCCCCAAGGGAACCGACCTGTCGCTCCACAATCGAGAACAGCTCGACGCCGTCGCTGCCGAGCTGAACTCCGGACCGCGAAAGACGCTCGACTGGGATACCCCAGCCGAGCGCCTCGCCATGCTTCTCGCCACCAGAGTACGGCTTGACAAGGGACGCGCAGTCTCCCAGGCCGGCAATTCCAAGATCAGCCCACGGCCGCTTTCTCCGTATCCCGGCCGGTCCCGAGCTATGCGCCGGTGATCAGGCGTCGTTCCAGGTCGATGATCGGCTCGATGCTTTGCAGGTCGTAATTGCTCAGGATGACGGCCGTCCAGTCCATGTCGAGGTAGATGGACCAACTGGTCGATATGCCGCCCGCGCCACCTCCGTGGGTGACGATGCGCTGGTTGTTGTAGGTAGCGGCCACCGGCCCGTATGCCTGGAAGGTCTCCCCGCGAAGGGAGCTGCCGGAGGTGTTCTCCCTCAGCGGCTTGGCGGAGATCTTTCCGTTCACGTACAACTCCGTGTAGGGCCGGGCGGTGAGCTTGCCTCCTTGCAGCGCGACCGCGAAGCGCACGAGGTCCGGGGCGGTGGAGAAGCCGTTGCCACCGCCTGTCCCCATCCACCCCCGGGCGGAGTTGCTGCCCTGGCCGGCGTCGCCGTAGACGGAGCCCTTGTCGAGGTTACGGACGGCGTCGACCCGCGTACCGTCCTTTTGGTACATGTACGGATGGGCGATGCGCTTGTCGGCCAGCCACTGGCGGCGGTCGTAGTAGGCGGAGCCCTTCATGCCTGCCGGGATGAAGACGTTCTGGCGGACGTAGTCCTGGAACGACGTGCCGGAGACCTTCGCCACGAGTTCGCCGAGCAGGGTGTAGCCCATGCTGCTGTAAGCCTTCTTCGTCCCTGGGGCGAACTCCAGCTCGAAGGTCTTCAGATTCGCCCAGAAGTCCGCCATCTGCTCCTCGTAGCTGTTGTGGATCTTCTCCGGCGGCGGCTGCTCGCCGGCGCGCCGGGCGTCGCCCAGGCCACTGGTGTGCGTAAGGAGATGATGCACGGTGATGCGTTCGGCCATCCCCGCCGGTAGGCCGTCCAGATGCTTGCTCACCAGGTCGTAGAACTTGAGCTTGCCCTGCTGGACGAGCTGCACGACAGCGAGCCCGGTGAACGGCTTGGAGGTCGAAGCCAGAGCGTAGATGGTGTCGATCTTGTTCGGGACCTTGCCTTCCTTGTCCGCCCAGCCGTAGGCGCGGGCCAGGACCTGGCGGCCGCGGTGTGCGATCATCACGGTGCCGGAAAACTGATCCTTGTCCGCCAGTTCTCTGATGTGCTGGTCGAAGGCTCCTCCGGGGCGCAGGTCCTTGGGGATCCGGCCAGGGCCTGAAGAGAGGTCGGCGTTCACCTCCGCGGTTCCTCGCGTGGTCAGGAGACCACCGGCCGCCAGCGGGGCCACACCCAGGAACCCGAGGGCGGAACGGCGCGAAGGGTTGTGGTCATGCGAGCGACGCGACAACATCATGGAAATCCTTTCACGAGGGGCGACGTACGAGGGGATACCAGCACGCAGTGCGTTTCCCCGGCGTTTCCGTTGCCCCCGGCGAGACGACCTCGCCCTCGCCGTCCGATCCGGATCCGAGCGGCCCCTTCACCGCGGCTGATCACACGTGGGCAGCGGATCGAACCGCGTCGGGGGCTCCCACGCTTCTCGTCCAGCCCCAATCCACGATCGGGCTCCTACCTGGACATCTGGAGACGGTCCGCGCCTGGGCAGGCGCCCTCGGCTCGTCGGGACGCGGAGGAATGACGCTTCAGGAATCGACATGAAGTCGTCGAGGAGGCCGTGCGCCCGCCGGTGCCGTGAGCGTGGTGGCCCGGCAGGCGCATGCCCGTCAACGTCAAGCCGGCGGGGTTTACCTCGCGAACTCCCGAGCCGCGAGGTGTCGCCGGATTATTACCAGAGGTCGTGCCATCCCGTGCACTTCGTGGATCCGCCGACTATCTTTCCGCAGGCGCGGAAGACCCAGCCGGGGGCGCCGGGGTTGAGCATCTTGGCCGCGCTGGTGTTGGGCGAACCGGTGCTCTGGACGCTGAAGGGACCGCACTGGATGTGGCCGTTCCCTCCGGTGGTGCTCCAGTCCAGCCAGACCTGGTCTCCCGGCCTGGTGGAACCAGTGATCTTGGCGAACGCGTGCCGTCCGGGGGCGCTGCTGACGAGCGTGGTCAGCAGTCCCACCGACCTGCCGCTGCCCAGGTTGACGGAGGTCTGCTGGCCACCGGCCTTGTTGTAGGGGATGTTGACGAAATCGTACGTGGCGCAGTCCTGGATGGTCGCCTGGGCCGGTGCCGCGGTGGCCGTGGCCAGCGTCGCCGCGGTCACGAGGACGGCGGCACATCCCGCCAGGCTCTTCAGTGAGACGCTCATGCCCGTTTTCTCCCTAATCGTTCTCTGTGATCCTCCACACGAGGATCACAGGCGTCCGGGCGGGAGCCGTTTCATCTGAGCGCCAGCTCATTGACCATGCGTGCCAATCGGATACGGGGCCGGGCCGGTGTCGGCGCTCACAGCTTCACACAACCCCAAAAACAGTGTCATCAGTGCACAAGTGGGACAACTGGCTACTTTTCTCGGGAATACCTCGGATCGTGATCAATATCCCGGAGTGCAGCGTTGTGGTCATCACCTACAACGATGCCGCACGGCTGGCCAGGGCCGTGCGGTCCGTGCTTCGGCAGTCCCTGCGCGACATCGAGGTGATCATCGCGGACGACGCGAGCACCGACGACACCGGGAAGGTGGCCCGGGAGCTGCAGCGCGCGGACCCGAGGGTCCGGTACCTGCGCGGGGAGGTCAACAGCGGGGGCTGCGGGGTCCCGCGCAACAGGGGGGTGGCGGCGGCACGGGCGCCGTACGTGATGTTCCTGGACAGTGACGACGAGCTGACCAGGCACGCCTGCAAGAGCATGCTGCTGGAGATCGAGCGGACCGGCGCGGACTTCGTCACCGGGCAGATCGCGCGGCTGTACGAGCAGAGCGGCAAGACCGCGCGCTACTACCCCGCGCTGTTCACCAGGCGCAGGACGGTCGAGGGGATCGCCGGGGAGCCGGAGATGTTCCTCGACTCCTTCAGCACCAACAAGCTCTACCGGGCCGAGCTGCTGCGGCGGGTGCCGTTCCGCGAGGACATGCACTACGAGGACCACGTCTTCAGCACCGCCCTGTACTGCGCGGCGCGGCGGTTCGCCGTGGTCCCCTGGGTGGTCTACCTCTGGCACCGGGCCTCGGCGGAGAGCGAGGCGCGGCTGTCGATCTCGCTGTGCCTAACGGACATGGCCAACGTCCGCTCCAGGATCAGGGCCGCGAGGCTGAGCGACGACATCCTGCGCGAGAACGGCCTCGACGCCCTGGTGCACGAGCGGCAGCGCCGCTTCATCCGCCAGGACCTGCGCGTCTACCTCAACCCGCTGCCCTCGCGCGACCCGGCGTGGATCGAGGAGTTCGTCTCGGTGATCCATCCCTACCTGGCGGAGCTCGACCCGGTGGTGTTCGAGACGGTCGATCCGCTCCTGCGGGTCTGCTGCAGCTTCATCCTCGACGGCAGGCCCGACGAGCTGCTGGTGGCCGCCCGGTCGCTGAACGGGCCGAAGGCCCCGCCGCGCGCCGCCGTACGGGACGGGGGGCGCACCTACTGGGGGACGGTCGCCGACGAGAGGCGGGAGATCACCTCGCTGCGGATGGCCGAGCTTCCCTACAGCGCCTCCCGGCTGCGTCACGAGGCGGTCGTCACCGGCGAGGGCGCGCTGGTCAGGCTGGCGATCACGACGTACGACCCGTTCGGGGTGCTCGCCGCCACGCCCGGCTGGACCGCGTTCCTGCGGTTCAGGAACCACCGGGTACGGCTGGAGCCGCACGCGCCGGAACCGGGGGGCGACGGCGGTTACCTGAGCGAGGTGACGATCGACCTCTCCGCGATCCGCCACGGCCGCCTGGGCTTCGACGGCCGCTACGACCCGGTGATCGAGATCGTCAACCCCGACGGGCGGGTCACCTCCGACCGGTTGCTCGTCGACCCGTCCACCGCGCCGTCCGGCACGACCGTCCTGTGGCACCGGGTCATCGTCAAGGCGGAGGGGAACGCCGCGTTCCTGCGGGTGCTCTGGCGCCGTCAGGGGCTGCTGCGGCAGTTGCCCCGGCTCAAGCGGGCCGGTACGCGTCTGCTGCGGAAGGTGAGCGGGCCCGAGGTGAAGCTCCGCGCCTACAAGGGGCTGATCTCCGTGCTGCCGCCGCGCGGGAACCTGGCCCTGTTCGAGTCCGACGTCGGCACCGGCTACACCGGGAACCCGCGCTACATCTACGAGGAGCTCAGGCGGCGGAACACGCCGCTGAAGGTGGTGTGGTCGGCCGTCGAGACCCGGGGGAGCTTTCCCCCCGGCGTCAGGCTGGTGCGGCGGATGAGCTGGCGCCACATCTGGACCATGGCCAGGGCGGGCTACTGGGTCGACAGCCACGGCATGCCGCTGGCCTACCCGAAGCCGCCCGGCACCCGCTACCTGCAGACCTGGCACGGCCAGGGCATCAAGTCGGTCGGCTTCGACGCGCCCGACCTGCGCGCCGACTTCGACGGGCCGAGGGCGACCTGGCGGGCCGCGGTGGACCGCTGGGACGCGCTGGTCTCGCCCAGCGCCGAGTTCGAGCGGGTCTTCGTGCCCTCCAACGGCTACCGGGGACGGCTGCTGCGACACGGCTCGCCCCGCTGCGACGTGCTCGTGCACGGCGACCGGGAGGCGGCCAGGCGGGCGCGGGAGGAGCTGGAGATCCCGCACTGGTCCAGGGTGCTGCTGTACGCCCCCACCTACCGCGACCGGGCCAAGGGGTCCGGGCAGTCGGTCAGGGCCGACCTGGCCGCGATGGCCGAGGCCCTGTCGGGCGACTGGACGGTGGTCCTGCGGACCCACCCGGTCGAGCGGTTCGAGGTACCCGAGCACCTGCGCCACTTCGTCCGGCAGGCGGGCTCGTACCCCGAGGTCAACGACCTGATCCTGCTCTCGGACGCGCTGCTGACCGACTACTCGTCGCTGATGTGCGACTACGCGGTCACCGGGCGGCCGATGCTGTTCCTGATCGACGACTGGGACGAGTACCGCAGGGTGGAACGCGGGGTCTACCACGACCTGCCCGCGATCGCCCCCGGCCCCTGCCTGACCACGACCGAGGAGCTGATCGAGGTGCTGCGCGATCTCGACGGGTTGACGGCGTCGTTCGCCGCCAGGTACATCGCGTTCCGCAGGACGTGGTGCGCCGACGAGAAGGGGCACGCCTCGGCGAAGGTGGTGGACGCCTTCTTCGAGCCCCTCCACGCCCCGGCCCCCGACCCCGCAGAGGTGTGGGAACGCGCCCTGTCCGAGGCGCGGCACCCGAGCCGCCTGCCGCTGCCGGGACGGCCTCGGTGAACGGCGGGCGTACGGGGGCGGTGGTGTTCGCGTGCATGGACGCCGACACCCTGGGCGGCATCCAGCGGGTCACCCACACCATGGCGCAGGGCCTGGCCGAGCGGGGCCGCGAGGTGCACGTGATCGGGCTGCACCGGGCCGAGCGGCCGTTCCGGTACGTGGAACGGCCGCGCTACACCAGTCACGTGATCCACCGGACTCCCGTGGGAAGGCTCACGCGGCTGGGCAGGCGCCGCGAGCGGCGGGCGCTCGGCGACCTGCTGCGCGGGGTGGGGCCGGGGTTCGCGGTGCTCTCCTCGCCCAGCGTGGTCACCCGGATCGGGGACCTGCTGCCCGAGCGGCTGCTGCCGATCGGGCAGTACCACGGGTCGTACGAGCACGCGCGGGGGTCGTGGCACCTCGGCTCGGTCACCGGCCACTACGGCACCCTGGAGAAGGCGGTGTTCCTCAGCGAGGAGGACGCGTGGCTGTTCTCCGAGCACGCGCTGCTGCCCAACACCTGGTCCATCCCGAACCCGCTGCCCGCCTGGCCGTCGCGGACCGCTGAGCTGACCGCCCGCCGGGTGCTCGGGGTCGGCAGGCTGGAGGGCGTGAAGCGGTTCGACCGGCTGATCTCGGCCTTCGCGGAGGCGTGCGGACGACCGGGTTCCGGGGAGGCCGGTCACCGCGCGGACCTCGCGGAGGCCCGCCGCGAGGCGAGCGAGGGCTGGGAACTGCACCTGGTCGGCGAGGGGGCCGAGCGGGGGCGGCTCCAGTCGCACGCCGCGGAGTGCGAGGTGAGCGACCGGGTGGTGTTCCGCGGCGCGGTGCCCGCGGCCCTGATGGGGGACGAGTACGTGGGCGGGTCGGTGCTCGCGCTGTCCAGCGAGCACGAGGGGCTGCCGCTGGTGGTCGGCGAGGCGGCGTCCTACGGGGTGCCCTCGGTGGCGTTCGACGTGTCGAGCGGGCTCAGGTCGCTCGTACTGGACGGGCGGACCGGGGTGCTGGTGCCCCCGGCCGACGTGACCGCGCTCGCCACCGCGCTGGCCGGGCTGATGGCCTCGGCCGAGGAGCGGCGGCGGCTGGGAGCCGCCGCCCGCGCGCACGTCGAGGCGTTCCGCCCGGACCACGTCCTGGACCGATGGGAGGCCCTGTTCGACCAGGTCACCCGCTGAGCGTCACGGGCTCTCGCTCCCGGCGGACCCTGACGTCCTGCCCGAGCGGGTCACCCGCCGATTCTCATAGGCTCGTCTAGGCTCACCACGAGACGGTCATCCGCTCACCGCGACGGGTTCGTTGCGTGGCATCGGCACTCCCGCCAGCACGATCTGGGCGGAGGTGAGCCGTGCCCCCATCGGGTTCGGCTCGCGGAGCCGGATCAGCCGGTCGAACGCGACCCGCTTGACGCGGGCCAGCTTCCGCTTCGCCGCGGTCCGCTCGTAGGAGACCATCCGCGAGGTCTCGACCTTGGGCGCCCCGGTGAGCTCGTACCCGTACGTCTCCAGCCGGTCCCCGAGCACGCTCTCGCACAGCGAGATCTCGCCGGGGTCGAGCCGGTCGCGCCACGAACCGGTCCGCGCGGTGGTCACCTCGCCGAAGGTGCGCGCGTGCCAGGTCTTGCGGGCGGGTACGGCGATGTCGGCCACCGCGCCCGGGTCGCACATGGCGGGGTCGAAGTCCTCGCCGAGGAACTCGCACAGCCGCCGCAGGTGGGCCTCCGGCTCCGTGGTCAGGTCCTCGTAGCGCAGCTCGTGGTAGCTGCCCTCGGGAAGTTTCGGCGCGCCGTGCCGGGCGAAGTCGATCGCCTCGGCCCAGACGGAGACCGCGCTGTAGACGCTCCCGTTGTACCAGGGCATCTCCTTCAGCGACGCCACGCAGTCGCGGCCGTCCCTGATCAGGTGCACGAACTGGGCGTCGGGGAACAGGCGCAGCAGCACGTCGGTGTACTGGAAGTACGAGGGCCGCTTGTCGCCCCAGCGCGGCTTGCCGTGCCTGGCCGCGTACGCGCGCAGCACGATGCCCAGCGCGGAGCCGAGCGTCGGCGGGCCGCCGACGATCTGGTCCAGCACCTCGTCGCGGTTCAGGTCCAGCTCGTGGAAGCGCGACTGGCGCCGGTCGACCACCCACTCGCCCAGCTCGCGCCGGTGTTCGGCGTCGCCGAGGTCGCCGAACTGGAGCCGCCGCTGGTAGGTGGAGACCATGAACCGGGTCTCCGGGGGGATGGCGACGCGCGGGTGGGCGTGCAGCATCAGCTGCAGCATCGTGGTCCCCGAGCGGGGACAGCCCAGGATGAAGATCGGGCGATCGGGCTTCATGTCAGACCTTCGCAAGCTCGCCGAGTTGCCGGCTGGTGAGCCTCGCGGCCACCGGGCTCGGCTCGCGGAACCGGTTGAGGCGGTCGCGGATCTCCTTGCGCCTGCGCGCCCAGCGCCGCTTGGACGCCGCCTTCTCGCACGCCTCGACGTGGGCCTTGCTCGCCTTGGGGGCGCCGCTCAGCTCGTAGCCGTTGGCGGTGAGCCGGTCGGCGAGCACGGTCTCGCACACCGAGATCTCCCAGGGCTCCAGCCTGGCCTTCCACGACCCCGCCCGCGCGGTCGTGACGTCGCCGTGGGTGTTGCTGTGCCAGACCTTGTGCTGCGGGATCGCCACCCTGGCGACGTGGTACGGCTCGGTCATCGCCGGGTCGTACTTCTCGCCGAGGAAGTCGCAGAGCTTGCTCAGCTCGGTCTCCGGGTAGGCCGTCAGGTCCTCGTAGCGCAGCTCGTAGTAGCTGTCGGCGGGAAGCTTCTTGGCGTGGTGGCGGCCGTAGTCGATCGCCTCGCTCCAGTTGACCGCCGCGTGGAAGACGTCCTTGGTGTACCAGGGCATCTCCTTCAGCGACGCCACGCAGTCGCGGCCGTCCCTGATCAGGTGCACGAACTGGGCGTCGGGGAACAGCCGCGTCAGGAGGTCCACGTGGTGGTAGTAGCTGGGCCGCTTGTCACCCCAGCGGCTCTTGCCGTACTGCTCGGCGTACGAGCGGAAGGTGATGCCCATCGCCGACCCCAGCGTGGGCGGGCCCGCGACGATGTCGTCGATCAGCTTGTCCCCGTCGAGTTTGAGCTCCTTGAACTTGGTGTCCTTGTCGCTCACGATCCACCGGCCGACCCTCCGCCGGTTGCGCTCCTCGCGCAGGTCCCCGAAGGAGAACCTGCGGTAGTAGCCGGGCACCACGAACCGTGTCTCCGGAGGCACCGCGATGCGCGGGTGCGAGTGCAGCATCAGCTGCAACATCGTGGTGCCGGAACGCGGACAACCGATCACGAAGATCGGGCGGTCGGACTGCATGACAACGAACCCCCGTAAAGCTTGGTCAAACAGATACGCGTGGCGCCTTCTCCACGAGCGGCACGACGGGCACCACCCGGGCGAAGAGCCACATTCGGTAGATCAAAACGACCTCGTTCAGCAGAAGCAGCACCCCCGCCGCGACCGCGAGGGGCACCAGGGCGACCGTCCCGATCAGCGGGGCGACCACGAACACCGCGGCGTGGAACTCGATGCCGCTGATCAGGTGGGTCCGCACCCGGTGGCGGGCCAGGAGGCGGGTGAACCTGCGGGGCAGCTTCGGGCGCCTGCCCCCCCGGGGGCCCTGCCGTCCGGCCCGGCCCTCGCCCCGGTTCCCGCGGCCCTCGTCGCGGTTCTCGTCCGGGTCCTCGAACCCGGCGACCCGGATCGGCTCGCGGGGCGTGATGACCTCGACGGGCCTGACGCGCCCCGCGCGCCCCGCGCGCACGGTGTGCCCGGCGGTCATCTCCCCGGGCCTGGGGGGTCCCACGGTCACCACGGACTCGACGGATTCGACGGACTCGACCGGTGCCAGGCGTCCTGGCCGGTTCTCCCTGACCACCTCGCGCACGCGCTTCATCTGCGGCGCGTTCACGTAGCGGAACAGGTCGAGCACGGCGACCCCGGCGCCGAGCAGGATGTAGGAGACGTCCCCCGTCACCGCGTACTGCCCGGACGCCAGCCCCGCGGCGCAGCAGACCACCCTGATCCGGTCGCCCACGTAGTCGAGCCAGAGCCCGAACGCGGTCCCCGTCCCCTTGAGCCGGGCGATCTTCCCGTCCATGCAGTCGACCATGAAGCTCACGTAGAACAGCAGGGCCCCCGCGGCCAGCCGTCCGGACGCGAAGCAGATCGCCGAGCACATTCCGAGGATCAGGGAGAAACGGGTGAGCCCGTTGGGGGTGACGGACGTGTGGTTGGCGACGAGCAGGGTGAGCCTGCACGCCACCGGGTCGACCAGGAAAACGGTCCACCAGGAGTCTTTTCGTTTCCGGGTCGCGTGAACGTCGTCCAACGAATAGGCCCTCATGCGTTCCAGCATGGCCACGCGTCGTCCTCTCTCATCTACGCTCTGTAACTACTAGAAGATCTCCATGCCACTTCTTGACCGACCCGCGCCACAGGGATCGGGTGCTTTGGGGACACGAAAGGCCGAGGAGGGCTTCCTCGGCCTTTCACCGGGCCACCGGCCGCCTCACCGGTGCCGACCTGCGGCTTTTCCCACGTCTGCCCGCCGCTTCCCGTGGCTTCTTACGTCCGCCCGCCGCTTTCCCGCGCGGAGTGGGCGGGCGGCTAGCGGAAGACCCGGTCCACGGCCCTGGCCGCCGCGCCGCCGTCCTCCAGCGGGCAGAACCTGGCGGTGAAGGCGTCGTACAGCTTCCGGTACTTGGCGTGCACCTCGGCCGCGTCCCGTACGGCCTCCACGACCTCCTCGGTCGTCCGCAGCAGCGGCCCGGGGGCCTCGGCCTCGAAGTCGAAGTAGAAGCCGCGCACCTCGTCGCGGTAGCGCTCCAGGTCGTAGGTGAAGAAGAACATCGGCTTGCCGGTCACCGCGAAGTCGAACATCGCCGACGAGTAGTCCGTGATCAGCATGTCCGCGACCAAGTAAAGCTCCTGGATATCCGGATATGTCGAGACATCGAGGAGGAAGTCCGAGTCGAGCCTGGGCAGCCTGTCCGTGACGCTCGGATGCTTGCGGATCATAAGCACGTGGTCCCGGCCCAGCTCCTCGCTCATGTGCTGGAGGTCCAGGCGCAGGTCGAGCCGGTAGCGCCCCTTGCTGTAGAACTTGTCGTCGCGCCACGTCGGGGCGTACAGGACGACCTTCCTGCCCTCGGGCAGGCCGAGCCGCTCCCTGATCTCCCGGGTCCGCTCGGCGGCTCCGGCGCGGCGCAGCAGGTCGTCGCGGGGGGAGCCGATCTCCAGGACCTCCCCGTCGAAGCGCAGGGCGCCGTCCAGGACCGAGGTGCACCAGGGGCTCGGCGAGACCAGGTGGCTCCACCGGGCGACGGCCCTGGCCAGCCGCTCCTGGTGGTCGGACCTGGCGAACGGCACCTTCTCGACGTCGAAGCCGATGCGCTTCAGCGGGGTGCCGCGCCAGGTCTGCAGCACCGTCTGGCCCTCCCTGCGCTCGAACCAGGAGGGCAGGTGGCTGTTGGTGACGATGTACTGGCAGCGGGCCAGCGCGTCGAAGAACTCCCGCCCGTACCTCCGGATCGGCGTCACCCCCTCGGGCAGCTCCACCTGACCGTCCCTGACGATCCACATGAACTCCAGGTCGGCGCCCCGCCGCACGAGCTCCTCGTAGATCGCCCTCGGGCTGTCGGAGAACTGCCTGCCCCCGTAGCTGTCGAAGAGGACGGCGGGCCGCAGCGGCTCCTGGCACCTCGCGGGGTAGAAGTCCTCGCGCAGCAGCCGCTGCTGCTTCGGCCTGCCCGAGGCGCGCAGGTCGTCGCTCACGGTGAAGACGGCCTCGTCCATCAGGTCGGTGTCGAAGACGTACGTACGGGTGGCGGAGACGTGCTCCAGCGGCGCGGACAGCCGGAACTCCATGCGCATGTCACCGGTGCCGGTGCGGATCGCGAAGCCGTGCGCGCCCGCGGGCAGCGGCAGCCATCCGCCGAGCGTGTCGCTCCCCTCGGGCGTCACCGTGGCGCCGCCGCCGACGAGCGGGAAGAGCCGCTCGTTGAGCCGGTTGCGCGAGGTGACGACCAGCGACGCCGGGCCGTCGATCGGGCGCATCGGGGCCCCGGTCACCTTCAGGTGGCCCAGGTCGGTCCACTCCACCCGCTCCACGTAGAACGTCGGCCGCTGCTCGCGCAGCACGAGCCCGCCCGCCTGCGACCGGTCCAGCACCACGTCACGCCCGCGGAGCCGGTAGAGGCCGCGCTCCACGTCGCGCCCGACGAGCAGCGGCCGGGCGTGACCGTCCTCGGGGACGACCTCGAACTGCCATTCGGCCCCGGGGTTGAGCGCGCTCATCTCCAGGCTGGCCGGGTCGAGCCCCGGCCAGCGTTCGGACAGCACCTCGTCGAGGTCGACCACCGCCTCGAAGGCGCCGTCCGACACGGTCATCGGGTAGCGCCGGTCGCGGCCACCCTGCGGCCGGGTCAGCCGCAGCGCCGGAGCGGCGCCGAGGTCGCCGTCACACTTACCGCTGATCCTCAGCCTGCCCTCGGCCACCCGGTGACCGGTGACCCGGCCGCCGGGCCGTTCCACCCGGAGCCTGAACTCCTCGGCGGGCGTCCACTCCGCCCACGCCACGGTTCCCGACTCGCGCTCGGTGAACTCCAGCCGCCGCGCGGCCGGGCTCGGCTGGGCCAGACTGCCCCTCCGTACGAGGCCCCGGGACAGCACGCACAGGTCGATCCGCCAGGACGTCCCCGCGGGGAGCGCGGCCGGGTCGACGGCGACCCGGAACCCGCACCAGTCCTTGCGCCTGCGCGGGCCGGTGTCGACCAGCGACAGGCCCCGCCGGATCGTGACCGGAAGCCGGATCCTGCGGCTGTGTCTCCCGGGGCTCCCGGGGCCCTCGGGGACCAGCCAGGCGAGGACGTGCTGCTGCATCCGCCTGCGGGGACGCAGGTAGCGCAGCGAGACCCGGCCCTCGACGACCAGCCTGTCGTCCTTCCAGTCGAGGCTGTCCACCCGCTGCCGCAGGTCCAGCTCCTCGCGCATCCGGGTGGTCTGCCGCTCGACCTGCACCGGGACGTTGAGGTGGTACCCGCGCAGGCCGCCTCCGACGACGCGGGCGGTCGGCTTGACCGTCCTGTCCCACTCCAGCAGCTGGAGGAGGTCGTCCAGCCGTCGTTCCCGTACGAGAACCCACTTCGCCCGGCGCTGCGCGGGGATGAGCGAGAGGACCTTCGGCCCCGCGCGGTCCAGGTAGGCGTTGGCCAGGTCCAGGAAGCGGCTCCTGAACTCCTCCCCTGCCTGGTCCAGCACCTGGAGGAAGTTCGGCAGGTCGCTGTCGAGGACCATCCGGTCCCACGCCCTCAGGTGCTCGGCCCGCCCGGTGTCGGTGAGGAAGCTCCGCACGGAGTTGACGGCGGCGAACCGGTCCTCGATCCCCTTGACGTGCCCCCGGTTCTGGGTGATCGAGACGCTCTCCCCCTCCCGCTCCCGCCACAGGTAGACCGGGGTGGACAGCACGTCCACCGCCCCGGCCAGGAAGTGGGCGGGCAGGGAGACCGCGATGTCCTCCCACAGGACCCCCTCGGGGAAGCTCAGCCCCTGCTCGTCCCAGAAGGAGCGCCGCCAGAGCTTGTTCGTGACCAGCCGGTCCTTGAGCAGGATCTCGTCGCCGGTCACGTGGGTCCGCCGGGCGGAGTTGGCGAAGATCACCCTGTGCATCGCCGACTGGCGCACCCCCTGCCCGCTGAACCGGAGGACGTTGCCCGTGACGAGATCGGACCCGCTCTCCTCCAGGCTGCACACCATCGTCTCGACGGCCGTCAACGGAAGCATGTCGTCGCTGTCCAAGAAGGCCATGAAATCGCCGGTGGCGTGCCGTATACCGGTGTTGCGCGCGGTGCCCAGGCCCCCGTTCTCCTGCCGGATCAGCCGGAACCGGGCATCGCGCCCGGCGAAGGTCTCGGCGATCTCCGCGCTGGAGTCGGGAGAACCGTCGTCCACCATGACGACCTCGATGTCACTCCAGGTTTGCGCGACCAACGACTCCAGACACGCCTCAAGGTACGGTTCCACGTTGTAAATGGGCACGATGATGCTCACTGGGGCCACGATCGGTCCTCCGGTAGTCGAAAGCTCACAGTCCGGTCCATCGGCGTGAACGCCGGACACGGCACGCAGGTGGAGATCCACTCGTCGTGGACGACGTCACAGGCGCGCGGCGGAAGGTCCAGCGGTCGCCGGAAAGCGGCGGAAGGAGCCCGTGTGCCCGTCGACACAACCTGGCGGCCATGAACGCGACGTAGACGTCACGCCAGCAGCATGGCTCCGTGGCGGGCCTGGCGAGTCCAGAACATGACCGCGATGGAGTGAGCTGACCGAGACTTGACCATCTCCCGCGCATCTTCCACGCATCTTTCGCGGACCTCCGGTCCTGCCCCGGCCTCGCGGCGCGGCAACGCCTTCCCCAAGCCCAGGTCAAGGCTGGGAATGCACACGTCCTAGTAAGACGTAATGACCCTTCGGTCCCCCCTGGCCGTCCGACACGATCGTGTGACCGAGACGGGCGAGATCGCGGCAAACGGCATTCGCGGGGGGAAGCGCATGGAGTCAACAGTGGTCGTGGGAGCGGGGCCCGCCGGGCTCACCGCGGCCTACGAGCTGGCCAGGCGAGGACGCCCGTGCGAGGTCTTCGAAGCCGACCGCGTGGTCGGCGGGATCAGCCGGACCGAGGAACGCGACGGCTGGCGCTTCGACATCGGCGGGCACCGCTTCTTCACGAAGGTGTCGCGGGTGGAGGACTTCTGGAACGAGATCCTCGGCGAGGAGGACTTCCTGCTCCGCCCGAGGATGAGCCGCATCCACTACGGGGGCCGTTTCTTCGACTACCCGCTCAGGGCGTCCAACGCGCTGCTCAACCTCGGGATCCTCGAATCCCTGCGGTGCGTCGGCTCGTACGCCTGGGCCCGGATCAGGCCGCCCGCCGACCAGTCCACCTTCGAGGGCTGGGTCGCGGCCAGGTTCGGCCGGAGGCTCTACGGGATCTTCTTCAAGACCTACACCGAGAAGGTGTGGGGTGTTCCGGCCACGAGCATCCAGGCCGACTGGGCCGCGCAGCGGATCAGGAACCTCTCCCTGGGAAAGGCCATCGCCGACGCGCTCACCCCCGGGAGGAACCGGAAGGAGGTCACGAGCCTCATCGAGGAGTTCCGCTACCCCAAGCTGGGGCCGGGCATGATGTGGGAGGCCTGCGCCGACCGGGTCCGCGAGCGGGGTTCCACCGTGCACCTCGGCACCCGGGTCGAGCGCGTCCGCCGCCACCACGGCCGCCTGGCCGTCACCGTCCGCTCGGACGACGTCCTTCACCCTGACAACCGCGGCGGCGTTCGTTCAGACGGCACCGTGCGCTCAGACGGCGGCGGGTGTGTCACCCGCGAGGTGCACTGCGACAACCTCATCTCCTCGATGCCGCTCAACGCCCTGATCCGCGCGTTCGGGCCGGACGTGCCCGACGTCGTCGCGGAGGCCGCAGCGGGGCTGAAGTACCGCGACTTCCTCACCGTCGCGCTGGTCGTCCCCGAGCGGTTCTCCTTCCCCGACAACTGGATCTACATCCACTCCCCCGAGGTCCGGCTCGGCCGGGTGCAGAACTACGGCTCCTGGTCGCCGTACCTGGTGCAGGCCGGACGGACCTGTCTCGGCCTGGAGTACTTCGTCAACGAGGGCGACGACCTGTGGCGCACGCCGGACGACGAGCTCGTCGCGTTCGGCACCCGGGAGCTGGAGCACCTGGGCCTGGTGACCCCCGGCTCGGTCCGGCAGGGCTACGTGGTGCGGATGCCGAAGGCCTACCCCGTCTACGACGCCGGTTACGCCGGCAACGTCGAGGTGCTCAGGAAGTATCTCGACGTGGAGTGGCCGGAGATCCACCCGGTCGGCCGCAACGGCATGCACCGGTACAACAACCAGGACCACTCCATGCTCACCTCGATGCTGACCGTGGAGAACATCGTCGACGGGGCCCGGCACGACGTCTGGGCGGTCAACGTCGACGCGGAGTACCACGAGGAGCGCGCGGGCCGGAAGAGGACCGCGACGGGCACCGGCCGTGACGCTCCCGTCCTGCTCGCGGACACGCCCGCCTCGGCCTGAGCGGACACGCGAGGCCCCTGAGCCCTCCGAGCCCTCCCGCGAACACGTGAGGACCCCCCGACCAACACCAGCGATCCCATGACGCCTTGCCTGGCCTCCGCCCACCGGCGCGGGCCACCGCGGGTCAAGGCTCTCCTCCCAGCCGCCTTGGAGTTGCGCAATGACAGCACAGCGATACACGGTCCCCGACGTCAGCGTGATCGTCATCACCTACAACGACGCGGCCCGGTTACCCCGGGCCGTGCGCTCCGTTCTCGGCCAGACGCTCAAGAACCTCGAAGTCGTCATCGTGGACGACTGTTCCGGCGACGACACCCCCTCGGTGGCCAAGGCGCTCACCGAGGAGGACGGCCGGGTCCGCTACGTGCGGCTGCCCGCCAACAGCGGCGGCTGCGGCGCGCCGCGCAACGCGGGCATGGACGCCTCCCGCGCGCCCTTCCTGATGTTCCTCGACAGCGACGACGAGCTGCCCCGGCACGCCTGCAAGAGCCTCCTGCTGGAGGCGGAGACGACCGGCGCCGACTTCGTCATGGGCACCGTGGAACGCGTCGACGAGGCGACCGGCGCCGTCACCCTCTGGTACCCCCAGCTGTTCGCGGAACGGCGGGTCGTGGACGGCATCCGCGCGGAGCCCGAGCTTCTCTTCAACTGCCTGGCCACCAACAAGCTGTACCGGCGTACCTTCCTCGACGTCACCGGCATCCGTTTCCCCGAGGACATCCACCACGAGGACATCGTCTGGTCGACGGAGCTGTTCTGCCGCAGCAAGCTGTTCGCCATCGTGCCGTGGCCGGTCTACCGCTGGCTGCTCGCCGCCACGCCCGCCACCAGGTCGATCTCGTCCCGGCGGCACGAGCTGGAGAACGTGCGCCAGCGCGTCACCGCCGCCGTCCTGAGCGACCGCGTGCTGGCGGCCACCCACTCCCTCGACCTCAAGGAGGACAAGGACTTCCGCTTCCTCTCCCACGACCTCCGCCTCTACCTGGGCGACCTGCCCCAGCGCGACCCGGCGTGGATCTCCGAGTTCGCCGACATCGTCATCCCGTACGTGGACACGCTCGAACCCGCCGCGATCGGGCGGCTCACCCGGGCGGAGCGGGTGTGCCTGCAGCTCGTCCGCGAGCGGCGCGGGGCGGAGGCGACGCTCGCGGCCGTCGAGCTGGGCGGCAGGCACTCCGTCCCACCCCGGGCGGTCACGGCGGACGGCGGGCGGGTGTTCTGGGGGACGACGCTCCCGGGGGACGAGCGGGCCCGGAGCGAGCTGGACGTCACCGAACTGCACCTGGCGGAGCAACCGCTGTCCGGCGCGCTGCTCCGGCACGAGCTCGTCGACCTCCAGGCGTCGAGGGACCGGATCCAGCTGCGCCTGCGGACCTACGATCCGGGCCGGGTGCTCGACGGCCGCACGATGACCGCGTGGCTCCGCGTCGGCGGCAGGAAGAGGGCGATCACCTCGATCCCCGTCCTGATGACACCCGTCGTGGTCGACTCGCCGGAGGAGCGGGAGAAACAGGCCCCGAGGGGACTCGAAGGACAGTGGGAGCCGGAGGAGCCGGAGCGGACGAGAATCCCGCGGATGACGGGGGCTCCCCCGGAGGGGACGGGCATCCTGGAGGGGGAGGTGACGATCTCCCTTCCCGACCTGGAGTGGCCGGAGAACGCCGTCAGGCCGCAGGCGGTCATGATCTCGCTCCACGAGGGCGAACGCCGGAACATCAGGCCCCTCCTCGCGGTCCCGGGGCTGTCGTTCACCTCCGTGGGCACGGTCGGCTCGGGCCGCCTGGTCCTTGAGGCGTCCGCCGACATCCCGTTCCGCCTCATGGCGCGCAGGCTCGGTCCCGCGGCCAAACGGCGGCTCCCGAACGTGCCGGAACTCTGGCGGAACCTGCTGTCCGACCTCGCCACCCCCCGCAACCTGGGCCGCTTCTACCGGCTGGTCAGCGCGACGGTGCCGGTGAACCGCCGCCTGGTGCTGTTCGAGTCGGCCGAGGGCACCGGCTACACCGGCAACCCGCGCTACGTCCACGAGGAACTGCAGCGGCGCGCCACCGGCCTGCGGGCGGTCTGGTCCCACGCGGACGCCCCCGAGCGCTTCCCCGAGGACGTCGACCTCGTCCGGCGCGACACCTTCCGCTACGCCTGGACCCTGGCGCGCGCCGGGCACTGGGTGGACAGCCACAACCTCCCCTACTGCTACCGCAAGCGCGGGAGCACCCGCTACCTGCAGACCTGGCACGGTCAGGTGCTCAAGAAGATGGGGCTGGACGAGCCCCGGCACCGGGCGCAGCCGTCCCTGGCCAGGAAGTACGCCGAGGCGGTGGCGCGCTGGGACGCGCTGGTCACCCCGGGCCCCGACTTCCGCCGCGACTTCGCGGAGGCCAGCGGGTTCGGGGGCGAGCTGCTCCACGCCGGGTATCCGCGTACCGACGTGCTGGTGCGGCACATGGAACCGGCGCAGCGCGAGCGGGCGCGGCGGGTCAGGGAGCTCTTCGAGATCCCGGCGGGAAAGCGGGTGATCCTCTACGCGCCCACCTACCGCGACAGCAGGCGCTTCAGCGGCGACTCGATCCGGCTCGACCTGCCCGCCCTCGCCGGAGCGCTGCACCCGGACTGGGTGATCCTCGTCCGCGCCCACCCGTACGACCGTTTCGCGGTGCCCGACCCGCTCGGGTATCTCGTCCGGGACGCCTCGGCGTTTCCCGAGGTCAACGACCTGATGCTTGCCTCGGACGTCCTGGTGACGGACTACTCCTCGATCATGTTCGACTACGCCTGCCTCGGCAGGCCCATCCTCTACTACGTCGACGACTACGAGCGCTACGCCTCCGCCCAGCGGGGGGTCTGCTTCGACCTGGCCGAGGTCGCCCCCGGGCCGCTGCTGCGCGAGCCCGGCGAGCTGGTCGTGGCACTGGACCGGCTCGCCGAGATCACCGAGAGGTACGGGCGGCGCTACGCGGAGTTCCGCGACCGCTGGTGCGGCCTCAACGACGGGCAGGCGAGCGGCAGGGTCGTGGACGCGTTCTTCCCGGAGGTCATGCGATGAGATCGCGCAACGTCTTCTTCCTCAGCACCGACGGCGACTCGATGGGCGGGTCCCAGCGGGTCATCCACACCCTGGCCCAGGGCCTCGGCTCGCGCGGGCACCGGGTGACGCTGGTCAGCATCAACCCCTCCCGGCAGCCGCAGACCTACGTCGCCGACCCCGTCTACCGGCACGCCACGCTGTACGACACGCCCGCCCCCGAACCTGCCGCCCGCTCGCTCCCGTGGCGCAGGGCCAGGCAGAAAAGGACCCCGGAGGAGGTCGCCGCCGCCCGTCAGAGGCTGCTGCGGCTGACGGACCGGATCGGCGACGGCTACATGGTGATCGCCTCACCCTGGGCCGCCCACTGGATCGCCGACCTGCCCATGCCGCACATCGCCAAGATCGGCCAGTACCACCAGTCGTACACCGAGGCGGTGGACTCCCCGAACCTCAGACTGATCAAGAAGCACTACGCGCACCTCGACAAGGCGCTGTTCCTCTGCGACGACTACGCCGCGTCCTTCACGGAACACCGGCTCGCCAACTGCGGGACCATGCTGAACCCGGTCAGCGTCTTCCCCGAGGAGGCGGCCCCGCTGCGCAACCCGCGGATCGTCTCGGCGGGGCGGCTGGTCAGGGTGAAGCGGATCGACCTGCTGATCGACGCCTTCGCCGCCGCGGCCCCGGCCGTCGCCGAGCCGTGGGAGCTGCACATCATCGGCGACGGGCCGCTCCGGGCGGTGCTGGAGGCGCAGGCCGCGCAGACCGGGCTCGGCGACCGGATCGTCTTCCGCGGGCAGGTCGGCGACGTCGAGACCGAGTACCTGGACGCCTCCATCGTCACCCTGAGCAGCGACTTCGAGGGGTGGGGGCTGGTCCTCGCCGAGGGCGCGGCCTGCGGGCTGCCCGCCGTGGCCTGCGACGCGTCGGCGGGGGTGAGGACCCTGGTCGGGCACGGGGACAACGGCATGCTCGCCGAGCCGGGCAACATCGGGAGCTTCGCCGCCGCCCTGGAACGCCTCATGTCCGACGCCGAGCTGCGCGGGAGGATGGGGGCCAGGGGCAGGGAGCGGATGAGGGAGTACCGGCTGCCCCGCGTCCTGGAACGCTGGGAGGCGCTGTTCGACGAACTCGACCGCTGACGGCCGGGCACGCGCGCCAGAACCCGAAGGACCAACAGGACCCGGAGGACCGACAGGACCTCCGGGAACTCCGGGAACTCCGGGAACTGTTAAGCCGAAGGACCGGCGGGAGGTGCGGGAGGTGCGGGAAAAAACCTCGTCCCGCCGCCGGAGCGGCTCCGGGGCCCCGCTCATCGACGGGGCAGCAGTGCCCCCGCCTCCCGCAGGAGCAGCGGGACGAACAGGATCCCGATGAAGATCGGCGACACCATGAACCGGAAGTCCGGCGCGGTGTTGGTGAGGATCACACCGATCTGCTGCCCCGCGACCACCGCCGCCCCCGCGAGCGCCGCCCGGCTTCCCGTACGCCACCACACGAGCGCGGCCGTGGCGTAGACGAGGTAACACCAGAAGGGCGCCCGCCAGAGCAGCCATTCGAGCTGCCTGACCGTGCTCGCGTCCAGCGCGAACGTCCCGGCGGCCAACAGCCCGGCGGAGATCGGCCGCTGCCGCATCGCCGAGGCCGCCGGGGTGCCCTCCCAGCCCTCGGGGAGCCGGGGATCCCCGAGGGAGAAGCGGTAGAGCTCACCGCCGGGTTCGCCCGAGGTCGAGCCGAGTTGCCAGGCGAGCGCGGCGCGGCAGAGCCGGGCGCTCAGGATCGTGCCGGGCGCGCGGACCAGCAGGCCGCGCCAGAGCTCCAGGACCTCGGAGATCCGCTGCTCGGCCCGCGCGTGGCCGAACGCGGGGTCGAAGAAGACGCCCGCCATGGTCTGGCAGGTCGCCCCCCGGCGCCAGACGTCGAGCGGGGCGATCCCCGCCAGGAGTGCCCGCCGCTCGCGGTCGAAGAGCCGGGGCCGCTCCCCGTACGCCACGGCGAGATCGCCGAACACCGTCTGGTAGGCGAACGAGCGGGACGGCGACGCGATGCCCATCGCCGGGTAGCCGACACCCAGCAGGAGCGGGGGAGCCGTCACCGCTCCGGCCGCCAGCGCCGCGACCCACCGGCGAGCCCCCGGGCGTCCGGACAGGAGCGCGACCAGCGGGACGGCGGCGATCAGCGCCACGAGAAAGCCGTTGTTGCGGAAGAGTCCCAGCCCGAGCAGCTCGGCCCCGAGGGCGGCGAACCGCGGGTCCCAGGCCCACCCCCCACCCCCGCGCCCAGCCGCGTCCCGCGTTCCAGCCCGCACATCGGACCGCACATCGGACCGCACATCGGACCGGGCATCGGACCGCGCATCGGACCGGGCGCTGTAACGGGTCGCGAGCCGTACGGCGGTGCCCGCGGCCAGTACGGCGCACACGGTGAACGGCACGTCCTTCCACATCGACACCGTGAAGGCGCCGAGCGGCGGGGAGAGCTCCGCGCACCCCACCGCCACGAGCAGCGGGCGTCCCCGTACCCCCAGCGATCGGATCGCGCCCGCCAGGTGGGCCAGCGCGGCGGCCATCGCGGCCGTCTGCAGGAGGGTGACCGAGGACAGGTCGCCGGTCACCCTCAGGGAGAGCCCGAGCAGGGCGTCGTAGGCGACCGACTGCCCGGCCACCCAGGGGCCCGTCGTGACGTGCGTGACGTAGGTGACGGAGTCGGGGCTCATCAGACCGGGGTGGAAGCCGAGCCACCAGCCGAGCAGTACGAGCTGGGCGGTCGCGTAGCAGGTGAGCGTGAACCACCGGTCGCGGACCGCTGCCCCACCGGCCCTCCTCCGCCCCTTCTCGACCGGTTTCGGGCTCACCGTACTGATCGTCATGCTTTTCCCAGCGTGCTCCGGCAGGGGGCCGTTGCCCATCATCGGGCATGCCCGGGGCGCGTCCGGCCCGTTATACACACCCATGACCTGGGGAAACGTCAAGTTTGTGCTGAGCGAGGAGCCGCCGTCCGATCACCGGCGGAGCGCGCCTTTCACAGGACATCGTGACGCTTCAGCCCCAGAAGGCATCAGGCACCTCGATAGGATGCCCATTCGACCGACGTCGATTTGACCCGGAGCTCCCCTCATGAAGCCTCCTGTCCGAATGCTGCTGGCCACATCCTGTGCGCTGGCCATGATTTCCATCCCGACCACCGCGTGGAGCGCGGACCAGCCCAAAACGACGGCCACGACGGCGGGCAAGGCCAAGCCCGCTCCCAAGGCCACGCCCACCCCGAAGCCCGTGCCCGTGGACTGCGCGAAGGTGAAGTGCATTGCGCTGACCTTCGACGACGGCCCCGGGAAGTACGCGGACAAGCTGCTCGACACCTTCAAGAAGTACAAGTCCAAGGCGACGTTCTTCCTTGAGGGCCAGTACGTGAAGTCCCGCCCCGCGTTCGCCAAGCGGATGGTCACCGAAGGCCATGACATCGGTAACCACAGCTACAGCCACCCGCACCTGCGGGAGCTGTCGGAAGAGAAGATCCGCGAAGAGCTGACCAAGACCCAGGACATCGTCAAGAAGTCCACCGGGAAGTACCCGACGACGATCCGCCCGCCCTACGGCGAGTTCGACGAGCGGGTCACGGCGATCGCCACCGAGATGGGCATGCCGATCGTCCTGTGGAACGGCGGTTCACGGGACTGGGCGACCAAGAACGAGAAGGCCATCTACGACGAGGTGCTCAAGAACGCCAAGCGTGACGGGGTCATCCTCATGCACGACTGGGTGGCGCAGACCGTCACGGTGATGCCGAAGCTGCTGGCCGCGCTGCAGAAGCAGGGCTACCACATGGTGACGGTCTCCTCGATGCGCGGCGCCAAGGACACCAGGGCCGGGGACGTCTACCCCGTCGGCTCCGAGAAGGACAAGGACCTGCCCTCCGAGTCGCCCACCGGCGACCCGGAGGACTACGGCCAGTCCCCCGAGGACGGTTCCTGAGCCGCGCCTCACCGTGAGGATGCGACCTCACTGGCGCTGCTGGAGGACGGCCTCCGGGCCAGCCGCCCGCCCAGCCGCTGCATGGGAAGCTCCACGTAGCGGTGGGTGAGCAGGCTCAGGCCGAGCACCACCAGCACGAACGCTGCCGACAGTGACAGCTGCACCACCAGCCCCGCGTCCCGTACGTCGCCGACAACGGCGTGCATGAGCCGCAGCAGCGGGTGGTGCAGCAGGTAGACCGAGTAACTGACCAGGCCCAGCCAGACGAGGAACCGGGGCAACCGGCGCTCGCGCAGGGCCATCGCCCCCGCGAACGTCACCCCGGCCAGCGCCATGGTCGCGAACCACGGCCCCGGCCGCACCCACCACCAGCCCGCCTGCTCCGCCCAGACCGGCGCCAGCGCCACGAGCACGGTCGCCGCCGCCACGGGCCAGAGCCCGCCCGTGCCCTGCTCCCAGCGGCGGATCGCGGTCCCGGCGAACATCACCGAGAGGATCGCCGCCCCCAGCCACGGCACGAAACCCGAGAAGATCAGCAGCACCAGCGCCATCGCGCCGAGGACGTACGCGGCGGGCTTCCTGAACCGGCCGCCGATCAGGCACGCCAGGCCCGCGAAGAACACCACCCCGGACACGTACGCGGGCCAGGGCCCCGTCAGCAGCGGAGCCGTCAGCAGCAGCCCCGCCACGACCGCGACGACGCCGAAGCCCACCGCGAAGGTCCCGCTCGCGCGGTGCAGCCCGCCGACGAACAGCGCGGTGACGATCAGGTAGAAGACCATCTCGTAGGAGAGCGTCCACATGGTGTCGGCCAGGCCGCCCAGGTGCACCACGTCGAGCAGCATCGTGGCGTGCGCGGACACCGACGACAGGTCCCTGGGCACCTGCTCGCGGACGGGCATCCAGATCGCCATGACCAGGACGGCCGCCGCGACCAGCAGGTAGATCGGGTAGAGGCGGAACACCCGGCTGATCCAGAACGCCCTGACGTCGCCGCGCCTCTCCAGCGAGACCGGGATGATATAGCCGCTGACCAGGAAGAACACCAGGACGCCGTACATCCCGAGATTGAACCAGTACGGTCTCAGGGCGGGCATGAACCATGGCAGCAGGTGCTCCAGCAACACGGCGACCGCGCCGATGCCACGCAACGCGTCGAGCCACGCCAGGCGGGCGACGGGAGCCTTGGGGGAGTCTGCGCCGATGGGGGTGGTGGAGGACACCCGCCCCAACTTACCTCCCGGCACCTCGCGAAACGGCGCCAACCGCCGGGAAGGAGGAGCCCCGCCCCCCGGCCCGGACCTCCGGGGCGGCTACTCCCACTCGATGGTGCCCGGGGGCTTGCTGGTCACGTCGAGCACCACCCGGTTGACCTCGCGGACCTCGTTGGTGATGCGGGTGGAGATGCGGGCGAGCACGTCGTACGGGACGCGCGACCAGTCGGCGGTCATGGCGTCCTCGCTGGAGACCGGGCGCAGGACGACCGGGTGGCCGTAGGTGCGGCCGTCACCCTGGACGCCCACCGAGCGGACGTCGGCGAGCAGGACGACCGGGCACTGCCAGATCTCCCGGTCGAGCCCGGCGCGGGAGAGCTCCTCGCGGGCGATGGCGTCGGCCTCGCGGAGGATCTCCAGGCGCTCGCGGCTGACCGCGCCGACGATGCGGATGCCCAGCCCGGGGCCGGGGAACGGCTGGCGCCAGACCATGGCGGCGGGCAGGCCCAGTTCCTCCCCCGCCCGGCGCACCTCGTCCTTGAACAGCGCGCGGAGCGGCTCCACCAGCGAGAACTGGAGATCGTCGGGGAGGCCGCCGACGTTGTGGTGGGACTTGATGTTGGCGGTGCCGGTGCCGCCGCCGGACTCGACCACGTCCGGGTAAAGGGTGCCCTGGACGAGGAAGTCGACGGGGCCGTCGGCGATGATGGCGCGCTGCTCGTCCTCGAAGACCCTGATGAACTCGCGGCCGATGATCTTGCGCTTCTCCTCGGGGTCGGTGACCCCGTCGAGCGCCTTCAGGAATCGCTCCTGGGCGTCGACCACGCGGAGCTTGACGCCGGTGACGGCCACGAAGTCGCGCTCGACCTGCTCGGCCTCGCCCTTGCGCAGCAGCCCGTGGTCGACGAAGACGCAGGTCAGCCGGTCACCGATGGCCCGCTGGACCATGGCGGCGGCCACCGCGGAGTCGACGCCGCCGGAGAGGCCGCAGATGGCGCGGCCCTCGGGGCCGATCTGGGCGCGGATCGCCTCGACCGCGTCCTCGACGATGTTGAGCATCGTCCAGGAGGGGCGGCAGCCCGCCGCGTCGAGGAAGTGCCTCAGCACGGCCTGGCCGTGGTCGGAGTGCAGGACCTCGGGGTGGAACTGGACACCGTACAGGCCCAGCTCGGGGTGCTCGAAGGCGGCGACGGGCGTCTGGGCGGTCGCGGCGGTGACGGTGAAGCCTTCGGGGGCGGCGGAGACGCTGTCGCCGTGGGACATCCAGACCGACTGCGCGGTCGGCAGTCCCGCGAAGAGCACGCCCTGGTGGGCGACGTCGAGGTGGGTGCCGCCGTACTCGGCGGTGCCGGTCCTGGCCACCTCCCCGCCGAGCTCCTGGGCCATGATCTGGAAGCCGTAGCAGATGCCGAAGGTCGGCACGCCGGTCTTGAACAGGCCGGCGGGGGCGGCGGGGGCGCCCTCGGCGTACACCGACGAGGGGCCGCCGGACAGGATGATCGCCTTGGGCTTCTTGGCCATCATCTCCTCGACCGGCATCGTCGAGGGGACGATCTCGGAGTAGACGTGGCATTCACGCACCCTTCGCGCGATCAGCTGCGCGTACTGCGCGCCGAAGTCGACGACCAGGACCGTGTCGAACTCAGACACCAAGACCCCCAAAAGGAACAGAGCGGTGGTCCCAGTCTATCGGCGCCCGTCAGCGCGCCTGCTCGTAGCCGGGAAACGAGGGCAGGGCCCCCGAGATCAGGGCCTCGGTCTGCTCGCGCAGGGCCTCCGCGTAGCCGGGGTGGGTGAGGACCAGGAACCGCTCCTCGCGGATGGCGGCCACCGCGGCGATCGCCACCTCGGCCGGGTCGACGCCCCCCTCCACCAGGCCGTCGATGATCGCGGTGGAGATCTCCTCGTCCTCGGAACGCTCGGCGCCCACGAGGTTCTCCGGCCGGTGGCGGCCGGAGCGGTTGAGGCCGGTGCGTACCCCGCCGGGGCACAGCGTGGTCACGCGGAGCTTGGAACCGGCCGTCGCGAGATCCTGGGCGAGGGACTGCGAGGCGGCGAACGCGGCGTACTTCGAGACCGAGTAAGGGCCGAAGTAGGGGATGGCGAACAGGCCCGCGGCCGAGACAGTGTTGAGGATGTGGCCCTCGGTGTCCTGTTCGATCATGCGGGGCACGAAGGCCCGGACACCGTGGAGCATGCCCCACAGGTTCACCCCGAGCAGCCAGGCGAAGTCCTCGGGCTCCCGCGTCCACATCCGGCCACCCTGGAAGACCCCGGCGTTGTTGCACAGCAGGTGGACCGCGCCCAGCTCGCCGAACGTACGGTCGGCGAGGTGCTCCACGGCCACGGGGTCGGAGACGTCGGTGATCTCGGTGAGGACCTTTCCCCTGACGCCCCCGGGGTCCCCGGGGACCCCAGGGCTTCCGGGGCTTCCGGGGCTTCCGGGGCTTCCGGGGCTTCCGGGGATCTTGCCTTCCGCCGCGCTCTTCTCCACCAGTGAGGCGGTCTCCGCGAGATCTCCCGGGTCGACGTCGGCGAGCATGAGGGACATCCCCTCCGCGGCCAGGCCCAGCGCGAGCGCCCTCCCGATCCCGCCGCCCGCCCCCGTGACGACCGCGACCTTGCCCGACAGTTCACGCATGGCGCTCCCTCCAGCCTGATGGTTCACGCATCGTGGTACCTCCGGACCGGCGGTTCACACCTCGCGCGGGTCCGGTTCGTGCCGTACCTGGCGACCGATCGGGCTCAAAGCTAACGTGAAGCCCATCACCAGTCGAGGAGGCAACCGATGGCCGGTACCGGAGTCGTCGTCACCGGCGGGGCGTCGGGGATCGGCAGGGCCTGCGCGCTGGCGCTCGCCGAGGCGGGGCGCCCGGTCGCGATCTGGGACCTGGACGAGGCGGGTGCCAAGGAGACCGCCTCGTCCGCCGCCGCGAACGGCGTCGCCGCGGTCGCCGTCCCCGTCGACGTCACCGACTCCTCCGCCTTCCCCGCCGCGATCGCCACCAGCCGCGACGCCCTCACCACGATCGGCGGCCTCGTCCACGCGGCCGGGATCGCGGCCCCCATGGCCATCGGCGACCTGACCGAGACCTCCTGGGACGCGGTGCTCAACGTCAACCTGCGCGCCCACGCCCTGCTGGTCAAGGCCCTGCTGGAGGACCTGCGCCGCCAGGAGGGCTCCGCGGTCGTCGGCGTCTCCTCGATCGAGGGCCTGGTCGGGCAGGCCTTCATCCCCGCCTACTGCTCGTCCAAGGCGGGCATGCTCGGCCTGACCCGCTCCATGGCCCACGAGCTGGCGCCGATCAGGGTCAACGCCGTCTGCCCCGGCTACGTCGACACCCCCATGCTCGCCACCGCCACCGGCGGCGACCCGCGCTATCTGGACTCCTTCACCCGCAGGTCGCTCTTCCACCGCCTCGGCCGCCCCAACGAGGTCGCGGCGGCCGTACGGTTCCTGCTGAGCGACGAGGCGTCCTTCATCACCGGCACCCACCTGGTCGTCGACGGCGGCGCCACGGCCGTCGACCGCTAGCCTCCGGGACCGCCGGTCACGTACCGGTAAGGGCGTGGCCGAGCAGGCCGAGGGGCGGGGAGCCGAGGTCGAGCATGGCGGTGTGGAAGCGGTTGAGGCCGAAGCCGGGACCCCACTCGGCCCTGGCGCGGTCGCGGAGGTCGAGGATCTCCAGCTTGCCCCAGGTGTAGCGGCCGTAGGTGGGGTCGAAGGTGGCCCGCGCCGCCTCCGCGAGGGCGGCGGGACCGGCGATGTGGGTGTCGGCGGCGAAGCGGCGGGCGCCCTCCTCGACGGTCATCGCGCCGGAGTGCACGCCGATCGCGCAGGCCAGCCGGGTCACCCTGATGAGCGCCTCCAGCCACACGCCGATCTCGAAGCGCGGGTCGCCGGGGGCGAAGCCCTCCTCGACGCAGAGTTCCTCCGCGTAGTGCGCCCAGCCCTCCGCGAAGGCCAGTGACATCAGCGTCCGCCGTACGTCGGAGCGGGCGTGGCGCAGGGCGCGGCCGTGGGAGAAGTGGCCGGGGGCGACCTCGTGCACGTTGATCGCGGGAAGCGTGGTCTCGCTGAAGACCTCCAGCCACTCCTCGATGTCGCGCTCGGGCCACGAGGGGTCGGGCGGGGTGACGTGGTACCAGGAGGGGCCGTCGGGCTCGCCGGGCGCCGACCAGCTCATCATCGCCATGGCCCACCGGCGCGACTCGGGCGCGATGCCGACCAGGCACTCCCCGTCGTGGTAGGGCACCAGGTCCTTCTCCCTGGTGAAGGCGATCGCCCTCTCGGTGCCGATCCTGGCCGCCTCGATCACGCCCTCGGGGCCGGGGTGCTGCCTGACGAGCTCGCGTGCGACCTCCAGCGGCGGCCGTCCGGCGAATCCCAGCGCGGCGCAGGACTCCGCCAGCCGGGCCATCAGGCGGTCGCGCTCGGCGTCGGCGCGCTCGGCGAGCCGTCCCAGGTCGACCGGGAGGCCGTCACCGGCCCCCATGAGCCTGGCGAGCCCCCCGGCACCGAGGGCGGCGTCCGGGTCGCCGGTGTGCGCGGCCTTCTCGACGTGCTCCACCAGCCGGGCGTGGGCCCTGAACGCCGCCTCGCGCACGCTCTCCTCGGCGTCCCCCGGCACCCCGGAGGCCAGGCCGCGCACCGCGCCGAGCAGGGCGGTCGCGACGGGGGCGCTGAGCAGGTCGAGCGAGGCGACCGCGTTGTCCACCGCCTCGGGCCAGCGGGCCAGGTGCGCGAGCTTGGCGGCGTTCCGCTCGGCCTCGGGGGCGTACTCACGGTCGTAGGTGGCCAGGTCGAGGTTGCCCAGGTGCTCCAGGGGGCTGCGGCGGTGCAGTTCCAGCTCGCCGAGCTGCACCCGCGTGGCCTCCTCGAAGATCTGCAGGTGCGCCGCGTCGTACGGGTCGCCGGGCAGCGGCCCCCGGCCCAGCGCGGCGAGCCCGGAGCGCACCCCCTCCGGCGACAGGTCCTGGATCAGGCCGTCGTACTCGTGCCGCCCGGCCATTTCCCGGACGCCGGAGACGGTGAGGTCGCACACCGCGCGGAGGCGGCCGTCGAGTTCGGTCATGAACGCGACGCTATATCAGGACGGGTCCCCCGAACCCGGGAACGACACCCGGGCGTCCGGGAACGGCGTTCGCGCGTGGAGCCATGTCTGGGGCGCCTCCAGGGTGCGTCCGGGGTGCGTCCGGGGTGCGTCCGGGGAGCCCGCTCGATTCGCCGTGGGCGTCCACGGTAGACACCGTCACGGCGGACCGGAATTAACATATGGGAATACGAAATAATTGCATTAAATGCCCGGCGGATCGCCCTCGCCGGACAAGAAGTGCGTACTTTTACATGGCGCACCGCATATCCGCCATGTTTGTGTATTGACCAGCGCCGGAAGGCGAGAAAAACGCGGCGGATCCGCCGATCTCACATATGCGCGACCACCACGACGCGGTCCCGGTGACACGGGGCGGCGACCGTGGTCCACTGCGTGACCTGCGCCATCGCCGCACCTCCGGGCGTGGACGCGTCCCGCGACGGGGTGGGCGCCGGTGCCACTCCCGAGCGTGAACGCCTCGCGCGTCCCACTCGTTTGGCGTGGATTTCCCGTGTGACGTCGAACCATGACAGCCGAACCATGACATCGAACCGTGACAGCCAAGCCATGACAGTCGAACCGCGACAGCCGATCCGCGACAGCCGATCCGTGACAGCCGATCCGTGACAGCTGAAGGATGACCCCGTGAAAAGCCCGCCGGGCGACAGTGCCCTCCTGCGTGACATCGCGATCGCCGAGCTCGGCCGGGTCCCGGCCCGGGACTGGTCGGTCACCGACGGGGAGTTCTGGTGCCTGGTCGTTCCCGGCGGATACGTGATGCCCGCGCAGGGCTGGAAGCTTCACGTCTCCGCGACGATGCTCTCCGCTCCGATCGTGCTCTCCCGGGTCGTACGAGTGCTGGCCGCCGAGGGATGCGCCTTCAAGTTCCCCGCGCGGCTGGGCGACTACTGGGAGCTTCTCTCCCCGCACTGCGCCCGCGCCCAGGCGGGGAAGTTCGTCACCGCCTACCCGGCGGGCAGCGCCGAGGCGGCCCGGCTGGCGCCGCTGCTCGACGAGGCCACCCGGGGGCTTCCCGGTCCGGCGATCCTGTCGGACCAGCCGTACCGGCCCGGCGGGATCGTCCACTACCGCTACGGCGCCTTCGGCGGACACCGGGTGCTCGGCAACGACGGCTTCTACGAGATCCGGCTCCGCACGCCGGAGGGGACGGCGATCCATGACGAGCGGCTGCCGCGGTTCTCCCCGCCCTCCTTCGCCACCTCACCCTTCACCGCCACCGCGCCCGGCGCCTCCGTGAGGCCGGAGCGGCGCGCCGTGATGCTGAACGACCGTTTCGTGGTCCGCGAGGCGGTGCGACACGCCAACAGGGGCGGCGTGTACATCGCGGAGGACACCGAGAGCGGCACCGAGGTCGTGATCAAGGAGGGACGCCCGCACGCCTCGTCCGACCTCGGGGGCCGGGACGCCCGCGACCGGCTGGCGGCGGAAAGGTCCCGGCTGGAGGCCCTCGCGTCCAGCGGGGTCGTCCCGGCCGTGGTCGACTTCTTCGAACAGGGCGGGCACGCGTTCCTCGTCGAGGAACTCGTACCGGGGACGACGCTGCGGCGCTGGTCCGAGGGGAACGCCGGACCTCTCGGACACGACGGCTTCGGGAACGCCGCCGCCGAGGTACGGCCGATCCTGCGGCACCTCGTCGACGCGCTGCGGGCCGTCCACGACCTCGGCCACGTCTTCCGCGACCTCTCTCCGGACAACGTGATGCTCCTGCCCGGCGGTGACCTCCGGCTCATCGACCTGGAGTACGCGACGGTGCCGGGCGAGATCGTCATGATCGGCGGAACCCCCGGCTACCTGGCCCCGGAGCTGGTGCCGCACACCGGCGAACTCCGGCCCGCCCCGGGAGAGACGGCCGACCTGTTCGGTCTCGGCGGGCTGGCGTACTTCCTCGCGACCGGTACCGGGCTGGAACTCCCCGAGGACGGTACGACGGGCCCGGCCCGTGGCCCGCGCCTCCTCGGCCACGTCGCCGAGGTGTCCGCGGCCAACCCCACCCTCACCGTCCTCCGCCCGCTGGTGGAGGGACTGGTCACCGAGCCGGAGGCCCGCTGGTCCCTGAACCACTGCGCGGACTTTCTGGACACGCTCGACCCGGCGGCCTCCATCTCCGCTCCTGTGGGGGTGGGGGCGGACAGGGTACGACGGACGGGTGTCCCGGCGGCGGACGGGGCGCGACAGGAGGACCTCCCGCTGGCGGACGAGGCACGCCGGGTGGACGCTCTGATGACGGACCCGACACGACCGGCGGACCTCCCGGTGACAGGCCGGGCAGAACCGGCGGACGCCCTGATGACAGGCCGGGCACGGCGGGCGGATCTCCTGGTGGCGGACGGGCTGGCGTGGCTGGTGGAGACCATGGACGCCCGGGAGGACAGCCCGTCGCCGTGGCCCAACTCGGTCGGCGGGGCCGGTGGGGCCGAGGCGGACCCGTGCTCGGTGAACGGGGGCGTGCCGGGCATCCTGGCCGTCCTGACACTCGCCTCCCGCACAGCCCTCACAGACAACGCCGTCTCAAACAACGCCTTCGCAAGTGACGACCTCACAGACAGCGTCCTCACAAACAACGGCTTCACAGAAAGCGCCCTCACAGGCGACGCCGTCACGGGCAGAATCGCGAGCGCGGGCGCGGGAGGCGCGGCGGTCGCCGCGGCCGGGTGGCTCCGGCGGCGTCTCTCCGACGAGGACGTCTGGCCCCCCGGCCTGTACTTCGGGCGCTCGGGAGCCGTCTGGGCCCTCCACGACGCCGCGGAGGCCACGGGCGACGACGAGACGAGGACGTTCGCGTTGCGGGCGGCGGCCCGGCTCCCGGTGGACCACCCGAGCCCCGACGTGACGCACGGGCTGGCCGGGTCCGGCATGACGGTGCTGCGCCTCGCCCTGCGCTCGGGCGACCCCGTCCTCCGGAGGCGGGCCGTGGAGGCGTTCGAGAACCTGCACGGCGCGCGGTCCTACCGGATGGGGCACCCCCGGTGGCCGACGCCGGAGTCGTTCGACTCCGGTCTCGCGGGCGCCGACCACCTCGGCTTCGCGCACGGGATCGCCGGGGTCGGTACGGCGCTGCTCTACGCCGCCGTCGCCCTCGGCCGCCCGGAGTGGATGGCGACCGTACGCGAGGTCGCCCACGCCCTGTACGAGCACGCCGACGTCGACGGCGACACGGCCTGGTGGCCGACCCTCGCGGGGGATCCGCGGACGGTCCTGCCGCGCCGTCCGCACTGGTGCAGCGGCTCGTCGGGCATCGGCTCCTTCCTCGTCCGGTACTGGTGTGCCACCGGTGACCCGGACGCCCTGCGGCTCGCCGGTCAGGCGGCGGTCGCGGTGCACCGGACCCGCTGGCAGTCGGGGGCGGTGCCGTGCCACGGCCTGCCCGGCGACGGTGAGTTCCTCCTCGACATGGCCGGGTTCACGGCCGACGACCGGTATCTGCGCTGGGCCGGGGACCTGGCCGGATGCCTGGAGGCCAGGGCCGTGACCCGCTCCGGCAGGCTGCTCGTGCCCGATCCCCTCTCGAAGGTCGTCCCGACGTTCCTCGGCGGCACGGCCGGGATCGTCGCCTTCCTCGTCCGTCTGCGCCACCGGCACGCGAGGCCGTGGATGCTCGACGACGTCGTGGGAGACGCCTGGCGTCCTCCCGTACCAGGCTCGCCGCCCGCTCCGGGGCGGCGGAAGGAGAAGCGGTCCGCGCCCGGCGCGGCCACGAGATCGGTAAGGAGGTGACATCGATGTCGTTCGACGTTCAGGACCTTCAGGGTCTGGAGGAGCGCGAGCCGGCCTCCAGCGAGGCGGGCCGCCTCACGAACTGCCGGATCCACATGTTCTGCACCGACAACTGATGACACGGGCCCCCTGCCCTCTCCGCGGCCGAGCAGGGGGCCCTCGTCCGACGTCATCGGCCCTACTCGCGAGCCGATGCCGCCCGGCCCTACTCACAGGCCGACGCCACCCGGCCCTGCTCACGAATCAATGCCACCCGGCCCTGCTCACGGATCAGCGCCGCCCAGCCCTGCTCACGCACCGATGCCACCCGGCCCTGCTAGCGGATCAGCACCGCCCAGCCCTGCTCACGCACCGATGCCACCCGGCCCTGCTAGCGGATCAGCACCGCCCGGCCCTGCTCACGCGCCGGTGCCACCCGCCCCTACTCGCGGATCGGGTACCGCCCGGCCCTGCTCGCGGGGCGGATCAGTGCCGTACAGCCCTACTCGCGGGCTCCCCCGGCGATGACCTCCAGGGCGGACCGGGGAGCGCGGCCGAGCAGGCTTCGCAGGTCACCGCCCGTCCCGTCCATGAACCCGTTCGCGATCGAGGAGTAGGTGCTCACCAGCATCGGGACCTGGAAGGGCATCAGGCCGAGGGCGGTGAACGCCTCGCGGGCCCCGGCGAGGGTGCCGGGCTCGTACGAGACGGCGTCCCCCGTGGCCCCGGTGAGGGCCTCGGCCAGCTCCGCGCCGCCGACCGCCCTCTCCCCGACCAGCTCGTAGGTCCGGCCCGCGTGCGCGGAGGCGTCGGCCGTGACCAGGGCGGCCACGTCGGCCAGGTCCTCGCGGGCCACCGCGGCCAGCCGCCCGGAGCCCAGCGGCGCGGTGATCCTGCCGTCCGCGACGGGCGCGAGCGTCGCCAGCAGCTCGGCGTAGAGGCCGTTGCGCAGGATCGTCCAGCTCGCGACCCCCTCGCGGAGCCTGCGCTCGGTCCAGCGGTGGGCGAGCGCGTAGGCCAGGTGGTCCCCGGCGGCGCTGAGGCTGGTGTAGACGATGTGCGAGACCCCCGCCTTCTCCGCCGCCTCGATCGCCGCGCCGTGCCTGGCGATCACCACGTCGTCCTCGCCGTAGCCCGCGGAGATCAGCAGCAACGTGTCCACCCCGGCGAAGCCCTCGGCCAGCGAGGCGGGATACTCGAAGTCGATCAGCCGGGCCGGTGTCCCCGCGGGGACCGCCTCCGGGGCGCGGCTGCCGACCACCACGTCGTCCCGCCCGGCCAGCCGCGCGGCGACGAGCCGCCCCAGTGCGCCCGTCGCCCCCGTCATCAGAATCATGGAATCTCCCCGCGTGAGTGGTTCTCTTCGGTAACTGGGTCCATCATCGACAAGCAGGACACATGACATAAGGAGGCACTTCGATGTCAGTCGGGCACACGGCGGTAACCACGGAGCCGGTCGTCTCCTGCGGGGGCGAGGACTGCGGCATCCGCGAGGTCCTCGACCGGATCGGCGACAAGTGGTCGGTGCTGGTGGTCGTGGAGCTGGCCCAGGGGGTACGCCGGTTCCGCGAGCTCCAGCGGGCCGTACCCGGCATCTCACAGCGGATGCTCACCCTGACCGTACGCCGCCTGGAGCGCGACGGCCTGATCTCCAGGACCGTCCACGCCGTCGTGCCGCCGCAGGTCGACTACGAGCTGACCCCGACCGGGCACAGCCTCACCCATCTGGTGAGGGCCCTCGCCGACTGGTCGGCCGAGCACCGCGACGGCATCGCCGAGTCACGCCGCCGCTGGGACGCCACCCACCCCGGCTCCGGGATCCACTGAGGGTTCACCGGGGACCGGCTGTGGCCTCCGGTTCGGTGATCCGGTCGAGCAGCGCCTCCAGCGTCTTGTCGTCCGTGGCGGGGGCCATGACGGAGACCCGCAGGTGGCGGACCCCGCCGACCTCCGCCGAGGTCAGGTGGAAGGCGCCGTCGTCCATCAGCCGCTCGCGGATGCCCACCTGGTCGCCGGTGCCGTACCGGAAGCAGACGATGTTGCTCTCCGGCTCGTACGGGCACTCGAAGCCCGGCCGCTCGCGGGCCAGTTCCCAGAAGCGGTGCGCGGTGGCGTACTGGCGCGCGACGTACTCGCCCAGGCCCCGCTCCCCCCGCCAGGCCAGGTTGAGGAAGACCTTCAGGCCCAGCTCGGCCTTGCTGCACTCCACGGTCCTGCCGATGAGGTCGAGGCCCTGCTCCCCGTAGAACAGGTAGCTGGCCCGCTGCCGGAAGGCCGCGTCCAGGTCGCCCTCGCGCCGGGTCAGGACCGCCGCGGCCAGGCTGGAGGTACGCAGCATCTTGTGCGCGTCCCAGACCAGCGAGTCGGCGAGCCCGACCCCGTCGAGCAGGTGGCGGTGCCCGTCGGAGAGCAGCGCGGAGGCGCCGTGGGCGCCGTCCACGTGGAACCAGACGCCGTTGGCGGCGCAGAACTCCCCGATCCCGCGCAGGTCGTCGTAGAGGCCGGTCCCGGTCGCGCAGGCGTTCGCCACCAGGGCCATCGGCCGCCGTCCCGCCCGGCGCACCCGTTCCAGGGCCTCGGGCAGGCGGGCGACGTCGATCCTGCCGAGCCCGTCCACGTCCAGCGGCACGACCGCGCGCTCCCCCAGCCCGAGGATCGCGGCGGCGCGGGCGAGCGAGTAGTGGGCCGACGCGGGGGCAAGCAGGGCGAGGTCGCCGGGGACGCCCTCGGCCCACGCCTCCGGGGCCACCGACGCCCGCGCGGCCAGCAGCGCGGTGAGGTTGGCGAGCGAGCCGCCGTGGGTGAGGACCCCGCCGCCCGCCTCGCCGAAACCGGCCTTGCCGAGCATCCAGCGCAGGACCTCGAACTCGACCGTCGCCGCCGAGGCGCCCATCTCGTAGATCGCCATCGGGTTGTTGTGCGCGCCGTGCACGAAGTCGGCGAGTGCCGAGGGGAAGTCGGGCGCGGCGACCTGGTGTCCCAGCTGGGCGGGGTGGTGCAGCCGGGTGCCCTCGTCGAGGTAGGCGCGCAGGAACTCCGCGTACCCCTCCGGCGTCATCCCGCCCTCGCGGATCCACCGGGCGAGCCCGAGCCGCTCGGCCAGCTCGCGCGGGGGTGTGCGGCGGATGACGGGCCGCGCTCCCCGCTGGCTCTCGTCCACGTAGGCGGCCAGCTCGTCGACGGTCACGCCCGCCGCGCGCACGAATTCTTCGACATTCCACATCACACCGGGATCCTGCCAGGCATGTCGCCCGGCACGGACGGGAGGTCAGGTGATGCCGACGATGGGCAGGCGCAGGGCTCCGGGCGCGGCGGCCGGGACGGCGGGGTTCTTGGGGGCGACGGGCGACAGGCGGGCGTACGGGGAGCCCTGGGCGGGACGGGTGTCGGGTTCGCCCCGGTTGGGCCAGAGCGCCATGGCGCGCTCGGCCTGGGCGGTGATGGTGAGGGAGGGGTTGACGCCCGGGTTGGCGGAGACCGCGGAGCCGTCGACGACGTGCAGTCCCTCGTACCCGTGGACGCGGTGGTAGGGGTCGATCACCCCGGTGTCGCGACCGGCGCCGATGACGCAGCCGCCCAGGAAGTGGGCGGTGGCCGGGATGTCGAACAGGTCGAGCCAGGAGCCCGCGGGGACGCCGCCGACCTCCTCGGCCGCGTACCGGACGAACTCGTGACCGGCGGGCAGCCAGGTGGGGTTGGGCTCGCCGTGGCCCCGCTCCGAGCGCAGCCTCCGGCCGAAGAGGCCCCTGCGCGCGGACAGGGTGATCGAGTTGTCCTTGGCCTGCATGACCAGCGCGATGATGCCGCGCTCCGACCACCGGCGGTGGTTGAACAGCCTCGCCACCCGGTGGGGCCCGCGCAGGGTCTCACCGAGGAACCTCAGCCAGCGCGGGGCGCCGCCACCACCACCGCTGTCGCCGTCGACGAGCAGGGTGCGGAGCATGCCCATCGCGTTGGAACCGTCTCCGTAGCGGACCGGTTCGATGTGCGTGTGGGCGTCGGGGTGGATCGAGGAGGTGATCGCCACCCCCCGGTTGAGCTTCTCCCCCTCGGCCGACAGGCGCTCGAACCCGAGCAGCGCCTCGGAGTTGGTCCTGGTGAGGGTGCCCAGGCGGTCGGAGAGCCGGGGCAGCGTCCCGGCGGCCTTGAGCCGGTGCAGCAGGCGCTGGGTGCCGTACGTCCCCGCCGCGAGGACCACGTGCTCGGCGGTGAGCGCGCGGCGGCGCCAGGGCGCGCCCGTCCGGTGCGCCTCGACCCGGTAGCCGCCGTCCACCGGGACGACCGAGGTGACCGTGGTCTCGGGGAGGACCCTGGCCCCAGCCCGCTCCGCCAGGTGGAGGTAGTTCTTGACCAGCGTGTTCTTGGCCCCGTGGCGGCAGCCCGTCATGCACTCGCCGCACTCGGTGCAGCCCCTGCGGCGCGGCCCCGCGCCCCCGAAGTAGGGGTCGTCCACCTCGACGCCCGGGGTGCCGAAGAAGACCCCGACCGGCGCCAGGTGGAAGGTGTCGCCCACCCCCATCCGCTCGGCGACCGCGCGCACCACCCTGTCGGCCGGGGTGACGGTCGGGTTGGGCGTCACGCCCAGCATGCGCGAGGCCTGGTCGTAGTACGGGGCCAGCTCGGCTTTCCAGTCGGTGATGGACGACCACTGGGCGTCCAGGAAGAACGCGTCCGGCGGCTCGTAGAGGGTGTTGGCGTAGACCAGGGAGCCCCCGCCGACCCCGGCGCCCGCCAGGACCATCACGCCGGTGCCCTTCCGGCCCCGGAGCACGTGGATGCGCTGGATGCCCTTGAGGCCCAGCGCCGGGGCCCACAGGAAGTCGCGGACCCGCCAGGAGGTCCTGGGGAGCGTGCTCTCGTCGAAGCGGCGCCCGGCCTCCAGCACGGCGACCCGGTAGCCCTTCTCCGTCAGACGCAGCGCCGAGACGCTCCCGCCGAACCCCGACCCGATCACCAGCACGTCGTAGTCGAACACGGCGGCTCCCTTCGAGCGACGACCCCCCGGCGGCCCCGGGGCCCTCACTTCAGGTGGAATGTCTTCATGGCCTTGAAGGCGATCGCGAGGGTGTCGGCGTACTTCTCGTACGCCATGCCGAGGATCGGTTCGAAGCCCAGCCAGGGCGCCTGGCTGGAGACGGTCTGTCCCTCGGTGTACTTCAGCAGCCCCTCGGTCCCGTGGCGGCGGCCGAGGCCCGAGGACTTCATGCCGCCCATGGGCGCGTCGTAGGAGGCGTAGGCCGAGCCGTACCCCTCGTTGATGTTGACCGTGCCCGCCCTGATCCGGGAGGCCAGCGCCCGCCCGCGCGGCACGTCGCGGGTCCAGATGGAGGCGTTGAGCCCGTACGAGGTGTCGTTGGCCCTCTCGACCGCCTCGTCGTCGTCGCCGAAGCGGTAGACCGCGACGACGGGTCCGAAGGTCTCTGAGCGGCACATGTCCATGCTCTCGTCGACGCCGGACAGGACGGTGGGCTCGTAGAACAGCGGGCCGAGGTCGGGGCGGGCCTTCCCCCCGGCGAGGATCCGGGCGCCCTTCGCGACGGCGTCGTCCACGTGGGCGCCGACCGCCTCCAGCTGCCTCGGGGAGGAGAGCGAGCCCATCTGTACGTTCCAGTCGAGACCGGCACCGAGCCTCATGTTCCCGACCTGCCGGACGAACCGCTCCAGGAACGCGTCGTACACGGAGTCGTGGACGTAGAGCCGCTCGACGGACAGGCACAGCTGCCCGGCGTTGGTGAAGCAGGCGCGCAGCGCGCCCTGGGTCGCCGCGTCCAGGTCGGCGTCGTCGAGCACGAGCATCGGGTTCTTGCCCCCGAGCTCCAGGGAGCAGCCGATCAGCCGTTTGGCCGCCTCCTCGGCGATCTTCCGTCCGGCCCGGGTGGAGCCGGTGAACGCCATGTAGTCGGCGTCGTCGAGCAGCACCTCGCCCACCTCCGAGGGTTCGCCGAGGACGACCTGCCAGATCTCGCGGGGCATCCCGAGGGAGACCAGCAGGTCGATCGTCCACAGCGTGGACAGCGCGGTCTGGGTGTCGGGCTTGTGGACCACGGCGTTCCCCGCGAGCAGCGCGGGGACGGCGTCGGTGACGCCGAGCGAGAGCGGGTAGTTCCACGGCGAGACCAGGGCGACCGTTCCCCGGGGCTGGCGCGTCTCGACCGTCCTGGTGGCGACGGGCAGGATCCCGGCCCGCCTTCTGGGCTCCAGCAGGCCGGGGGCCCGCCGCGCGTAGTAGAGGGTGCAGCCCGCGACGTCGAGGACCTCCTCGAAGGCGTGCCTGCGGGCCTTGCCGGTCTCCCACTGGACCACGTCGAGGATCTCCTCGCGGCGGTCGAGGATGGCGTCGTGCAGGCGCAGGAAGGGTTCGGCGCGCTCCCGCGCGGGCCTGGCCGCCCACGCCTCCCGCGCCTCCCGCGCCACGGCGTGGGCGGCGCGGACGTCGTCGGCGGTGGAGACGGGGATCTCGGCGAGGACCTCGCCGGTGAACGGCGCCGTGATCTCCCGCGTCCTACCGCCGGAGGCCACGTGCCGTACGACGCGTTCGATCATGCGGGGGTCGAGGACCCGTGTCATCTCGGCCCGTGTCATTTCAGGGGGAACGGCCATGTTCGCAGCGTAATCGTGGGAGGCATGCCATGACTACCGGTGAGTAGCGAGGTGTTGAACCGCACGCCCTTCCGATCCGTCGTAGGGGCATGAGGACATCGATTCGTACGGCGGGCGCGGTCACCCTCGCCGCCGCGCTGCTCGCCACGGCGTGCACTTCGACGGAGAGGAAGATCGCGACAAGCCGTACGTCACCGGTCGACCTGGGCAACGTCAAGCTGGTCTCCTACAGCGGCTGTGACGACATGCTGACCGGGCTGCGCGCCGCGACGGCGAAGAACGTCGGCCCCTGGGGCCTCGGCGGCCCCGTGATCATGTACGCGGAGGCGCGGTCCGACGTCGCCGCCAAGAGCACGGCCGGGGCGCCCGAGCACTCCACCACGAACACGCACGAGGCCGGAGTCGACGAGCCCGACCTGGTGAAGACCGACGGCAACCGGGTCATCACCGTGAACCGCGGCGTGCTGCGGGTGGTGGACGCCGCGACCAGGAAGGTCACCGGCACGCTGAAACTCGTGGACGCCGAGCAGGTGTGGGCCCCGGCCAACCTGCTGGTCAGCGGCGACCGGGCGCTGGTGCTGTTCTCCGGCGGCGGGATCATCCCGTACGGCGCGGTGTCCAAGCGCGCGGCGAGCCCGGGGCCGCGCTACGTCCTCGTCGACCTGTCGGGGAAGCCCAAGGTGATCGGCTCGCTCACTCCCGACGGCTCCCACGTGGACGCCAGAATGGTCGGCTCGACCGTGCGGATCGTGGTCCGCAGCCAGCCTCGGATCGAGTTCCCCGACGCCGGGCCCGACCTGTCGGACAACGAGCGCACCCGGCGCAACACGGAGATCGTCGCCAAGGCGCCGATCGAGGCGTGGCTGCCGAAGTACGAGCTGACGACCGCGGACGGCGTGACCTCGGACCGTACGGTCGACTGCGCGCAGGTCAGCCACCCCGCGGAGTACACCGGGACGTCGATGTTGACCGTGCACAGCCTCGACCTGTCCCAGGCGCTCGCCGAGACGGCCCCGATCAGCGTCGCGGCCGACGGCGACACCGTCTACGGGACGGGCTCAAGCCTGTACGTGGCGAGCAACCCGCGCTGGTGGTGGCCCCGGCCGATCGACTCGATGATCGTCGACGACACCCCGGCGACACCGCCCGCCACCCCGGTGACGCCCTCGCCCTCCGGGACCGTGACCGTCACCCCCGTCCCCGAGACGTCCCCGCTCGCTCCCGGAACCTTGACGGCGACCCCGGCCGCCCCCAGAACCTCGACGACGACCCCGCTCGTCACCCCGGCGTCCTTCTCGGACGCCGACCCGGCCCCGAGCCTGCTCCCCGAGCCGCCCGCCTCACCGGTCCCCGACCCCACGGCGACCGTCACCGCGACCCCGACCGTCACCGCGACCCCGACCACCGAAGTGACCTCGACGGCCGAGGCGACGCCGACCACTGCGGTGACCCCGACCGCCGAAGTGACGCCGACCGCCGAAGTGATCCCCGAGCAGCCGCCGGAGGAGACCGAGGTCCACCGGTTCGACATCACCGCGGCCGGGGCACCCCGCTACGTCGCCTCGGGCAAGGTCTCCGGCAGGCTGCTCAATCAGTACTCCCTGTCGGAGTACGAGGGGCACTTGCGGGTCGCCACCACCTCGACCGCCGCTCAGGACACCTCGACCGCTCCCCCGACCGCCCCGCCGGACACCTCCAGCGCCGTCTACGTGCTCGACGCCGACACCCTGGTCAAGACCGGCGAGGTCGGCGGGCTCGGACAGGGCGAGCGGATCTACTCGGTCCGCTTCATCGGCCCCGTCGGCTACGTGGTGACGTTCAAGCAGGTGGACCCGCTCTACACGCTCGACCTGCGCGACCCGGCGGCGCCGAGGAAGACGGGCGAGCTGAAGATCACCGGCTACTCGGCGTACCTGCACCCGGCGGGCGACGGGCGGCTGATCGGCGTGGGCCAGGAGGCGAGCGAGCAGGGCCGCACGCTCGGCACCCAGGTGTCGCTGTTCGACGTCGGCGACCCGGCCAGCCCGCGCCGCCTGTCGCAGATGTTCCAGAAGGACTCAGGCTCCGAGGCCGAGTGGGACCCGCACGCCTTCCTGTACTGGGCGAAGACGGGCATGGCGGTCCTCCCGCTGAGCACCTGGACGGGTACCGAGCAGACCAACGGCACCGCCCTGGTCCTCAGAATCGACGACTCCGCGGTCACCAGGACCGGCACGGTCGTCCACCCCAAGCCCAAGCCGGTGAAGAACACCCGCGTCGCCCCGTACGACCCGGCCATCCGCCGCTCGGTCGTCATCGGCGACAGCCTGTGGACGGTCTCCGACGTCGGCCTCAAGGTCAGCGACATGAAAACCCTCTCCGACCAGGCCTGGATCCCCTTCTCCTGACCCGCCGCGTTCGTCCCCTCACCCGGAAAGCCCCGCCCACGAACACCGGCGGGGCCCAACCGTCCAACACGGCACCCCAGGGCCGGTGCCAGGAATGGCTCCGGCCCGAAGCACACGTCCTCCCAGGTGAGGGGCGAGAGCCCACAAGGTAGACGGCGGCGTGTGGCCGTGCGTCATGGCGCGGTGAAGGCAGGCGGGCAGCGTCCTAAGGCGCCGCTCGCCGACATCGTGGACAGTCTCGCCTGGCGCCGTCTCGTCTCGACGATCCCCGGCCCCTGGGTCGAAGAGTGCCATCCCGAAAAAACCTCGTGCCGCCCCACCGAGCGGGACGGGAACGACTGCCCTCTGACGGAGAAGCCCACCTGTAACCCAAGCTTCTGCGGCCCGGACTCCTCGCCCGGTAAGAGATAAGCATGGACTGGCAACCTCAAGCCGAACGGCTCGCGACCGCCGTCACCCCTCGTGGGTCACAGTGGCGCGGGCCGGTCAGTCGTACTCCTCGCCACCTGTTCGTTCCGCGCTGGTGGGACACCCCTGCCGGAACCTACGGCCGCACCTGGGAGCTGCACGACGGCCAAGCCGCCCCTGAAGCGTGGGCGGCGGCGGCCTACCGCGACCAGACGCTGGTCACCCAGGTCGCCGGGATCCACGCCGACCACGCCCACCCCGGCGACACGGTCAGCGGACGCCCCACCTCGTCGTCGACGCTGCCCAGCCTGGTGGTGCAGATGCTTCAGCACGCCGACGTCTACGACGGTGCGGACGTGCTGGACGTCGCCACGGGCTCCGGCTACAGCGCCGCCTTGCTGTCGTACCGGCTCGGCGACGACCGGGTGACGAGTATCGACGTCGACCCGTACCTCGTCGAGGCCGCCGCTGACCGGCTCGGTGGCATCGGCGCGCACCCGATGGTGCTCACCGTCGACGCGACCGGTCCGATCCCAGGGAAGTACGACCGGATCGTGTCGATGGTGTCGGTGCGGCCGATCCCGCCGGGCTGGCTCACCGCGCTACGGCCCGGCGGCCGGCTTGTCACGGTCCTCGCCAACACGTGCCTGATCGTCACCGCGGACAAGACCGACGACGGCGGCGCGGAGGGCCGGATCGCGTGGGATCGGGCGATGTTCATGCCCACCCGATCCGCAGGCGGCTACCCGCCGGGGGCGCGCGGCCTGTTCGACAAGGTCTGGGACGCCGAAGGGGAGGAGGTCACCCAGGGCCGGTACCCCGTGCTGGACGTGGATTACAACTGGTCGTTGCCGTCCATGCTGGAGGTCCTCTGCCCGGGGATCGAGCACCACTACGAGCAGGGCGACGAAGGTTGGCACACGGCTCGTATGGTCCACGCCGACGGGTCGTGGGCCAGGGCCGCCGCGCGAGGAGAAGCCCCTCCCACCGTCCACCAAGGCGGCCCGCAACGGCTGTGGGACGTACTGGAGGGAGTGCGCACCTACTGGCTCCGGCACGGTGAGCTGCCACTGCACGGCGCCTGGGTGAACATCACTCCGGACGGCACCATCCATCTCCGGCGCGGCCGGTGGAGAGCGACCGTCGGCCCGGCCCCTGGGCCGAGAAGCGTGGAGTGACACCAGGGGTGAATCTGGCGAGGTAGACGAGCGCCTCCACATTCGTCGACGCGGGCCGACCTGCCACGGTCCGGAGGAGCGGCTGGTCGGCGCTCGTGGGGAGCGAGGGGCGGCCTGTCCTCTTCAGGTCGCGGGTTCTTGGCGACGGCCTTCGCACGGCTGTGGTGTGGGTGGCCTCGGCGACGGTCTCGTCAGCGCGTTTTTCGAGGTCGATGTGTTCTTCCTGGTTCTCAGAATCGACGATTCCGGGGTCACCGGGACCGGCACGGTCGTCCATCCCTGGTGAAGAACGTTCGCTTCGTCCCCTACGACCCGGGCACCTGACCACGGGATTCGCCTCCCCGGCCCCGCCGCCGGGGGTGCGGTCGTTTACGCGCTTCGGAAGGCCCTATAACACCGACATATGCACCTTTACAAGATCTTGTCATGACACTTGAATCGGTGTTACCTCTTGCGCAACACACGTGATCTGCGTGTGGCATGGCCGGCGACGGCCATCTTTCGCAGGAGGATCGGTGTCGACCAAACCCTGGTCACGCGTTACCGTCATCGCCGCCGCCACCGCGGCGCTCGTCATTCCCCTGCCGGGGGTCGCCCAGGGCGAACCCGGCGGGCAGCCCCCCAAGGTCCACGACTTCCAGGCCGAGCACGGCGCCAAGCCCGACCTGGACAACCGGCGCGGCAGCGTCGCTCCCCCGACCTCCCTCTCCAGGTCGGCGGCGGCGAGCACCGCGACGATCCGGTGGAACGCTCTCGGCACCCCGGCCGTCATCTCCGGGTCCGCCCCCCTCGCCGAGGGCCTGGACGCCGACCCCGAGCGGGCCGCGCGGGCCTACCTCAAGGCGAACGAGAATCTCTTCGGGCTCTCCGGCGAAGCCGTGGACGCGCTGGAGAAGGTCGCCGCCAACCCCATCGGTGACGGGTACGCCGTACTGCTCAGGCAGAAGTTCGGCGACCTGCCCGCGGGCGTGGACGGGCAGGTCGTGGTCGGTGTGAAGGGCGGCAAGGTCCTCCACGTCACCTCGACCCTCTCCCGCTCCTCCGAGGCGCCTCCCGCCGCCAGGCTCACCGAGCAGCAGGCGCTGGAGATCGCGGCCAGGGACGGCGGGATCGACCTGGCCACGGCCAGCGTCAAGAAGGTCACCGCCACGGCGGTGCCCGCGCCCGAGGGGACGCACAACGCGTTCCAGATCACCCTGATCGGCGGCGGCGAGGGCGAGCCCGCCGCGTACACGACACACGTGGACGCGGTGAGCGGCGAGATCCTGACCCGCGAGAACCTGGTGGATCACCACAGCGCGCCGGACGACCCCAGGTGGAAGGCGTTCACCGCCAACCCCCCGGCCGACTACTCCAACACCGACACCCGCGCGACGTGGTGCGCCAAGACCGGTCCCGGCTGCGACGTGGTCGGGGCCGACCCGGCCACCGGCAAGGCGTGGGACGTCGACCACGCCACGGACGCCCCGACGAACACGAGCGTCAGCAACGCCACCAAGACCGTCGAGAACCGCGCCAGCGGCGACGCGTTCTCCGTCGGCACCCGCAGCAACGTGGCCACGCCGAACCGCGAGTACGTCTACCCGTGGACCAACAAGTGGTACACGGCCAAGTGTGACCCGGCCTCCCTGGACCAGCCCGGTGAGGCCGACCTCGAAGCGGCCATGTCCAACCTGCACGTCATGCACAACCGCATGCACGACTGGTCCTACCGGCTCGGCTTCACCGAGACCGCCTGGAACATGCAGAACGACAACGGCGAGCGCGGCGGCCTCGGCGGCGACCCCGAGCAGGGCAACGCCCAGGCGGGCGCCCGGGTGCTCAGCGTGCGCGACAACGCCAACCAGATCACCGGTCCCGACGGTGTCGCCCCCATCACCAACATGTACATGTGGCAGCCGATCGCGGGCTCGTTCTACTCGCCCTGCGTGGACGGCGATTACGACATGTCGGTGATCGGGCACGAGTACACCCACGCGATCTCCGGCCGCATGATCGGCGGCCCGAACGCCGGGTGGAGCGGCGCCCAGGCCGGGGCGATGAACGAGAGCACCTCCGACCTGTTCGCGATGGAGTACCTCTCCGAGTACGGCTTCCGCCCCGCGGGCGACACCCCGTACGTCACCGGCGGCTACGTCACCGGCGACAAGAAGGCGGGCATCCGAAACTACGACATGTCCGACTCCCCGCTGAACTACAGCGACATCGCGTACGACATCGTCGGCCAGCAGGTGCACGCCGACGGTGAGATCTGGTCGGCGACCCAGTACGACGTGCGCAAGGGCTTCGTGCAGAAGTACGGCCAGGGCACCCCGGCCAAGCAGAAGGCGTGCGCCGACGGCGGGACCCCGGTCGGGGAGTGCCCCGGCAACCGCCGCTGGGCGCAGGTCTCCTTCGACGCGCTGCTGCTGATGGCCACCGGCGCGGTCAGCTACGTCGACCACCGCGACGCGCTGCTCGCGGCCGACGCCATCCGCTTCGGCGGCGCGAACCAGGCCATCATGTGGCGCGCGTTCGCCGAGCACGGCCTCGGCCAGGGCGCGGCGAGCGTCGGGAGCAACGACCCCGACCCGACGCCGAGCTTCGTCGACCCGTCGGGCAAGAACGGGAAGATCCAGCTCAAGCCGCTCCTCGACGCCAAGGACGCCGCGCTGCGGCTGTACGTCGGCGACTACGAGGGCCGCGTGGTGCCGGTGGCCGACACCGACCCGGCGACCCCGCTCGGCGACACCGTCGAGATGACCCCCGGGATCTACGACTTCGTGGTCGCGGGCAACGGGTTCGGGCACACCCGGGTGAAGTTCGCGGTGCTGCCGGGCCTGAAGCTGCCGCTGCCGCTCGCGATTCCGAAGAACCTCGCCTCGGCGGCGCTGGGCGCCACCGCGACCGGTGACGGCGTCAACCAGGCCAAGCTGATCGACGAGACCGAGGCGACGAACTGGGCCTCGCTCACCGCACCGGTGAAGGGCAAGTCCGTCACCGTGGACCTGGCCGGGACCAAGCCGGAGAAGATCCGCCGCGTGCAGGTCAGCGCCATGCTCAGGCCCCCCGCCACCGGTGACCCCGACCCGGGCACCCAGAACCGCTTCAGCGCCCTGCGCGCCTTCGAGGTCCTGGCCTGCGACGCCACCAAGAAGGACTGCTCCTCGCCCGCGTCCTTCTCGGTCGTCTACACCAGCCCGTCCAACGCCTTCGAGACGCGCAGGCCGCGTCCTCGCGGCGCCGACCTGGTCATCGAGTCCTTCAAGATCCCCACGACCACCGCGACCCACCTGACCCTGCGGGCCGTCTCCACCCAGTGCACCGGCAACCCGGTCTACGCCGGTGAGCAGGACGCCGACCCCAACTCCGCCACCGACTGCGCCACGGCCAGCGTCACCAGGGACCACCTGCGCGCGGCCGAGTTCCAGGCCTTCACCCGCTAGTCCTTCCGGAGTCTCCCGCCGGTCCCTCCCGGGGGCCGGCGGGCCCTCCGAAACACCCGCCGGTTCCTCCGGAGTCCCCCACCGGTCCCACCTGAGAGGCCGGTAGCCCTCCGGACACCCGCCAGACCCTCCGGGGTCCCGTCAGTCCCTCCGGAGGAGTCCCCGGGTCCCGAGTTTCCCGGGACCCGGGGACCTTCTGGTTCCGAGGGGTTCCGGGGGTTCCGGAGAGTTCCAGGGGGTCTGGAGAGTTCCGGGGGTTCCGGAGAGTTCCAAGAGGTCCGGAGAGTTCCGGGGGTTCCCGGTTCCCCGGGGGCTTTCCGGTTCCGAGGGTCAGACCGGGTTCGTCTCGGGACTGGCCACCGGCACGATCTCCGGGGCGCCGAGGCGGATGGCGTCGGCCTCCTGGTCGGTGTCCTGCTCCTGGGAGAGGCGCTCGGACTCGACGCGCTTGGTGTAGTACTCCACCTCGCGCTTGACCTGCTCGGCGTCCCAGCCCAGCGGTTCGGCGAGCAGCTGGGCCGCCTCCTCGACCACGGCCAGACCCCGGTGGAAGGTCTCGATCGAGATGTGCGTACGCCGGGTCAGCACGTCGTTGACGTGCCGGGCGCCCTCGTGGGTGGCCGCGTAGACCACCTCCGCCCGGAGGTAGTCGTCGGCCCCCGTCAGCGGCTTGGCCAGCGACGGGTCCCGCTCGATCAGCGCCAGGACCTCGTCGATCATCGACCCGTACCGCTGGAGCAGGTGCTCGATCCTGGCCACGTGCAGCCCGGAGGACTGGGCCAGCCGCTGCCGGGAGTTCCAGAGCGCCTGGTAGCCCTCGGCCCCGGCCAGCGGGATGCGGTCGGTGCAGGAGACCGGGACCCGCTGGTCCAGGCCGTGTGCCACGGCGTCGACCGCATCCTTCGCCATAACACGATATGTCGTGTATTTTCCTCCGGCCACCATGACCAGCCCCGGCACGGGGTGGGCCACCACGTGCTCGCGGGAGAGCTTGGACGTCTCCTCCGACTCCCCCGACAGCAGCGGGCGCAGCCCCGCGTAGACGCCCTCGACGTCCTCGCGGGTGAGCGGGACCGAGAGCACCTCGTTCACGTGGTCGAGGACGTAGTCGATGTCCGACCGCGACGCCGCCGGGTGGGCCCGGTCCAGCTCCCAGCGGGTGTCGGTGGTGCCGATGATCCAGTGACGGCCCCAGGGGATGACGAACAGCACCGACTTCTCGGTACGCAGGATGATCCCGGTGAGGGAGTGGATCCGGTCGCGCGGCACCACCAGGTGGATGCCCTTGGAGGCGCGTACGTGGATCTGCCCGCGCCCGCCGACCAGCTCCTGGATGTCGTCGGTCCACACGCCGGTGGCGTTGACCACCTGGCGGGCCCGTACGTCCACCTCCCTGCCGGTCTCCAGGTCGCACACCCTGACCCCGGTCACCCGCTCCCCCTCGCGCAGGAAGCCCACCACCTGCGTCCGCGAAGCGACGTTGGCCCCGTACGTGGCCGCCGTCCGCAGCATGGTCATGACGTAGCGCGCGTCGTCGACCTGGGCGTCCCAGTACTGCACCGCGCCGGAGAAGGCCGTCCTGCGCAGCGCGGGCGCGAGTCGCAGCGCCCTCTTGCGCGACAGGTGCCGGTGGCCGGGTACGCCCCGGGAGAGCCCGGTGGAGAAGCCCATCGTGTCGTACATCACCAGGCCCGCGCCGACGTAGGGCCGCTCCCAGCCGAGATGCGTCAGCGGGAACAGGAACGGCACCGGCCTGACCAGGTGCGGGGCGATCCGCTGCAGCAGCAGGGCCCGTTCCTGGAGCGCCTCCCTGACCAGCTCGAAGTTGAGCTGTTCCAGGTAGCGCAGACCACCGTGGATGAGCTTGGACGACCTGGACGAGGTGCCCGAGGCGAAGTCTCGCGCCTCCAGCAGCCCGACCGACAACCCCCGGGTCGCCGCGTCCAGCGCGACTCCCGCTCCGACGACCCCGCCTCCGATCACCACCACGTCGAGTTCCTCGGCGCTCATCTGCGCCAGTGCGGCGGATCGCTCGGCAGGACCGAGCCGTCCGGTGCCCATTCGCGCCGTCATTGTGCAACCCCCTGGGGTGCGGCTTGTCGCCTTACGTGAGGTATCTACCCATCTACCCTAGGCACCATTACCGACCGGTAGGGAACGGCCGTGGTGATTAACGCCCTACCCCCGTGAACAGCGAGAAGACAAAGAAAAACCAAAGGGAGGACAACGTCACGGGAACACCTCTCCGAGACCGGTGAACCCCGGGCCGGACACCCGCCAATCGATCACCCAGAACGAGGAAAGTGAGCCCAGCTCCAAGCCACCCCGCCGGGCATGACCCCACCCTCACCTTCGACGAACAAGCGCCCCCTACTCCTGATTTGTGATCAAATCATGCGTTGTGCTTAGACAAGCGATGGCGATGACGTTGGTGGCCGGGTCGGTACTGGCAGGAACCGGTGCGGCCCACGCGAGCACCCCCGAGATCCCCAGGGGGTTCCTGCTGACCGAGGCGAAGGCGAGGAAAGGAGTCGATCCGGCGTTCAAGGACGAGGAGTCGTGGACGATCAGCGACAGTCCGTCCCGCAGGCTCGAACTCGACCCCTGCCGTACCACGGGGAAACCCCGCGACGGCCGGGTCGCGATGCGTACCATCACCCACTCGACCAGCGCCCCCTCCTTCAGCGGCGAACAGCTCGTGCTGTACGGGAACACCAGGTCGGCCAAGGCCGCCTTCGCCAGGCTGCGGGCGGACCTGAAGCGGTGCCCGCGTTCGACGTACTGGTACTTCGGCGAACCGCTGCGGGTGAAGGACGAGGCCATGTCCGTCACGGGCTACTTCCACAGGAAGAGAAAGATCGACAAGTCCATGTCCCCTGTGATGTGGGGGGTGGCGCGGCGGGGCAGCGCCCTGTTCCTCTACGTCAACGACGGCGTGGACGGTGTGACGTACGGCATGGACGAGCGAGCACGGAGGAAGCTGCTCGCGGACCAGGCGCAGAAGATGGCGAGGAAGGTGTGTGCCCTGCCCAAGGTGTGCCGGTAGGCCGCGCGCCGGAACGGTAGTCGTTCGGATGCCCTTCAACCCCCGACGCCGGAGGAGCCCGCGCGCGTCCCGGTCCTGAGCGAACCCGCGTCCCCTGCCCCGGGAGTGCCGGGAACCGGTTTTCCCGGGGACCCGCGAGGATGGGGAGCATGAGCATCACACTCGCCGACGCCCGCGTCGTGACCCCCGAAGGTGTCCACGAAGGCTGGCTCACCATCGAAGACGGCCGCATCACCCACGTGGGCCAGGGCTCGGCCCCCGGCGCCGGGCTCGGTCTCGGCGGCCGGTACGTCGTGCCCGGCTTCGTCGACATCCACAACCACGGCGGGGCGGGCGGCTCCTTCCCCACCGGCGACCCGGACCAGGCGAGCCGGGCCGTCGACCTGCACGCCCGCCACGGCACCACCACGCTCATGGCCAGCCTGGTCACCGCGTCCACGGACGACCTGGCCAGGGCCGCCGCGTCCCTCGCCGACCTGTGCGAGGACGGCCTGCTGGCCGGGATCCACTTCGAGGGCCCCTACATCTCCGCCGCCCGGTGCGGCGCGCACAACCCGGCCCTGCTGCGCGACCCCTCCCCCGAGGAGCTCTCCGCGCTGCTCAAGGCCGGGCGCGGCCACGTACGAATGATCACCATCGCCGCCGAGCTGCCCGGCGCACTGGAGACCGTACGGGAGGCGGTGGCCAACGGCGTGATCGCCGCCCTCGGCCACAGCGACGCCACCTACGAGCAGACGATCTCCGGCATCGAGGCGGGCGGCAGCGTCGCGACCCACCTCTACAACGCGATGCCGCCGCTGCACCACCGCGACCCCGGGCCGATCGCCGCGCTGCTCCAGGACGAGCGCGTCACGGTCGAACTGATCAACGACGGCGTGCACCTGCACCCGGCCATGACGCGCCTCGCCTTCGAGGTCGCGGGCCCCGGCAGGACCGCGCTGATCACCGACGCCATGGCGGCGGCGGGCATGGGCGACGGCGTCTACGGGCTCGGCCCGATGACGGTGAACGTCGCGAACGGGGAGGCCAGGCTGGCCGAGAGCGGCACCATCGCGGGCAGCACCCTGACCATGGACGTCGCGTTCCGCCGCGCCGTACGCGAGGTGGGCCTGTCACTGGCCGAGGCGTCCGAGATCGCCTCCCTGACCCCGGCGAGGGTTCTCGGTCTCGCCGACCGCCTGGGATCCGTCTCGGTCGGCAAGCGGGCCGACCTGGTGGTGCTCACCGACGACCTGGAGGTCTCCGGCGTCATGCGCGGGGGCACCTGGATCACCGAGCCCCGCTGACCCCCGGGCGAGGTGGGCCGCTCCGGGCAGGACGACCAGCCGGGAACGGGCGCCTGGATCACCGCCTTCCGGCCGGGCCCCGGTGCCTTCCGAGCCGGTGTCCCGTCGCCCGGCTGGAAAGCCGGGCCGGGCGCGAACGGGTCAGGACCAGTCCCAGCGGATGCCGACCAGGCCGGGTTCCAGCGACCCGGCCACCAGGTGCGCGGCATTGTGGGCGTTGAGGGAGAGCGCGCCGAGGTCCTGCTCCCGCCTGCCGGGGCCTCGGCGGGCGAACCGCCGGACGCGCACCGGGAGGGCCTCCGGCGCGAAGCTCACCCGGAGCACGTACTGCCCGGCCGGATACCGGAAGCCCCGCTCGTACTCGACGGTCTCCACGCCGCTCGGGTCGGCCAGCTCGTAGCGGATGATCTGCGTCTCACCGGCCCGCAGCACCCGGTCGAACAGCAGTTCCGCCACGACCAGGGCGGTCGGCCCGTCGCGGCGGACCCGGCCGACCCGGCAGTCCTCCAGGGCCCGTACGCGCACACGCTCCACGTCACACCCCAGGTCACCCCGGTAGACCATGATGTAGCGGTCGGTGGTCTCCTCGTGCGCCCGCACCACCTGGAGCGTCTCGCGCCGCACGGTGCTGCGGTCCGGGCCGATCAGCAGCGTCTCGTACATCCCGGCGATGTGCAGGCGCCGGTCGTCGGCCACCCCGTCCAGGTCGTGGATCATCGCCGACAGCGTGTGGGAGGACTCCATGATCGCGGAGTATGACAGGGCGCCCACCGGTCGTTTCCTCGCGTCCCGCCCGCGCGGCCGGGGCGGGCCGAGAAGGGCCATGAGAGAGCGCGGCGGCAGGACGAGGATCTCCTCCAGGGCGCGGACCGCGCGCAGCGACTCGGGGCGCTCAGGGCGGCGCAGGCCCTGCTGCCAGTAGCTCAGGCTCGTCGTCCCGACCCGGAGACCGCGTTCCCCGAGGTTCTGACGGAGCCCGCTCAGGGTCATCCCACGAGCCTCCACGGCGGCGCGCAGCGCGGCGTGGAAGGGCCCTTCCTTGAGGGCGACCCGGAGTTCTTGATCATTTGGCACGTATGAATGCTCACAGATTTCTTTCCGCGCGTCATTTAGGTTTTTTCCGGCATTTCGGTCATTACCGGCGCGGGAGACACAGTGAACACCTAACCCGGCAGGCCGGGCGCTCGTACACGAGACCTCGGCCAACCGGGTGCGAGACACGTCCGACCTCGCGAAAGCCCGCTCCCACGGAAGACCGGCCCCACGGAAGTACGCCCTCGGCAGAGCCCGGCCTCACAGGAGAACAAACCGGCAGAAGCTCCCGTCACAGCCCCGCCCTGCAGAGAACCCACGGAGACCCCGCAGAAACCCGACGGAGAACCGCCCCCGAGGGAGGCCGGGTCGCGGGAGATCCGGCCGTGCCCCGCGAGACGACGTCAGCCGATCTGGGGGGCGACGACGACCTCGACCCGCTGGAACTCCTTGAGGTCGGAGTATCCGGCGGTGGCCATCGTGCGCCTGAGCGCGCCCATCAGGTTCATCGAGCCGTCGGCCACCGAGGAGGGGCCGTGCAGGATCTGCTCCAGCGTGCCGACCGTGCCGAACTCGACCCGCTTGCCCCGGGGCAGCTCGGGGTGCTGCGCCTCGGACCCCCAGTGGAAGCCCCGGCCGGGCGCCTCGACGGCCCTCGCCAGCGGCGAGCCGACCATGACCGCGTCCGCGCCCACGGCGATCGCCTTGGCGATGTCGCCGGAGGTGCCCATGCCGCCGTCGGCGATGACGTGGACGTACCGGCCACCGGACTCGTCCATGTAGTCGCGGCGGGCGGCGGCCACGTCGGAGATCGCGGTGGCCATCGGCACCACCACGCCCAGCACCGTGCGGGTGGTGTGCGAGGCGCCGCCGCCGAAGCCGACGAGCACCCCGGCCGCGCCGGTCCGCATCAGGTGCAGCGCCGCGGTGTAGGTGGCGCACCCCCCGACGACCACGGGGACGTCGAGCTCGTAGATGAACTGCTTGAGGTTGAGCGGCTCGGCCCTGCCGGAGACGTGCTCGGCGGAGACCGTGGTGCCGCGGATCACGAAGATGTCCACGCCCGCGTCGATGACGGCCTTGTGGTACTGGACCGTGCGCTGCGGGGACAGCCGGACGGCCGTCGCCACCCCGGCGGCGCGGATCTCCTCGATGCGCCGGCCGATCAGCTCCTCCTTGATCGGCGCGTTGTAGATGTCCTGCAGCCGCCTCGTGGCGGGCTCACCCTTGAGCTCGGCCACCTCCTCCAGCAGCGGCATCGGGTCGTCGTACCGGGTCCACAGCCCTTCGAGGTCGAGCACGGCGAGACCGCCGAGCCTGCCGACCTCGATGGCGGTCCTCGGCGAGACCACGCTGTCCATCGGGCTCACCACGACGGGCAGCTCGAAGCGGTAGGCGTCGATCTGCCAGGCGATCGAGACCTCCTCCGGGTCGCGGGTGCGCCGGGAGGGAACGATGCCGATCTCGTCGAGCGCGTAGGCACGACGGCCGTTCTTGCCGCGGCCGATCTCCACCTGAGTCATATGTCTGTCTTTCCCGTTCCGTGCGTGCACAGCGCACGCCGCGTTCCATGCGTGCGCCATGCACGCCGCGTTCCATGCGGTACGGCCGTGCGCGCGGCGTCCCGTGCGTGCGGGGCGCACGCCACGTTCTTCCCGCGTGCGCGGCGCGCCGCCCTAGCGACCGTGGTAGTTGGGCGCCTCGACCGTCATCTGGATGTCGTGCGGGTGGCTCTCCTTGAGACCGGCCGCCGTGATCGGCATCAGCTCGCACCGCACGTGCATGTCGGTGACCGTACGGCACCCGGCGTACCACATGCCCTGGCGCAGGCCGCCGATGAGCTGGTGGGCCACCGCGGCGACCGGGCCCCGGTAGGGGACCTGCCCCTCGATGCCCTCGGGGATGAACTTGTCCTCGGCGCCGACGTCGCCCTGGGCGTAGCGGTCCTTGCTGAAGGAGGCGCCGCCGCGCTCGCGGTTGCGGACCGCGCCGAGCGAGCCCATGCCCCGGTACGACTTGAACTGCTTGCCGTTGATGAAGATCAGCTCACCCGGGGACTCCTCGCAGCCCGCCAGGAGCGACCCGAGCATGACCGTGTCGGCCCCGGCCGCGATGGCCTTGACGATGTCCCCCGAGTACTGGAGGCCGCCGTCGCCGATCACCGGGACCCCGGCGGGCCCGGCGGCGAGGGAGGCCTCGTGGATGGCCGTCACCTGCGGGGCGCCGACCCCGGCGACCACGCGGGTGGTGCAGATGGAGCCGGGCCCGACCCCGACCTTCACCGCGTCGACCCCGGCGTCGACCAGCATCTGGGCGCCCGCCCGGGTGGCGATGTTGCCGCCGATCACGTCGACCCGGCTGTTGGACTTGATCTTGGCGATCATGTCGGCGAGGCCCTTGGAGTGACCGTGCGCGACGTCCACCACGATCACGTCGACCCCGGCCTCGATCAGCGCGATCGCCCGCTTCTCCGCGTCGCCCCCGACGCCGACGGCCGCCCCCACGACGAGCCGGCCGTCGGCGTCCTTGGTGGCGAGGGGGTACTGCTCGCTCTTGGTGAAGTCCTTGACCGTGATGAGCCCGCGCAGCCGCCCTCCGGCGTCGACCAGCGGGAGCTTCTCGATCTTGTTCTGCTTGAGCAGGGCGAACGCGTCGTCGGTGGAGACCCCGACCGGCGCGGTGACCAGCGGCATCGGGGTCATGACCTCGCGTACCGGACGGTTCTCGTCGGTCTCGAAGCGCATGTCGCGGTTGGTGACGATGCCGACGAGCACGCCGGTCTCGTCGGTCACCGGGACGCCGGAGATCCGGTACGTCGCGCAGAGGCGCTCGACGTCGGCCAGCGTCTCGCCCGGGGAGCAGGTCACCGGGTTGGTGACCATCCCGGCCTCGGAGCGCTTGACGAGGTCGGCCTGCTGGGCCTGGTCCTCGATCGACAGGTTGCGGTGCAGGACGCCGATGCCGCCCTGACGTGCCATCGCCACCGCCATGCGGGCCTCGGTCACCGTGTCCATCGCCGCCGAGACCAGCGGGATCCGCAGGGTGATGCCCCGAGACAGCCGCGTGGTGGTGTCGGCCTGCCCCGGCTGCAGGTCCGAATAGGCGGGGACGAGGAGCACGTCGTCGAACGTGAGCCCCGGCTCGGTGAACTTGGCCATCTGCAACCCTCCTGCCGCGGCGCTCTCATGACGGGGAAAGGCGCCGACCCCCGGATCACAGTTTAGAGTCTGGCGCCAAACCCGATGGACCCGGGGGAAAGAGCCGGGTCCCGGGAGGCCCGGGGGAAAGACAGGCCCCCGAGGACCCGGGGAAAACGGGGAAAGAATGGAAAAGCAGGGAAAAGCGGGGGACCGAGCGGTCGGTGACCCGCTCGGTCCCCCGGATCACCGGCGTCGGCGCGGGGACGCCTTGACGCCACCCGGACCCCCCTCCGCATCCGGACGACGGCGTGATCCGCGCCTCTGCCGACGCTCCGTTAAGACTGCGTCACGATGCGTTCGCCTCGCAATGTCCAAACGTGCAATTGCACGAAGCTGCACACGGCGGTAAAGCGAGTAGGAGCAACGCCCGGACAGGGATGATTCGCCGGGTTATCCTCGCCAGACCTCGTGTCACCTGCAGGAGTCCCTCGCTAATGCGTACCGACACATTCGCACTGCCCGATCCGCTGGAAACCCTGGGGCTCACCCCGGCCCAGACGGCCCTGTACAACGCGGTCCTGCGCCTGCACCGCGCCACCTGCGCCGATCTCGCCCAGGCCACCAACGGCTCGCCCGAGCCGCTCCGCCGCGAGCTCGCCACCCTGGTACGGCTGGGCGTGGTCGACGAGCAGAAAGGCGAGTACCTCGCCCGCCACCCGGCCGCGGCCCTCGGCCACCTGATCGCCGAGAGGCTGGACCGGCTCGCCGCGGAGAGCCGCAGGATCGACACCGTGCTCGGCTCGATCCGCGGCTTCATCCACCAGTACGACGCCGGGCGCGACTACCAGACCGGCCAGTTCGCCGTGGACCTGGTCGGCGGGGCCGACGAGCTCTACGAGAGCGTGATCGGCATGGCGGTCCAGGCCCCGCCGCTGAAGCTGCTGTCGGGCATCCCCGACCGGCGGACGATGAGCGACTTCGCGCACCGCTACGCCGACCAGTGGATCGGGGCCCAGCGCGACGGCCTGCTCTCCTGCCGGGTCGCCATCCCGGTCCACACCCTGGAGATCCCCGGCCTGCGCGACAAGCTGGACCAGTTCGAGGAGGCGGGGGCCGAGGTGCGCACCCTCGACACGGTGCCGAGCTGGTTCCTCGTCGCGGGGGACGACGCCGCGGGCATGCCCGCCCAGTGGGGCGGCGCGCTGGCCGAGAACGCCTACAACTTCCACCTGGTCAGGGCTCCCGTCGTGGTGGCCGCGCTACGCTCGCTCTTCGAGGAGCTGTGGGCCCGCGCGGCCCGCCTGCCCTGGACGTACCGCGACGACGGGGTGGTCAGGGTGCTGCGGCTGGCCGGGCAGGGCGTCCCCGACGAGGTGATCGCCCGGCAGCTGGGCGTCTCGGTCCGCACGGTGCGCGCCAGGTTCGCCGACGCCATGGCCGAGCTGGGGGCGCAGTCGCGGTTCCAGGCGGGGGTGGAGGCCTCCCGGCGCGGCTGGCTCGTCTAGGGTCTCCCATGGATTCCCCATCCGTGTACCAAGCCTCCGGCTCTGTCCGGGCCGCCCCGAAGCGTCCTACTCGTGCAGTTCGGACCCTGTCTGTCACATCCAGGCCATAAGGTGGGATCGTGCTCGACGATGTCCCTCGCGACCCGTTCGCGGATGACCCCGACGACCCGGCGGCGGCGCTGGGCGATCCCGACGATCCCGAGCCGCTGACGACCGACGAGCGCGACGAGGCCATGACCGACCTCGCCGACGTGGAGGTCTTCCGCTCATTGCTGGAGCCCCAGGGTGTGCTCGGCCTGGTGCTCGACTGCCCCGAATGCGGGGAACAGCACTACTTCGACTGGGAGCTGCTGCGCGGCAACCTGCGCCAGATGATCGAGAACGGTCAGCCCCAGGTGCACGAGCCCGCCTACCAGCCCAACCCCACCGACTACGTGAGCTGGGAGTACGCCCGTGGTTACGTGGACGGCGTGATCGACACCGAGGAACACCGCTGATCCACGTCGTCGACGAGGGCCGCCAGCAGGGCGACCGCGACGTCTGAGGTGGAGACCGGCGCCCTGCCGGAGAGCGCCTCCACGAGCTCGTCGGTCTCGGCTACCGCCGGGTCCTCGTCCGGCCCGTATCTCCGAGCCGGACGTCGCGGGTGAACCGTTGTCATGATCGTTCTCGCTCCGGGTCGTCGCGAGCCCCGTCCCGCGGTTCGGGCTTCCGCTCGCGCCCCCTGCTCGACAGCTCCGCGGTCAAGCTATCGACTCCAGCTCCGCCATCGCTCGTAGCCGGGCCAGCGCCCTGTGCTGGGCCACGCGAACCGCACCTGGTGACATGCCAAGTACATTACCGGTCTCCTCGGCGGAAAGGCCCGACACCACTCGGAGCATGAGTAGTTCGCGCTGGTTGTCCGGCAGCCTCGACAGCAGCCGGCGGGCGTGTTCGGCCTCGATGTAACGCACCACGGTCTCCTCCGGCCCCGGACCCTCGTCGGGCCCGTCAGGAAGGTCCTGGGTGGGCACGGCGGATCGTACGGAGCTGCGCAGCGCGTCGGCCACCTTGTGAGACGCGATGCCGAAGACGAAGGACGCGAACGGGCGTCCCATGTCACGGTAGCGGGGCAGTGCGGACAGCACCGCTATGCATACTTCCTGGGCCACGTCGTCCGCGATGTGATACTGACCGGAAACCCGGCCCAGACGACCACGGCAATATCGGACGACCATCGGCCGCAGTTGCGCGATCAGAGATTCGATCGCGGTGCGATCCCCCTGAACGGCGAGGCTCGTCAGATCCTTGAGATCATCCCTATGGGCGACCCCATCAGACCTCGTCGCAAGCCTCACCCCATTTTTGGCGTCGGCGACGCATCCCTCGGTCACGTTAGGCATGATGCCCGCCCTGATAGTGACTGTCGTCATCGCAAACGGCTACGGATTGGTCACATTGAGGCGGAGATAACGGCGCGTAATCAAACGGCGACGGCAACGACTACAGAATGTGCAAATATTTCATTAGATTGCCAAATACGTCGGCTATTCGTTAGAACCGCGTTTGGCCTTCCGCCCCGCGAGACGCTTGAGATCGTTTTCGGTTTACCGCAAAACGCGAACGGCTCGCGCCTCCGGGGAGACGCGAGCCGTACGGAACCGGGATGCGGTGAGGGGTCAGTGGCCGTGACCGTGACCGTGGCCACCGGCGGCGGCCGGGGCCTCCTCCTCGGGCTTGTCCACCACGAGCGCCTCGGTCGTCAGCAGCATGCCGGCGATGGAGGCGGCGTTCTGGACGGCCGAGCGGGTGACCTTGACCGGGTCGATGACGCCCTGGGCGATCAGGTCGCCGTACTCGCCGGTGGCGGCGTTGAAGCCCTGGCCGACGGGCAGCTCGGTGACCTTCGCCGTCACGACGTAGCCCTCAAGACCGGCGTTCTCCGCGATCCAGCGGGCCGGCTCGACGAGAGCCTTGCGGACGATGGAGACACCGGTCGCCTCGTCGCCGGTCAGGCCCAGGTCGTCGAGGACCTTGGAGACGTGGATGAGCGCGGAGCCACCGCCGGAGACGATGCCCTCCTCGATCGCCGCACGCGTCGCCGAGATGGCGTCCTCCAGGCGGTGCTTCTTCTCCTTGAGCTCCACCTCGGTGGCCGCGCCGACCTTGAGCACGCAGACGCCGCCGGAGAGCTTGGCGAGACGCTCCTGGAGCTTCTCGCGGTCCCAGTCGGAGTCGGACTGCTCGATGGCGAGCTTGATCTCCTTGACGCGGTCGGCGATCCCCGCGGCGTCACCGGCACCGTCGACGACGGTGGTGGAGTCCTTGGTGATGACGACGCGCCGGGCGGTGCCCAGCACCTCCAGGCCGACGTGCTCCAGCTTGAGGCCGATCTCCTCGCTGACGACCTGGCCACCGGTGAGGATGGCGATGTCCTGCAGCATGGCCTTGCGGCGGTCGCCGAAGCCCGGCGCCTTGACGGCGACGGAGGTGAAGGTGCCGCGGATCTTGTTCGTGACGAGGACCGCGAGGGCCTCGCCCTCGACGTCCTCGGCGATGACCAGCAGGGCCTTCTTCGTCTGCGCGATCTTCTCGAGCAGCGGCAGGAAGTCCGCGACAGAGGCGATCTTGCCCTGGGTGATCAGGATGTAGGGATCCTCCAGGATCGCCTCCATGCGCTCCTGGTCGGTCACCATGTAGGGCGACAGGTAACCCTTGTCGAACTGGAGACCCTCGGTGAACTCGAGCTCCAGGCCCATGCTGTTGGACTCTTCGACGGTGATGACACCGTCCTTGCCCACCTTGTCGAACGCCTCGGCGATCAGCTCGCCGATCTTGGCGTCCTGCGCGGAGATCGTCGCCACATTCGCGATCTCCTTCTTGTCCTCGACCGGGCGGGCCGACTCGATCAGCCGGTCGCTGACGGCCCTGGCCGCGATGTCGATGCCGCGCTTGAGGGAGAGCGGCTGCGCTCCGGCGGCCACGTTGCGCAGACCCTCGCGGACCATGGCCTGGGCCAGGACCGTCGCGGTGGTGGTGCCGTCACCGGCGACGTCGTTGGTCTTGGTCGCCACTTCCTTGGCCAGCTGGGCGCCCAGGTTCTCGTACGGCGCCTCCAGCTCGACCTCGCGGGCGATGGTGACACCGTCGTTGGTGATGGTCGGCGCACCGAACTTCTTGTCGATGACGACGTTGCGGCCACGCGGGCCCAGCGTCACCTTGACCGCGTCCGCGAGAGCGTTCACGCCGCGCTCGAGAGCTCGGCGCGCGTCCTCCTCGAACGACAGGATCTTCGGCATGACAATCCTCTCTTATAAGTACGTCGGCGCATCAAAGCCCCGGGCGCTCTCGCGACCCGGGGCTCGATACGTCATCTTTGTGAAGTTGAGAATTACTTCTCGATGATGGCGAGCACGTCACGGGCGGAGAGCACGAGGTACTCCTCGCCGTTGTACTTCACCTCGGTGCCGCCGTACTTGCTGTAGAGGACCACGTCGCCCTCGCTGACGTCGAGCGGAATGCGCTTCTCGCCTTCCTCATCCCAGTTGCCGGGACCCACCGCGAGGACCTTGCCCTCTTGCGGCTTCTCCTTGGCGGTGTCCGGGATGACCAGACCGGAAGCGGTGGTCTGCTCGGCCTCAAGCGGCTGGACCACAATGCGGTCGCCGAGCGGCTTAACGGGAACCTTGGTGGCGGTCGTCACGTCGGACCTCCCCTTCAGATGTGAACGATCTAGAAGAGGCGACCAGCGGTCTGCCGTCGCGGGTGTCAGACCTGCCTCGTCGCATGTATTTGGCACTCTCACCGGGAGAGTGCCAATACGGAACAGTATGCAAGGTGGCCTTGACAGTCAACACGAAGCACCCCTTCTGCGCTTCACGCGAACGTCAAACCAGGTGGGAACCCCTCACGAAGCCCTACGGCTGAGGCGGTAGCGTCGCCTGGTGTGAATCTCGACGCATTCCGGGAACTCCTGACCCCGCGCGGCCAGGAGGCCCTGGGCGCGGCGGCCGAGACCTCCGGCGACGACCCGGTGGCGGCGGTGACGAGGCTGAGAAAGATCTACGATGCCGACCTGACCTCCGCGGCGCTCACCCAGGCCACACTTCGGTCGCGCGCGCGGGAGAAGTTCGGGGCCGACGCCGCTCTCATGTACTTCACCCGGACCGGCCTGGAGCAGGCCACCCGCCGCGAGGTCGCCGACCACCGGGCGCGGCGCGTCCCCGCGGGCTCACGGGTCGCCGACGTCTGCTGCGGCATCGGCGGCGACCTCCTCGCCCTGGCCAGGGCCGGGTGCTCCGTCGAGGCCGTCGACACCGACCCGCTCACCGCCGCGATCGCCCAGGCCAACGCGGACGCCCTGGGCTTCGGCGACCGGGTCTCGGTCCGCGCCGCCGACGCCTCCACCCTGGACCCGGCCGCCTTCGACGTCCTGTTCGCCGACCCCGCGCGCCGTACGGCACGGGGCAGGACCTTCGACCCGATGGGCTACTCACCGCCCTGGCCCGCCGTGCTGGAGATGGTGGCCCGCGCCGGGGCCGCCTGCCTGAAGGTCGCCCCCGGGATCCCGTACGAGTTCGTCCCCGAGGGCGCGGAGGCCGAGTGGGTCTCGTACCGGGGCGACGTCAAGGAGGCCGTGATCTGGTGCGGCACGCTGGCGGGCGAGACGGCGCGCAGGGCCACGATCCTGCCGTCGGGGGACACGATGACCCCCGACCCCGCCCTCGGCGATCCCGCCACCGGCCCCGCGGGCCGCTACATCTACGAGCCGGACGGCGCGGCGATCCGCGCCCACCTGGTCGCGGAGATCGCCGCGGCGGTCGGCGGGCACCTGCTCGACCCGCAGATCGCCTACATCACCGGCGACGTCGCGACCCCGACTCCGTGGGCGTCGCGGTACGAGGTCCACGAGACGCTGCCGTTCTCGCTCAAGCGGCTGCGGGCGGCGCTGCGCGAGCGCGGCGCGGGCAATGTGACGATCAAGAAGCGCGGCTCCGCGGTGGACGTCGACCGCCTCAGGAAAGACCTCCGGCTTTCCGGCGGCGAATCCGCGGTGGTCATTCTCACCCGAATCGGCGACCGGCCGTTCGCCTTCGTGTGCGAGCCTGGCTGACCTGCGGACCAGCCATGGTGGACCAGCTAAAAACCGTCAATTCTTCCAGCCAACCGGCAATTCCTCTTTTTTAATCTCGCTGCCGGAAAACCTTGATCCAGGGGCTAGGGTTACCGGGCGGGAGTTCTCTCTCGCCTGCGGTTTTCTCTCGTTCATCGGCAAATCCCATCAAATCCAACCGCGCGGCTGAGCGTCGGCGAGTGAAGGAGCTCTCGGTGGATCATTCCGACCACACCCTGCTCCAGGCAGGCAGCCAGACCGCCATCTCCGACCGGATGCGCGAGCTCCTCGCCCGCGCGGCACAGGACCACGTCTACGAGCAGCGGACCCAGGGCGCCGTGCTCGACGAGATCCGGCAGCGCCTGGAGGGCATGGAGTGGCTGCTGCGCGAGGTCAGGGAGCGCGAGATCGGCGGGCTGAACGGCACGCTGGAGTCCGTCCACGGGCGGCTGGACGACATCGCCGCCCGCCCGCCCTCCTGGGCCGAGGGCCTGGCCCAGCACGTCGAGGCGGTACGCGACCACGTCGACTCCGTCGGCGAGCGGATCGACTCCCTCGGCCGCCGCGTCGACACCGTCCGCGACCGGGTCACCCCTCTCGGCGAGCTGCCGAGCCTCTGGACCGACCTCGGCACCGTGGGCGAGAGCGTGGACGAGGCGCTCACCCGCCTGCGGTCGATCTCGGACGGCACCCAGGGCCTCGACGAGCAGGTGCGGCAGCTGGCCGAGCACCTCGGCAGGCTCCAGGCCGACATGGGCATCGCGGCGCACCGGTTCGGCCGCCTGGACAGGGCCCTGGCCGACCTCTCCCAGCGCACCGGGCGCGTCGAGGCGGGGATGCTCGACCTCGCGGCGAGCGTCCAGCAGAGCGTCGGCACGGCCACCGACCGGATGCTCGCCGCCGTCGAGCAGGTCAACGGCAAGGTGGACCTGGTGAGCGGCAGGATCGAGCAGGTGGGCGCCAGGGTCGATTTGGTCGTGCCGAGGATCGACGAGCGCGCCGCCGCCGTGGAGAGCCGCATCGACAGCCGCATCGACCGGCTGGACGGCCATCGCATGGCGTCCGGCGGCCGTTTCGACACCCTCGACGAGCGCCTCGACGACATCGAGGGCCGCCTCACCGGCCGGATGGACGTCATCGACTCCCGGCTGTCCACGCTGGACGGGCACGCGGAGAAGTCCGCCGAGCGCCTGGAGAGCCTGGACGAGCGCATGGAGGCCCTGCCCGCCGTCCTCGGCGTCGGCGCGCTCATCGGCGTCCAGACCGACGAGCAGCGCGAGCGCTTCGACTCCCTGGACGAGCGCGTCATCAGGGCCGAGGCCGCGCTGGCCCCCCTCGCCGAGACGCTCCGCGCCCTGCCCGACCGCGACCAGCTCTCCGAGGCCCTGAGCGAGACCGTGGAGCCCGCGCACACCGACCTCACCCGCCGCCTGGGCGCCCTGGAGGAGACCATGCTGGCCCTGGCCGAGGCCCTGCTCCGCCCCACCCGGGGCGACAAGGACTGACCCGGCCTCGTACGGGGTCCGGAGCACGGACGCCGCCAGCCGACGCGCGGGCCCTCGCCCTGCGGGGAGCGGGGGCCGTGCGGGGGGACGGAGCGGGGACGTCGCCGTACGGGGAGGCGGGGGGCGTCAGCCGACGGGTGTGGCATCCGGGGCTTCGACGACCCGCGCCTCCCGGCACAGGTTGCCCCTGACCACGGAGAGCAGGGACGACAGCTCGTCGGTCTGCTCGGCCGTGAGCCCCCGGGTCATCCGGCGGTGCACCTCGGCGAGGACCCGGTCCACCTCGGGGCGGAGCGCGTGTCCCCTGGGCGTGATGTCGACGATGCTGATCCGCCGGTTGGCGGGGTCGGGCCTGCGGCTGACGAACCCGCTGCGCTCCAGGCGCTGCAGGGTCTTGGTCATGGTGGACACGTCGATGCCGACGATTCTCGCCAGGGCGTTCTGCGACTGGGGGCCGTTGTCCCACAGGGCGCCCATCACGCGCTCCTGGCCCGGGTAGAGGTCGATCTCGCCGAGGAGGGCGGCGAGCAGCACGCGGTGGCCGCGGGCCGCGTAGGCCATCAGGTAGTTGAGGTCGCTGTCGTACTCGCCGCAGTCCTTGACCATGAGGCACGCCTCGGCCGTCTCCCCGCCCGCGACGCCTTCCCGGGTCGTGTCGTGTCCTTCGTCGGTCAGCGGCTCCGCCATGGTCAGGTCCTTCCGTTCTCCCCCGAGACTACCGCTTGCATGTTGGCCGACCAAGTTGTAGAAATGCTTATTGGCTAGCCAAGTTGGTCAGCCAACAAAGGAGTCACCATGCCGTTCTCACCGTTCACGCTCGCCGGTCTCCAGTTGCCCAACCGCTTGGTGATGGCGCCCATGACACGCTCACGGTCCTATGTCGACGGGATCCCCTCGTCGCTGACCGCCCTCTACTACGCCCAGCGGGCCTCCGCGGGCCTGATCATCACCGAGGGGGTGCAACCCAGCCAGGCCGGACAGGGCTACATGAACACCCCCGGGCTGCACACCGACGAGCAGGTGGCCGGGTGGCGTGAGGTCACCGACTCCGTCCACGCGGCGGGCGGCAGGATCTTCGCCCAGATCATGCACTCCGGCCGGATCGGCCACCCCGACAACACCGGCGCGCTGCCCATCGGGCCGTCCGCCGTACGACCGGCGGGCCAGATCTTCACGCCCACCGGCCTGCAGGACTACCAGACCCCGCGCGAACTGACGACCGCCCAGGTGGAGTCGACCATCCAGGACTTCGCCGACGCCGCCGGGCGCGCCGTGGACGCGGGCTTCGACGGGATCGAGCTGCACGGCGCCAACGGCTACCTCATCCACCAGTTCCTGTCGCAGAACGCCAACCTGCGCGAGGACTACTTCGGCGGCTCGGTGGAGAACAGGATCCGCTTCGCCGTGGAGACCGCGCGGGCGGTCGCGGACCGGATCGGCACCGCCAAGGTCGGTATCCGGCTCTCGCCCGGCAACGGCGCGGGGGACCTGGTCGAGGAGGACAGGCACGAGGTCTACCCGGCGCTGGTCTCCGAGCTGGCCGGGCTCGACCTGGCCTACCTGCACCTGGTGTCGGGTCCCTCCGACGACCTCAACCTGGAGATCCGCAAGGCCTGGCCGAACACCCTCATCGTCAACGACCCCTCCGTCGGAGACCCGGCGACGAGGATCGCGCACTCGCTGGAGCGCGGCGCCGACCTGGTCTCGCTGGGCCAGTCGTTCCTGGCCAACCCCGACCTGCCGCTCCGCCTCCGCCTCGGCGCCGAGCTCAACCAGGCCGACTTCGGCTCGGCCTTCGGCGGCGACCACCACGGCTACACCGACTACCCGGTGCTGGCCCTGCACTCCGCATAAAAGCAGGCGGGGAGGAGCCCGCGCAGCCGCCGCCCGACGGGGGCGCGACGGCCGGCGGGCACCGGGCACCGGGCACGCGCGGGACGTCACCCTCTGACGAGGGCGGAAGCCCCCGTCAGACGTGGACGGTGGTGACGGGCATCGAGGAGTCGGCGGGGATGTCCATCAGCGACGGCGCGACACCGGCCGCCACCAGGTCAGAGCCCAGGGCCGCCACCATGGCGCCGTTGTCCGTGCACAGCCCGGGGCTGGGAACCCGCAGCCGGACCCCGGCCGCGTCACAGCGCTCCTGGGCCATCGCCCGCAGCCGGGAGTTGGCCGCCACCCCGCCGCCGATCAGCAGGTCCTGAACGTCGTACTTGGCACACGCGCGCAGCGCCTTGCGGGTCAGCACGTCGACGACGGCCTCCTGGAACGACGCCGCCACATCGGGCACGTGGACCCGCTCGCCCGCCCTCTCCCTGGCCTCCACCCACCGGGCCACGGCGGTCTTCAGGCCGGAGAAGGAGAAGTCGAGCGTCCCGTCGTCGTACTTGCCACGCGGGAACGCGATGGCCGCGCCGGAGCCGTCGCGGGCCACCCTGTCGATGTGCGGCCCGCCGGGGAACGGCAGGCCGAGCACCCTGGCCACCTTGTCGAACGCCTCGCCCGCGGCGTCGTCCACCGTGGACCCCAGCGAGATGACGTCCCTGGCGACGTCGGGCACCAGCAGCAGCGAGGAGTGCCCGCCCGAGACCAGCATGGCGACGCAGGGCTTGGGCAGGGCGCCGTGCTCCAGCTGGTCCACCGCGACGTGGGCGGCCAGGTGGTTGACGCCGTACAGCGGCACGCCCAGGCCCAGCGAGTACGCCTTGGCGGCGGCGACGCCGACGAGCAGCGCGCCGGACAGGCCGGGCCCGGCGGTGACCGCGATCGCGTCGACGTCGGCGAGGCGCAGGCCCGCCCGTTCCAGGGCCCGCTCCACGGTCGGGGTCATCGCCTCCAGGTGCGCCCTGGAGGCGACCTCGGGCACCACCCCGCCGAAGCGGGCGTGCTGCTCGACGCTGGAGGCGATGGCGTTGGCCAGCATCGTGTGCCCCCTGACGATGCCGATGCCCGTCTCGTCGCAGGAGGTCTCGATGCCCAGGACCACCGGTTCGTCACGCATGGAGATCCTTCCTCATCATGATCGCGTCAGTGCCGTCCTCGTAGTAGCGGCGGCGCAGGCCGATCCGCTCGAACCCGAACCTGTCGTAGACGGCCTGCGCGCCCGGGTTGTCGGCGCGCACCTCCAGGAAGACCGACACGGCGCCCCTGCGGGCGGCCTCGGTCAGCAGCTCGGTCAGCATGGCGCCGCCGACGCCGGTCCCGCGCCACTCGGCCAGCACGGCGATGGTCTGCACGTCGGCCTGGTCCCCCGCCGCGGCGAGGCCCGCGTAGCCGACGATCACGTCGTCGACCAGGGCCACCACGTAGTGCCTGGTCCTCGGCTGGTCGTCGAGCTCGCCGCGGAGCATGCCCTCGCTCCAGGCGTCGGCGGGAAAGGTCTTCCGCTCGACCTCCATGACCGCGGGCAGGTCGCCCGCGGTCATCTGGCGCAGCACGGCGGTCATGTGGAGACCTTCTTGGGCGCCGAGGGCTCCTTGGCGTCGGGGCGGCGCAGGTAGATCGGGCGGGGCGGGCCGAGCACGGGGTGGGCGCCGCTCTCCACGGCCTCTCGGGCGCCCGGCTCGCCGAGAAGCCCGGCGGCGAGCGCCGCCATCGCGCCCGCGTGGGGATACTCCGGCACGTCCAGGAGCCGGGAGGCGCCGACGACCTCGGCGTACATCCGCGCGCCCGCACCGGCCAGCGGCAGCTCCCCGGGCAGATCCTGGGGCCGGTCCACCGCGGGGCCCGACACCCGGGTGCGCGCGTCCCGGTAGTGGCCCCAGAACACCTCCTTGCGCCGGGCGTCGGTGGCCACCAGGAACGGCTCGGCCAGCCCGCTGCCGTACGCGAGCGCGTCGAGGGTGCACACGCCGTACGCCGGGACGCCCAGCGACGTCGCGAGGGCCTGGGCGGTCACCAGGCCGACCCGGAGCCCGGTGTAGGGGCCGGGGCCCGATCCCGCGACGACGGCGGTGACGTCGCGGAGCGAGGCTCCTGCCTCGCTCAGGACCGTCTCGATCGTGGGCACGAGCAGCTCGCCGTGACGGCGCGCGTCGATCGTCGTCGACTCGGCGAGGACCCTCTCACCGTCGTGCAAAGCTGCGGTGACGGCGGGGGTGGCGGTGTCAAAGGCCAGGACCAGCACGAACAGTTAGCCTATCCCGTCCCGCGAGGGCTCAGGGGCACTCCCCCCACACGGCCCCCGGACAAAAGGCCGTATCCAGGGCGGGACGATCCGGGACGAGCACACGTTCCAGGACCGGGGCACGGCTCAGGACAGGCGCGGTCCGGAGCGAGAGTCGGCTCAGGACGAGCACGATCCGGGGCACGGCTCAGGACTGGGGCTCGGGGCGAGCATGATCCAGGACCGGGCGGCTCGGGGCTGAGCGTCAGGGCGGGCCGGGCTCAGGTCTTGACCAGGGTGGCGTAGACGATGAGGTTGTCGCGGTACTCGTGGCTGTCCCAGTCGAAGGCCCCGCCGCAGGTGATCAGCCGGAGGCCGTCCTCAAGATAGACCTTGTCGGCGGGGAACCGGTTCTTGCTGATCTGCTCGACCGTGTCCACCCGGTACTGGGCCACCTTGCCGTCGCTGCGTACGACCTTGATGACCTGTCCCTCCCGCATCTCCTTGAGCTTGTAGAAGACCGCGGGCGCGGTCTTGGTGTCCACGTGCCCGAGGATCACCGCGGACCCCTCGTCGCCGGGGACCGCGCTGTCCTTGACCCAGCCCGCGGTGTCCGGCTTCTCGTACGGCGGCAGGTCGACCCGGCCGTCCGTCACGCCGAGCTTCATCAGGGGCGCCTTGATCCCCAGGGACGGGATGTCGATGCGGCTGGGCACGATCGAGGCGCGGGCGGGCGCCTTCTCCTTCTCCTTGACGTCGCCGCCCCTGTTGCCGAACGCGACCATGACGGCACCGGTGATGACTCCGGCCAGGACGATCCTGGACCAGCGGGTGGAATCGGCCATCGGGGACTACGAACGGCGGCGACGCACGACCGCGATGCCGATGCCACCGGCCAGGGCGAGGGCGAGCAGGACACCCGTCATGCCGATCGGGCCGCCCGAGTCGCCGGGCCCTCCGGCGGCGGTGCCGCCGCCGCCCGTACCCGGCGCCTCGGTGCTGATGACCGTCCTGGTCGGCCTGGAGGTGGGAGTGGAGCTCGGCTCGGTGTCGGCCACGATCCTGAGGTTGGCCTTGCCGGTGTCGTTGGTCCCCTCACACCTGGCGTTGACCTCGTGGACCCCGGTGGCGGCGCCCGAGGCGATGGTCGCCTGGCCGCGGACCCACGGGCGCGGCGTCGGGGTCGCGGTCGAGGCGGGGTCGGGCGTGGGCGTCGCGAGGATCGGGTCGAGGGTCACCGGGGTGCGGAAGATCCGGGAGGACGCGGTACCGCGATGCTCGGGACCGCCCTGCGGGATCGGGCAGTTGGCCAGGATCCACACCTTCTGCCCGGCCCTGGCGCGGGCCGGTTGGAGCTGGACCTCGATGTCCTGCCGGCTGATGCCGGAATCGGGCGGAGTTGGGGTGGGAGTGCCCGTCGGGTTGCCGGCTTCGGCACCGGCCGAACACCCGACCAGCCCGAAAAGGACGATGGCTCCCAGAACCGCGACACGCTTGACGCTTGGCACCGTCGAACTCCACTTCGCCCTCCGGCCGACGACCCTCGCCCGGCACGATTTCCCACCTGTTCCCCATTAAACATGGGCAAACCCGCCAGAGTCGATCATCACGCCTGACGATCTAGACCAATGGGGCGTAGTGCCAGCGTGCCAGGATTTCCCTGACTTCGTCGGCTTATCCGATGACTCAGATGACGGCGTGCCACCGCGGGCCGACTCCCCGGAGGGTCACGGTCCGCTCCTCGCCCGGCTCGCCGGGCGCTCCCCGGCCGATGAGGATCTCCAGCCGGTCGTCGGCGAGCCCCTCCACCAGGCCCTCGCCCCACTCCACGATCGTCACCGACTCCTCCAGCGAGGCGTCCAGGTCCAGGTCGTCGACCTCCAGATCGCCCCCGAGGCGGTAGGCGTCGACGTGGACCAGCGCCGGGCCTCCCGAGAGCGAGGGGTGCACCCGGGCGATGACGAAGGTCGGCGAGGTGATCGGGCCGCGCACCTTGAGCCCCTCGGCGATCCCCTGCACCAGGGTCGTCTTGCCCGCGCCGAGCGGGCCCGACAGCACCGCCAGGTCTCCCGGGCGCAACAGCGCCGCCAGTTCCTCGCCCAGCTCCCGCATCTCCTCGGCGGTCGCCACGATTCTCACCGCTTCGTCACTCCTGTTCCGTACTTCTTTCCGTACTTCCCGGACCGTGGGCTCACCGGTCGTCGGCCGCGTCCACCCGCTTGAGCAGGTCGTGCAGGGCGTCGTTGACCACGGTAGGCCGCTCCAGCTGGACCAGATGCGAACTTTCCTGAACCTCGGTGAACCGGGCGGTGGGCAGCGCCGCCGCCATCGCCCTGCTGTGCTCGACGGGGGTCAGCCAGTCCTTGTCGCCGACCATGATGGAGGTCGGGACCTCGTCCAGCACGCGCAGCGCGCTCAGCTTGTCGTGCGACATCAGCGCCGGATAGAACTCGGCGATCACCTCGAAGGGGGTGGAGCGGATCATCGACTCGGCGAAGTCGACGACCGTGGGGCTGACGTTCCTGGAATCGCCGAAACCCAGGTGGCGCAGGGCCAGGAAAGCCACGTCGTTGCCGACCTGGCGGCTCTTGTCGACCAGCGAGCCGCCGCGCCTCAGGATCGACACCGTGCCCGGCGTGACCTTGTGCACCGCCTTCGACAGCAGCGCGGGCAGGCCCAGGGAGATCTCGCCGAGCTTGCCGGTGGAGGTGGAGATCAGCGCGACACCCCTGATCTTGTCGCCGAACAGCTCCGGGTGCCGGTCGGCCAGAGCCATGATCGTCATACCGCCCATGGAGTGGCCGACGAGCACGCACGGGCCGGGCACCAGCGCCTCGATGATCTCGGCCAGGTCGTCGCCGAGCCGGTCGATCGAGCAGTCCTTCATCGGGATGCGCGGCGAGCGCCCGTGGGAGCGCTGGTCCCACAGGACCAGGCGGTGCGTGCCGCCCAGGTCGCGCCGCTGGTAGTGCCAGGAGTCGAGGTTGAGTGTGTAGCCGTGGCAGAACACCACGGTCAGCGGGGCGTCCTCGTCGCCGTCGACCTCGGCGTACAGGGGAACACCGTCGGAGGTGGTGACCGTGGTGGGACGGCCGCGCAGCTCTCCGAGCGGCTCGCTCGCCTCCAGGTCGGGGCGGAGCCTGATGCGTCCGACGGCGTACCGCTTGGCGAGGGCCCCGGCGGCCACCCCGGCCGACGCGACACCGACGATCGCGCCCGCGATACCGACCCTGCGCCGGCTGGTACTACTCATGCGACCCCCTGAGCTGCCTTTCACCGGTAAACGCGCGGGACCCGCGAACCGATCCTGGTCACGATCTCATGCGTGATCGTGCCGAGGGAATCCGCCCACTCCTGGGCGGTGGGCTCACCCCGCGAGCCGTCACCGAACAGGATCACCTCGTCACCCTCCGCCAGCGGGTCGTCCCCCACGTCGATCATGAACTGGTCCATGCAGACCCTGCCCGCGATCCGCCGCCTGCGGCCACCGGCCAGAACCTCCGCCAGGTTGGTGGCGTGCCGCAGGACCCCGTCCGCATACCCGAGGGGGACGAGGCCAAGCGTCGTCTCCCGGTCCGTGACGTACAGGTGCCCGTAGGACACGCCGGAGCCGGAGGGCACCCTCTTGACCAGCGCGATCCGCGCGGTGAGCGTCATCGCGGGGCGCAGCCCGAAGCCCCCGAGCCGGGGCACGGGGCTCAGCCCGAAGGTCGCGATGCCCGGACGGACCAGGTCGTAGCGCGCCCTGGGCAGCGTCAGGATGGCCGCCGAGTTGGCGATGTGCCTGATGACGTGGGAGCCCCCCGCGCCCGCCTTCTCCGCGACGAGCAGCGCCTCGTCGAAGGCGGCCAGCTGGGCCGCGACGGACGGGTCTCCCGGGATGTCGGCGCAGGCGAAGTGGGACCAGAGCCCGACGATCTCGATCGTGCCCTCGGCCCGGTGCCGCAGCGCCCGCTCGACCAGGGCGGACCAGTCCGCCGCCGACGCGCCGCCGCGCGACATGCCGGTGTCGGCCTTCAGGTGCACCCTGGCGGTCCCGCCGATCCCGGCCGCGGCGCCCGCGATCGCGTCGACCCCGGCGACGGAGCCCGCCGACAGCTCGACGTCACGCGCGACGGCCTGCTCCAGCGGCTCACCCGGCGGGATGATCCACGCCAGGATCGGCGCGGTGATCCCGGCCTCCCGCAGCTCCAGGGCCTCGCGGACGTAGGCGGTGCCCAGCCGCCTCGCCCCGGCCTCCAGGCAGGCGCGCGCGACGGGGACCACCCCGTGCCCGTAGGCGTCGGCCTTGACCGCGACCATCATCTCGGCGCCGGGAGCATGGCTCGCCAGCAGCGTCAGGTTCTCGCGGATCGCCGAGAGGTCCACCCGTGCCTCGGCGGGAGTCATCGGGAAACTCATGACCCCAGTTTGGCAGGTGAGCGGCCGTGCCCGGGTCCGTTGAGCAGGGAGCGCACCGCCTCGGGCAGGGCCTCGGCGACGTCCAGGGCGGTGAGAGGGCCCCTCTGACCGGCGATCCCGTGCAGGTGGGCGGCGCAGGAGGCCGCGTCGTACCCGCTCAGTCCCGCGGCCAGCAGCGCGCCCGCCAGGCCCGCCAGCACGTCGCCGGTACCGCCGGTCGCGAGCCAGGGGCTGCCGGTGAGGTTGATCCTGACCGGCCGCCCCTCCTCGGCGACCAGCGTGGTCGAGCCCTTGAGCAGCACGGTCACGCCCAGCTCCGCCGCCGCCCGCCGCGCGTTCTCCAGGCGCCGCCCCTCGATCCGCTCCCTCGGCACGCCGATCAGGCGGGAGAGCTCGCCCGCGTGCGGGGTGATCAGGACCGGCGCGGCACGCCGGAGCAGGGCCCTGTCCTGGGCCACCAGGGTGAGCGCGTCGGCGTCGACGAGCACGGGGACCTCGCTCGACAGCACCGAGCGGACGACGGCGCGCGACTCGTCGCCGGTGCCGAGGCCGGGGCCGAGCACCCACGCCTGGACGCGGCCCACCCTCTCTACCCCCTCGCCGGGGGCGAGCGTGGTGATCACGGCCTCGGGCCAGCGGGCCCGCACCCGGGCCACCGGCTCCGCGACCCCCGCGTAGCGGACCATGCCCACCCCGGCCCGCAGGGCCCCGCCCACGGCCAGCACCGCGGCACCGGTGTAGAGCTCACCGCCTGCCGCGATGCCGACGACGCCCCGGCGGTACTTGTCGGACGAGGCGCCGGGCCTGGGCAGCGTCGCGGCCACGTCGGCGTCCGTCGGCGCGGCCGCGTCGGGGTCGGGCAGGTGGGGGCCGAGGCCGATGTCGACGAGTTCCGTACGGCCCGCGTGCCCGGAGCCGGGATCGACGAGCAGCCCGGTCTTCCAGGCCCCGAACGTGACGGTGGCGTCCGCGGCGACCGCCGTCCCCTCCACCCGGCCGCTGCTCGCGTCCACGCCGCTCGGCACGTCCACCGCGACGACCTCTCCCGGCGCGTCGTTCGCGAGCCCGGCGAGGGTCGCGTACGGCTCCCTGAGCGCCCCGGTCCCGCCGATCCCGAGCATCCCGTCCACGATCAGCTCCGCGGTGCCGAGCAGGCCGCGAACGCGGGCGCCCACCGGGTCCGCCGGTTCCCCCGTGTCTCCTGTGTCTCCTGCGCTCGTTTCGGGGGCGGCGCGCAGGTCGGTCACCCGGCCGCCCGCGCGGCGCAGGGCCTCCAGGCCCGCCGCGTGGACGCGCGTCCCGGCGAGGAGCGCGTCGACCCTGGCCCCCCTGGCCGCGAGGCGGGCCCCGGCGTAGAGGGCGTCGCCGCCGTTGTCACCGCCGCCGACGAGCAGCACCACGCGGGAGCCGTACACGGCGCCGAGCATCCTGGCGCAGACCACCGCGAGCCCGGTGGCCGCCCGCTCCATCAGGGCGCCCTCGGGCAGCGTCGCCATCAGCGCCGCCTCGGCCGCCCTGATCTGGTCGGAGGTGTACGCGGTCCGCATTCCACCGAATCTATCCCTCGGCGATCACGTAGGCGATGGCGACGCCCCCGTCGTGGGTCAGGGATACGTGCCACCGGGCCACGCCCAGGGCCTCGGCGACGTCCGCCACCCGCCCGGTCACCCGCAGCTCGGGCCGCCCGTGCGCCCCGCTGAGCACCTCGGCGTCCAGGTGCCGCAGCCCGGGAGGGGCGCCCAGAGCCTTGGCGACGGCCTCCTTGGCCGCGAACCTGGCGGCGAGGGACTCGGTGGCCAGAGCGCTCTCCCCCTCGGTGAACAGGCGCCCCCGCAGCGCGGGCGTCCGCGCCAGCGTCGCCTCGAACCTGGCCACGTCCACGACGTCGACACCGATACCAACGATCACCCTCCCAGGCTAGTGGCGTCCCGCCACCGGCCCGGAGGTCAGAAGCCGCCGCGCTGCCAGGGGCCCCAGACGGCGAAGCTCGTCCCCTTGGACGACTGGACGTTGACGTAGAGGGTGTGGCCGCCGGGGCCGAAGGTCGAGCCGGCGAACTCGGCGCCGGAGTCGCCGTCGACGGGGACCAGGCGGGAGAAGTCGAAGATCTCGCCCTTGCGGGTGAGGCCGCGCAGGTAGTTGTCGCCCGAGCCGTCCTCGCAGAGGACCAGGGTGCCTTTGGGGCTGGCGGTGACGTTGTCGGGCAGGTCGAGGGTGACCGAGCCCGGCGACTCGTAGACGAGCCTGAGCCGCCCGCTCCACGTCTCGTACGCCCACACCTGGCCGCGTCCCTTGCCGAAGCCGCTGGGCGGGGTGTCGCCGGACGCGGTCGCGCCGCCCTGGGTGGAGACGAAGTAGATCGTGCCGTGGTGGTTGACCGCCCCCTCCAGCCGGGAGAAGAGCGCCGCCCCCTTGGACCTGCCCTGATTGCCGACGGCCTGGACGGCGACGTCGTTGGCGGGGGTGCCGATGAACGCGGGGTCGGGGTCGTCGATGTCCACCCAGGTCGTCGCGTACGAGGCCCCCTTGAGCTGGCCGAGCGAGAGGTCCTTGCCCGGGGCGCCCCGTACGGCCAGCATCTGGAGCCTGCCGCCGTCGAGGATGCGGCCCGCCGTGAGCGGGTTCTTCGGGGGCAGGTAGCGGTAGAAGCCGGAGGCGAAGCCGAAGTTGTCCTCGGTGAGGTAGATCGCGCCGGTGAACCCGTCGAACGCGGCCGACTCGTGGGCGAACCGCCCGGCGCTCCTGATCGGTCCCTTCGCCCTGCCGTCGAGCGGGACCTCGAAGATGTAGCCGTGCTTCTGCGTGAGCCTGCCGTTGTCCTGGCCGCTGAAGTCGTTGCCCACGTCCGGCCCGTTGACGGTCTCCTCGCAGCTCACCCAGGCGCCCCAGGGCATCGGGCCGCCGGAGCAGTTCATCTGGGTGCCGGTCAGGCTGGGGGCGGAGGTGAGCACCTTGCCGTAGCGGGTGACCCGCAGCGTCGAGGTGCCGCCGCCGGCCGCCGGGTCGTAGGCCCTGGCGAAGTCGCCGAACGCGCCGACCGGGCCGTTGACCTCGTGGTTGCGGACGAGGATCGCGCTGCCGGAGGGCCCGCGGAACGCGGCCATGCCGTCGTGCCGGGAGGGGACGAGGGATCCGTCGCCGTATTTGTCACCGGCCGCGCTGAAGGACCTGTAGTGGAAGCCGTCGGGCAGGTGGAGCCGTACCACGCCGTCCCGTTCGTCCTTGACCGGCTTCAGCGGCCCGTATCCGGCTCCCGGGAGGATTTGCCCGTTCGCCCCCGCCCGCGCGACACCCGCGAACGGCCCGGCCACCCCCAGTGCGGCCAGCGCACCGCCTCGGGCGAGGAAACGACGACGATCCATCTTGCGGCTCCCTTGGGTCCGGTGGATTCACGCCACGTTAATGTGCCCTAGTAAACCGTTATATGGCATATATCGACAATTAATCTGACAAGAAGGCGGTCAGGCCCCATACCCACTTATGGCTGTGGGTAATCCATAGACTTTATCCACAGGCTGTGGACGACACGTGGGGAGCACTTACTCCACCGTGACCGACTTGGCGAGGTTGCGGGGCTGGTCGACGTCGTGCCCCTTGGCCGTGGCCAGCTCGCAGGCGAAGACCTGGAGCGGCACCGTGGCGACCAGCGGCTGGAGCAGGGTCGGCACGGCCGGGATGTGGATCAGCGTGTCGGCGTACCGCCCGACCACGGTGTCCCCCTCCTCGGCGATGACGAGGGTCCTCGCGCCCCTGGCCCGGATCTCCTGGATATTGGACACGATCTTGTCATGGATCACCCGCTGGCCGGACGGCGAGGGGACGACGACCACCACGGGGAGCCCCCGGTCGATCAGCGCGATCGGGCCGTGCTTCAGCTCCCCCGCCGCGAAGCCCTCGGCGTGCATGTACGCCAGCTCCTTGAGCTTCAGCGCCCCCTCCAGCGCGACGGGAAAGCCCACGTGCCGCCCCAGGAAGAGCACGCACCGCTCGTCGGCCAGCGACCTGGCCAGCGCGCGGACCGGCTCGACGGTGACCAGGACCTCGCTCACCTTGGACGGCATCTCCGCGAGCCGGTCGACGATCTGGGTGATCTCGTCGCCGAACTTCGTCCCCCTGACCTGGGCGATGTAGAGCGCCACCAGGTAGCACGCCACCAGCTGGGTGAGGAACGCCTTGGTGGAGGCGACCGCGACCTCCGGGCCCGCGTGCGTGTAGAGGACGGCGTCGGACTCGCGGGAGATCGTGGAGCCGTTCACGTTGCACACCGCCAGCACCCGCGACCGCTGCCCGCGCGCGTGCCGTACCGCCATGAGGGTGTCCATGGTCTCCCCCGACTGGCTGATCACGATCACCAGCGTGTCGCGGGTGAGGATCGGGTCGCGGTAGCGGAACTCACTGGCCACCTCGACCTCGCAGGGCAGCTGGGCCCAGTGCTCGATGGCGTACTTCGCGATGAGCCCGGCGTGGTACGAGGTCCCGCAGGCGACCAGGATGACCTTGTTGATGTCCCGCAGCTCCTGGTCGGACAGCCGCATCTCGTCCAGCACCAGCCGCCCGTCCTGGCCGACCCTGCCGAGCAGCGTGTCGGCGACGGCCCGGGGCTGCTCGGCGATCTCCTTGAGCATGAAGTGGTCGTAGCCGTCCTTCTCGGCGGCGGAGGCGTCCCAGTCGACGTGGTAGTCACGCGTCTCGGCCGGGAGCCCCTGGAAGTCGACGACCGTGATCTTCGAGGGACGCAGCTCGACCACCTGGTCCTGGCCCAGCTCCACCGCCTCGCGCGTGTACGCGATGAACGCCGCCACGTCCGAGCCGAGGAAGTTCTCCCCGTCGCCCCTGCCGACCACCAGCGGCGAGTTGCGCCGCGCCCCCACCACCACGTCGGGCTCGTCGGCCGAGACCGCGAGCAGGGTGAACGCCCCCTCCAGCCGCAGGCAGACCCGGCGCATCGCCTCCATGAGACCTCCGGCGGCGAACTGCTCCAGCAGGTGCGCCACCACCTCCGTGTCGGTCTCGGAGACGAGCCGGTGCCCCGCGTTCTCCAGCTCGGCCCTGAGCGCGGCGAAGTTCTCGATGATCCCGTTGTGGATGACCGCGATCCGCCCTTCACAGTCGGTGTGCGGGTGGGCGTTGCGGTCGGTGGGGGCCCCGTGGGTGGCCCACCGGGTGTGCCCGATCCCCGTCGTCGCCGGAGGCGTGGGCCGCGAGGCCAGCACCGCGCGCAGGTTGGCCAGCTTCCCCGCCCGCTTCTCCACGTCCAGGCCGTCCGCCCCGATCAGGGCGATCCCCGCCGAGTCGTACCCCCGGTACTCCAGCCGGCCCAGCCCCTCGACCGCGACCTCGATCGCCGGACGCTGCCCCGTATATCCCACTATTCCGCACATTGTCATACCCCCTCCCTGAGAGATCGTCCGCAGCGTCTATGGAGAACCCCCTGGACAGACCAAGAATCCCGCCCGGTACCCACCGGGAGCCCGTTCCCGGTGGATCAGTAGGCTCTCTGAGCATGGCCAACGGTTTGGACACCGCGACACCGTACGTGCAGCTCAGCCGGGCTCAGTGGAGCGAACTCCGCAAGAACACGCCTCTCACGCTCACCGAGGACGAGCTGGAGGAGCTGCGCGGCGTCGACGACCCGATCGACCTGGCCGAGGTCACCGACATCTACCTGCCGCTCACCCGGCTGCTCAACCTGCACTTCACCGGGGCCAGGCAGCGCAGCGCGGCGCTCAACACCTTCCTCGGCGGCGGGAAGCGGGAGGCCCCGTACGTCCTGGGCATCGCCGGAAGCGTCGCGGTCGGCAAGTCGACCACGGCCAGGCTGCTGCACACCCTGCTGGCCCGCTGGCCGGAGCACCCCCGGGTGGACCTGATCACCACCGACAGCTTCCTGTTCCCGAACGAGGTCCTCACCGCCAGGGACATCATGCACAGGAAGGGCTTCCCCGAGAGCTACGACCGCCGGGCCCTGGTCAGGTTCGTCGCCGACGTCAAGGCGGGCCTGCCGGAGGTGACGGCCCCGGTCTACAGCCACCTGGAGTACGACATCGTGCCCGGCGCGACCCAGACCGTACGCCGCCCCGACATCCTCATCGTCGAGGGCCTCAACGTCCTCCAGCCCGCCCCGCCCGCCGCCCTCGCGATCAACGACTACTTCGACTTCTCCATCTACGTGGACGCCAAGGTCGAGCACATCCGCGACTGGTACGTGGACCGCTTCCACAAGCTCCGCCGCACGGCCTTCGAGGACCCGAAGTCCTACTTCAGATACCTCGCCGACCTGTCGGAGGAGGAGGCGACCGACTTCGCGAGAAACGTCTGGCGCGACATCAACGAGCTCAACCTCGTCGAGAACATCGCCCCCACCAGGGGCCGGGCGGACCTGGTCCTGCACAAGGGCGCCAACCACTCCATCCAGCGCGTCCGCCTCCGCCGGATCTGACCTCCTCCTTCACTTCCCGTCTCTCATGCGATGCGGTCCTGGCCGACCAGCAGCTGGGTCTTCGCCAGCTCGCGATAGAGCCGGTCGCCGCTGACGAGATCGGCGTGGGTGCCGGCCGCGCGCACCCGGCCGTGTTCCAGCACGATGATCTGGTCGGCGTCGGTGACCGTCGACAGGCGGTGGGCGATCAGGACGACCGTGCATCTCCTCGCCGCGCGGCTGATGGTCCTCCTCATGGCCTGCTCGTTGCGCGCGTCGAGCTGGGCCGTCACCTCGTCCAGCAGCAGGACCCTCGGGCGGCGCAGCAGCGCGCGGGCGATGGCCAGCCTCTGCCGTTCTCCTCCGGAGAGGGAGAGACCCCGTGCTCCCACGGGTGTCTCCACGCCGTCGTCGAGACCGGCGACGAACTCGCTCAGGCAGACCTCGGCGAGCACCTCGGCGATGTCGTCGGCGGTCGCGTCCGGTGCCGCGTAGAGAAGGTTCTCGCGAATGGTCCCGCTGAGCACCGGCGCGTCCTGCTCCACGTAGGCGATCCATTGGCGGACCTCCGCGCGGGGGAGCGTGGCGATGTCCTCCCCGTCGACGCGGATCACGCCGTGCTGCGGTTCGTAGAAACGCTGGATCAGGGACAGCAGGGTGGTCTTACCCGCCCCGGACAGGCCGACCAGCGCGGCCTGGGACCCCTTCTCGACGACGAAGGACACCCCGGCGAGGGCGGGAGACCTGTCGGGATAGGCGAAGTGGACGTCGCACAGCTCGATCGACGGAGGCCCGTCCGATGGCCTTTCGGCCGGTACGGGCACGTCGACGTCCTCCTCGATCGGTATCTCCCGGATCTCCTCAAGCCGGGTGGCGGCCCCCAGCCCCTGCTGCAGGGCGGTGGCTCCGCCGATCAGGGAGCTGATCGGTGTCGACAGGTAGAACAGGTAGAGCAGGAACGCGATCAGGGCGGAGGCGCTCAGCCTTCCCGAGGCCACGAGGGCCCCGCCCAGCCCCAGCACGACCAGGAAGGCGAACTGCACCGCCGCCCCGGAGGCCATGTTGACCACCGCGGTGTACCGGGCACCGAGCAGACCCGCCTGATAGGCCTTCTCGATCGCGTCGTTGGACAGTTGCGTCTCCCGGGCCTCGGCCCCGTTGGCCTTGACCGTCCGGGCGGCGTTGAGGGTCCGGTCCAGTGCCGCGCCGATGTCGCCGACGGCGGACTGGGCGCGGGTGACCGCCAGGCGGATCCTCGGAAGCACCACGGTGAGGACGGCCAGGACCACCAGCAGGACGGCGACGGTGGTGGCGAGCAGACCCGCGTGGAGCGTGGACATCAGGACGATCGCGCCGACGAAGGTGATCGCGCCGTTGACGATCATGATGACACCGTCGGTGGCGGCACTCTGGATCAGCACGCTGTCCGAGGTGACCCGGGAGGTGAGATCACCCACGGGACGGCGGTCGAATTCGCTGATTCGCATTCTTATCAGGCGGTGGACGGCCTCTCGGCGAACCTGGCGCACTATGCGTTCCGAAGTGCGCTGCTGCAGCCAGGAATTGAGTCCGGTGAGCACCGTCGCGACAACGAGGACCATGGCGAGTCTTATCGTGTTCGCGACGACATCGCCTCCGGAGCCGATCGAGTCCATGACACCCTGCGCGGCGAGCGGTAACACCAGTCCCGCGCCGCTGGCGAGCAGGCTGATGACCAGACTTATTGTCAGCACGCCGCGGTGTGGACGGATGTAGCGGGCCAGTGTCCCGAATGATCGGCCGGGTTTTCTTACTGCGGAATCGGCGGCGGCGCTGACGGCCACGACTGGCCCCCTGTCTCAGTGGGTCGTTTTCCGAACGACGGAGGGGTGCGGACGGTGACGTCACGCACCCCTCGTCGGCAGAGGCTTCACAGCCCACGGACGCTAGGCGTTCGTGTTCGTGTTCGTGCAGGTACGGCAGGTGTAGATGACGAAACTGGCCAGCGGGTTGGTCAGGCAGGTATACCAGCAGCAAACGGCCAGAGGCATCCCGTCCGACTCCGTCTGAGGCAGCTCCTGGAGAGCGGCGACGTCAAGGTTCACGATGTTTCACCTCCTCTCAGTTCGGCTTTTCCTGTTGTCGTGCTCACGTTGTCTTGGTGTTCCGGCTGCACAGGATCGTGCACGTGTCGCAGGTGACTATCGACCAGAGCGCACAGCATCCCAGCGACGCACCGAGACGCTCGGTCTCCGGGAGCTCCTGCAGAGCGCCAATCTCAATTTCCAATTACTTTCCTCCTCCCGATGGATTCTCATGACCGCCTGGACGCCGGTGTCAACGAGTCACCGAGCATCCGAAACAGGTCGCCCAGCTGGCGCAGATATCGATCCAGGGAGTGGTGCAACAGCCCGCGTACTGCCTCGCCTGCAACGGAATGGGATCCGTTGGCGACAGCTCCTGGAGCGCGTTCACGTCAACTGACAATGGAATTTCACCTCCTTTCGACGGGAGTAAGTAAAAGGAACTGGGAGATCAGCTCCCGAATCGGCTTTCCGTCGATGTCGAAGAGCGGGTTGTGTCCCTCACCGGGGATCTCCCAGTAGGCGAAATCGACGCCGTCGCGCCTGCCGGCCTCAGCCAGGCGGGCGCACAGCGCACGGGACTGGGTGACCGGGACCACGGGATCCTGGTCGCCGTGAACGATGAGCAGTCTTGAGGTGATCCGCGGGGCCAGCCGGAACAGGTCGCGTGGCCCGATGGCGTCGTCGATCTCCGTGAGCCCGTCCAGGCGGTCGAGCAGCAGGCGAACGTTCGGCCCCGCCTCCCGATAGAGCCTCGGACCCGACATGAAGGGCGCGACCACCACGCACGCGCTCCACAGCTCCGGCTGGACACTGGCGGCCAGCAGCGCGAGGTACGCCCCGTAGCTGATTCCGTACAGGGAGAGCCTGCTGTCGGGCAGGCGCCGTTGCGCCGTGACGGTCTCGGCGAGATGGCGGACGTCCTCCAGGTCGGGCCCTCCCCAGGCGCCGCGGATGGCCTCCTGATGGGCCGGGCCGTACTGGGTGCTCCCCCGCTGGTTCGGGGCGATGACGGTGACCCCGGCCAGGGCCAGACCGGCGAACAGCGCGTCGAACCGGGGGCTCCAGTGGTGCTCCGGCCCGCCGTGCAGGGCGATGAGCACGTGACGGGCGTCCCGCCAGTCCTTCTCCCCGTAGACGATGGCCTCGATCGGCCCGCCGGGCCCCGGAAACCGCTCGATCCGGGCGTTGGGCGGGCTGGGCGGGCCGGGCGCCTCCGGGGATTCCCGGAGCGGGACGTCGATGATGTCGGCGGGCCGGTCCGGGGTGGAGTAGGCCATCCGCAGGCCGTCCCCGGTGAAACGCACCGGTCCGCAGAGGCCGCCGAGGGGCACCGGCACCTCGGTGGTCTCACCGGAGCCGAGGTCGTAGAGCACCGGGCTCTGCCGGACGCCGTGGCTCACCTGGAGGAGGAGGTGGCGCCCGCCGTCGTCGAAGATGAGCGGGTAGATCGACCCGTCGATGCCGTTCAGGCCGTGCGGGACCGTGCGTTCCCCGGTGGCGAGCCGGTTGACGACGAGCCGGAAGTCCCCGGTCGCGTCGCTCGCCGTCAGCACCAGGTCGTCGCCGGGACAGGTCAGCTGGAGAATCTCGTTGCCGGTCCGTACCGAACCGAGAAGGGGTGCCGACTCCCCGCCGGGCACACCGATGGCCAGGGGGCGGACGCCCCCGTCGGCGTGCCGCCGGTTCACCGCGTACCGGCGACCGGCGGGGTCCAGCCACCCGCCGCCGATCAGCTGGAGACCGGGAACGTCGCAGACCTTCTCCAGGCGTACCGTGCCGGCGTCGACGCGCCACACGGACCCGCCGGAATCCCCGGTACGAGCGGTGATCAGGGCGAGGGCCTCCGTCCCCGGGCACGGCCGGATCCGGAGTTTGTCGCATCGGATGCTTCCCAGGGGAAGCTCGCGGCCCCCGTCAGCGAGCACGAAGGTGTGGACGGGTCCGGCCTCCGAGTACGCCGAGTAGCAGAACACGACTCGCCCGTCATCCAGGGGCAGGACGTAGGAGGGGACCCCCAGGTCCTCCCGCGTCGGCACGTGGTGCGACCGGGTGGGCTCGTCACCGAACGACCACTGCTGGATCTGGACCTGAAGCCGCTCGTCCGCGGCGAGACACGCCGCCCTGGTTCCGTCCCAGGAGAACTCGAAGTTGATCCGCTGCACCGTGGGCACCTGGAGGGTCTGGAGGGTGGTGGAGGTCATCGGGGGGAGTCTTCCGCCGCCACCCCGGCCGGGCGCTCCGGTGCCGTGAGACCGTCCGCCGTCCACAGCCTGCCGCCGCCGTACCGCAGTCTCAGCAGGAAGCTGAGGACTCCGGCGAGGCCGGAGTTGTAGCCCATCTCGATGGTGCTCATCGAGTCGGCGGGGACCACCATGCGCCCGTCCCGGATCGTGTTGCGCGCGAAGATGCACATGGCGAGTTCCTCGGCCCACTCCCGGTAGCGCTCCTCACCGAGCGCGTCCGCCAGGTCCAGGAGGAACTCCCCTCCGCTGGAGGCGCCGTGACAGGCGGCGGGTGAGTAGAGCCACTTCTCGGTCCGTACGGCGACGGCCGCGGCCTCGGCGAGTTCGCGGAACTCGTCCTCACCCGTGGCCTGCCACAGTCTGATGAGGAAGGTGCCGATCCCCGCGGAACCGCTGCACCACCACGTCAGCCCGATGTCCTCGGCGCCCTCCTCACCGGTGGGCCACCGCGCGGCCTCGCCCTGCCGGATGGCCGCCCGGACCAGGGTCCTGCCCCCCGCCCGCGCGAGTTCCACGTACTCGTCCCGGCCGAGTATCCGGCCCGCGGCCAGCAGGAACATGCTCACCCCGGCGACGCCGTGGGCGTACCCGTAGTGGCTGATCCCGGCCATCTCCGAGCGGAACTCCTCCGACACCGACCACCGCACCTCCGAGCTCCCCAGCTGCGCGGACGCGATCAGTCCCTGCGCGCAGCGGTGCGCGCGATCCGCGAAGTCCTGGTCGCCGGTCGCGGTGAGGAAGTACAGCATCGCCATCCCGGCACCGGCCGTGCCGTGGGTCAGGTCCGAGTTGGGCCAGCGGAGCGGGATGAGCCGCGCGTACTCCGCCGCCCAGTCGGCCAGTTCCCGGTCCCCCAGCGTCGTCGCCGCCTCGTGGAGCGCCCACGCGGTCCCGGAGCGGCCGAAGTACAGGCCGGGCAGGACCCTCGGCTCCTCCGGCAGGCGGCGGTTCAACCACTTCGCGGCCGTGGCCAGGCTCTCCTTGAGGAAGGGGTCGTCCATGGTGCGCGCGGCACGGTTGAGAACCGAGAGGACCCCTCCGGCTCCGCACTGCACGTTGCACGGGTCGGAGGTCATGCCCTCCGCGACGATCGGCGGCCACAGATGCTCCTCGTCGGGAGTCATGGTGGCGGCCGTGTGCGCGAGTCCGTCGCGCAGCAGCCTGCTCTGGCCCTCCTCGGGAAGACGCCCCTCCTCCCGGCTGACGGCGAAGGACGTGCTCGTGGACGTGCCTGTCAGGAACTCACCCGCCCGCGCCAGGCTCCAGCGCTGCGAGGGGTCGTCCGCCGTCAGCCCCAGGATCAGGGGGGCGAGCCTGCGGGTGGCCTCTCCGGTCGCCGCCGCCGCCCGGACGAAGGTGGTGAGCCGCTCGCCGTACGTACGGCCGGGCTCTCCGTCGTCGGGGAGGACCGGGTCGATGTTGGCGGTGAGATAGAGCAGTGTGGCGCCGAGACTGTAGAGGTCGGCGGCCTGCTCGGGCGCCGGGCCGTAGCGCTCGGCCGCGAGCTGCTCCGGGGCCGTGTATCCGAAGGTGGCGATGTTCCTGACGTGCTCACCGGGACGCGCCAGGAACTCCAGGTCGATCAGGTGCGGGATGTCGTCCGCGACGACGACGTTTCCGGGATTGAAGTCCCGCATCACGAAGCCTTTTCCGTGGATGACGTCGATCAGGTCCACCAGGGTCATCGCCATCGGCTCGGCGTCCTGCAACGAGATCGAGCGGGTGGGCTCTTTCTTCACCCGCTCCTCGCACCAATGGCGCAGCGAATTCCCCTTGATCTCCTCTTCCGCGAGGAAGAGATCGCCCTGGTACTCGAAAAGGTCGACCAGTCGTGGAGTGATTCCCATGGGTTCGAACAGCGCGAGCATTTCCGCCTCATGGCGCATCCAGTCGCGGGCGTCCTTTCCGGTCAGATCTGCCCCCACGTGCGGACGCGCCTGCTTGATGACGACCTTCTCGCCGGTCTTCTGGTCGAAAGCGCGGTACACGCCGCCGCGGAAAGAGTGCCGGATCGCCTCCTCCACCACGAACCGGTCGGCGAGAAGCACTTTCTTTCCCCGCTCTGAGTCCGGTTTCGCGGAAGGGGTGTCGGGCAGCGGGGGCGGCGCCCACGGTGGCGTGCTGAACCAGGCCTGACGTTTGTCCCTGAGGAATGACCCGTCCGGTTCCACCAGGACGTACTCATAACTGCCCTCGGAGTTCAGCACCTGCCGCGGGGAGAAACCGCCGTACCGGTAGTGGACCAGGCTGCCCGGGGAGTAGACGCGGTCGGAGAGGATGCCAGGACCGTTCTGACCTCGGGTGACCCGGTCGAGCTCCTTGATCACCTCGCGAAACTGGTCGTCATTGTCGGGATACACGGTGATGAACTTTCCACCCGAACCGCGGTCACATCGCGACGAGACGAGTTCCTCGATCTCCTTGTATCCTCTTGCGAACTTGAACGCACACCTCTTGCCGATCAGCACTTTCGCCGACGCCGCAAGAACGGCCGGAGCGGACAGCGGGGTCGCCGAGACGTGAATCTTCCAGCCCTGGTCGCGGCGAAGATGACCGGCCGGGGTCACGTAACACCAGAAACCTTCGCTCTTGATTCCCCATCTCTCGTTCTCGCCGAATTCATTGAGAGCGTTCTCCAGCAGAGATCTCAGGTCAGCGCCCGCGCCGCTCTCCCCCTCAGAGTGAAGGTGTGCCGACTGATCCGCCGCATGTGGTGATGAGGTCGCCGACATGGCTTTCTCCAATTGGTTGGCGAGGAACGAGGAATCGCGTGACCGCCGCGCTCCCGCATCCTTTCTGGCTCTACAGTGAAACTGTCCCTCTCGGGCGTAGACGGTTACCGGAATTCTCTGTAGATTCGCCGTTCAACGCTTTTTGTGACCAAGTGGACGCGATCGGTCATCGACCCGGCTCCGGCTCTCCCGGCCTTCACGCGGCCGGCCTTCATGCGACCGGCTCGCAGGTGAGGCGGACACCGCGGAGCCGGTTCCCACACGCCGACGGCAACGCGCCCGCCCGACAGGACCCGGACCGGGCAACCCCGAGGGTTGCCTCACCCTCCACGATGGGTTATCGTTTTTCAATAACATCGATATTCGATAAGGAGGTTGGTATGGAATCACCCACGTCCACCCCCGGCTCAGGGTCGGCACCGCTCCGGACACGCCGAAACTCCTGGCTGAAGTGGCTGTACGGGGCACTTCTCCTGGCGCTTCTCTCCGTCACCCTGCTATCGATGCGACAACTGGCCGGCAGCGTCATGCTGGCGTTCGGTCACGGGGAGCCGATTCCCATCTCGATCCCGGCCAGCGGTGTCCGTCTCGACACTCCACTGCCACCGGGCGTCGAGCTCGTCGGCGATCATTTACAGGCCACGGTCCGCGTGGCGGGCGGAGGCCTCACCACGGCGCTCTACCATCTCCTCACCTGGCTTCCGCTGGCCGTGGTGAACGTTCTGTCCTTCTGGTGGATGGTGCGGCTTCTCTACGGCGGGCTCAAGAGCGATCGCTCCTTGTTCTCCGCTCAGACAACCCGTAACCTCCGCCTGATCGGCGTGACCCAGCTCATCGGCACGACAGTGATCTCGCTCACCGCGAGCATGGTCCAGAGCACACTCTCAATCCATGTGCTCGGCACCGGCGCCTACTATGGCGGCCTGTCTCCATACACTTTCACCGGTGGTGCTCTCATCGGTCTATCCGCACTAGCCGTATCCGAGATCATTCGGAAGGGGCGATATATGCTTGAGGATCTCGAAGGAACTGTCTGATGAAGGATGAGGTCCCGGATCACGGAATTGAGGTCGCGCTCAGCGAGATACTCGCCGAGCGCGGCATCACCCTCACGGATCTGTCCATCCGGGTGGGAATAACATTGGCGAATCTGTCGATTCTCAAGAACGGACACGCGAAGGCGATCCGCTTCAGCACACTCTCCCGGATATGCGAGGAACTCGGCTGCCAGCCCGGCGAGCTGCTGAGATACAGGCCTTCACATCCCGGCGACGCGGCCTACGGGTCCGTCGTGGATGACACGTCCTGATCCCGGAGTCCATGACCGGGCGCACGGCCGGAGATCAGGCCAAACCGTCGTGCCGTGACGAGTCGATACCGATGAGGTTGAGAATCTTCCAGGACTCACAACCTTCGAGTATCGCCTGGTGGATATCCGCGAGCAGTACGGAGGGCTCCATTCCCGCCTTCTCCTGGAAGTTTCTCCGAGCGCAGAGAAACGTTTCAGCGGCGTCCACGGAGCGGTCGGCGACGGCCAGGGCGGTCATCAGCTGGGCCCAGAAGCGGTTACGCAGCGGGTATCTCACCGTGAGCATTCGCAGAAGAGGGATCGCGTCGACCGCGCGGCCGATGGCCAGGTAGGCGTCCATGAGCATCTCCTCCGCACGCGACCGAAGCTCCTCAAGCCTGACCGCCTCCGCCTCCAGCTCGTGGATCTCGCGAACGCCCTCCAGAGCCAGGGGCCCCCGCCACAGGGAGATCGCCTCCTGCAGTTTCTCGGCGGCCAGGTCGATCCTGTCTCCGGCCAGCAGTTTCCGCGCCTCGACCAGCAGATTCTCAAAGATCCACGCATCGATCACACAGGAGTCACAGCGGAGCCGATATCCACTCATGTCGATCTCGACCAGGTCCAGCCCCTCCGCCCCGATCACCCGGCGTAGCTTCATGACATGGCCGCGAACCAGCTGAGACGCGGATACAGGCGGCCGATCACCCCAGATACGATCGATGATCCGGTCAACCGGAACCGTCTGGCCGTGTGCCGCCACCAGGAGGGCCAGCAACTGCCGCGTCTTACGCTGGAGAGTGTTTCTTCTTCCGTCCGGGAGCCCGTACACCTCCACGGCGCCAAGGACCAGGAACCGGGCCTTCATCTTAATATCATGCAATTCTGTCATGTTGCCTCAAGCGGCCTCTCATTGGTTTTGGCCGGCCGGACCGTCTCCCTGTCGCTCCATCACTTTGGACGCAGGTTGCCTACTTGAAACAAGTCGACGCATGAGACGGCCCGGCGGCTTCCACATAATGCCGTCGAGCTGCGGGCGCGGCAGGAAACCGTGTCCCCGTCCTGCCGCAGGCACGGCCGAGGCCCTGCTGGACGCAGGGTCTGACCGGATGACGCCGAGATCCCGATCACAGATGGCGGTGATGTCATGGGCCGGACCGCGTAACGCGTCCGGCACCTGGTCCCGGAGGTCGCCGCGGTGAAGGGGCCCCGAAGTCCGGCGACGAGAGAAGGAAACCAGCTGGAGCACCGGAAAACGGTGCAGGTCACTTTTTGGCGCTAAACTTTTAATTCCCCCCGATATCCCCGAGAATTGAACCGCAGCGCGAAAACAAGTTTACCGACTCAACCGTCGATCATATGGCAACCACTCGATTCGGCATCCGGAGATGCGACAAACGCATCAAGCGCCGTAATGCCGGTCGCCCGGCACCATGACTCTCGACCCGTACCCAAAGAGGCGCCCGATCCGGGTGGAGGACACCTTCAGACGAATCCAATCCAATGCCGGCGGAGCTGGCGGAGAGCGTGATCATCAGGACGACCAGGCCCGACAAGCACACGGCTCTCTTTGTGGACGCCTTTATTGTTAAACAATATGTTGCCCATCCCGGACTTTCAAGTCAAGATCAGGGCGCGTCCTCGCACAGGCTCTCCATGATGCGTTTCACCTGCCCGAGCGGCGGGCCAAGGACCGATCGCCGTCCGAGATTCTCCGTCGCGCACCCCTGCCCGCCTCGGTATTTCGCGAGGATCGTCGCATCACGGGCTTCCACGGGTCCGGACTCACCCTGATGACGGCCGACTCTGATAAGTCGCGATCGGGAACATCCGGGAGCCGCCTGCGAGCCCCTCGACCTTTCCGGCTCGGGCTCCCACCGCGCTCCTGGGCGCGTTAACGACCCGTTCGCCGCATACACAGCCTTTGGCGAAAGGGTCATTGAACAGCACGGCTCAGAGCGCGACGGGCAGCACCACGGGCCGGTTAACGGAACCGCACGAATCAGGGATCCACACGTGTGCAACCTCCGGTTTTCAGCACTTGCACACCGGACCCGGCCTGCCGGACAGCGGCACCGAGGACCGTGTGAGAGGACCTCGCGTGGCCAAGGGGAGGGCTCCCGCCACAGGTCGCGAGGACACGGTCAGAGCGGTGGAGGTGTGAGCGGACGGTCCGGTCGGCCGCGGCGCGCTCACCGGCGGGCCATAGGCGATGTTCTCCTTGACGGCGGGCACGAAGGCACCGTGTTCATGGCTCTCGAAAAACCTCACCCGTATGGCCTCCTCTCCGCGCGACGTCGCCACCCACAACCGTATCCACCGGTTTTAACGATCGGCGTGCGGATTCGGTACGGCCGGCGGACATAAGTGGACACCACACTGGACCCCGGCCGCATTGAGTGATACGGCCACGCCGAAGAAGAGGCGCCCGCCCCGCCTTTCCGGACGGGGAAGACGAAGCGCCGCCCGGTTGGAAAATCTCTTGACCGTGCCGAATGACGCATGTCGTGAGGAGATTTTCCTGCGGTCACCCTACCGGGCCGAAACCACTTTCCCCAGAAGGATGTCCGGAAAGGGAAGCACGGGATTTTCTCTTGATCACGGCTGTTCCTCGTGATAGCCCTTCATTGAGGTCGTCCACTCGAACCTATCGGAAACCACCCCGCGGAGAGGACGGCTGATTTTTCGCTGTTGACGGCCACGTTCCCGATGCGGGGTGATTTTCTTGATAATGGGCGCCTCACGTCCTGTCAACCATCCCGCGCGTGGAAACGCGATCCCACCGGTGTCGCCGCTTTTTCATACCCACCGGTCCAACCGGGAATTCCCTCACAAATGAGGCCCCCTCATAAATGGCCGTGCCTGCCCGCCTCCGGCGTGAGAGGCACACCCCGGCTTCGAGGCATGCCAACCCGACCCGACGTGCCCCAGGCCGATCTCCGGCCTGCCCGGCTGTTTCGGGCCAGGCCCCGCGGATAGTTTTCGGGACGGGAACCGGGTGAGGAAGGCGGGTGCCGTGGGGAAGGCAGCGAGCGATCGGGTGATCGTGAAGGTCCTGAGCCCGGAGGAGGCCGAGACGATCGCCGAGGAGGTCGGCGCGGCCTACCGGGAGTCGTTCGGTGCCCCGCCCAACGACGAGGGGCCCGCCGAGTTCGCGCACCAGCGCGCCTCCTACGCCGACCTCCTCGAACGGCGGGGGTTCCGGCTGTCGATCGCCCGGCGGGACGGGCTGCTGGTCGGCTTCGCCTACGGGGCGTTCCTGCGGGAGGGGGGCCGCTGGTGGAACGGCATGCGTGATCCGCTCCCCGCCGGGTTTACCGACGAGTCTGGCTCCCGCACCTGGCACCTGGTGGACCTGGGCGTACTGCCGGGCCACCGCGGGTGCGGCGTCGCCAGGCGGCTGACCGAGGCGGTGCTGGCCGGGTGCGGGGCGCGGCGGGCGGTGCTGGCCGTGGAGCCACGGCTGGAGGGCAACCAGCGGCTCTACCGGTCGTGGGGCTGGCGGCAGGTCGGGAGCGTGGACGCCCCGGCGTCGTCCGTCAACGACGTCTACGACATCTACGTGCTGGAAGACCTGCCAGGGGGCAGACCGTAGGAGCGCAGCCGCTCGTCCAGGCGCACCACGGGGTCGGTGCGGTTCCAGGGCGACAGGGCCCGGCGGGCGTCGGCGGTGGCCGCGACCAGTCGCGGGGACCGGTTGCGACCGGCGAGCTCGGCGGCCCGGGCCAGCTCCGTACAGGCCTGGCCGATCTCGCGTTTCTGGGCGAACGCGCGGCTGAGATACAGGTGACCGAACGCCAGGTTGCGGGAGAAGGCCGTCCCTATCGAGACCATCGCCTCCCGCGCGCAGGCGATCGCGCTGTCGGGCTCACGCATGTCGAGGTGGCACAGGGCGCGGGTCAGCGTGAGCATGGCCGGGCCGAAGAAGTACGTCAGCCTCCGGCCGGGGTCGTCCTCCGTGGAGTCGCCCAGCGCCGAGCGGGCGGCCGACAACGCCGTACGGCAACGCGCGTGGTCCCTGGCCCGGTCCTTGCCGTTCTCGCGGCGCAGGATTCCCGCGTAGGCGCGGGCGCCGACGTCGTTGGCGTAGGCGATCAGGATGGGACTGCCACCCCGCTGCGCCCAGGCGAGTGCCCCGAGAGCGTGCTCGACCCCGAGACGGGGGTCGCCTGACCAGGTGGCCAGATGACTCCACTGGGCGAGCACGTAACTGGACATGAGGTCGTCGTCGGCCTCGTGGGCGGCACGCCGGGCCTGGCCGTAGTAGTGCTCGGCTCCGGCGAAGTCGTCGGAGTTGAACAGCAGCCACCCGATAAAACGGGATATGTCAGCCAGTAGCGACATCAACCGGCGGCGCAGGTCCTCGTCCGCGGTACCGGTCAGGAGCCGCCGGACCAGCCCGTGCTGCGCCAGGGCGGTCTCCAGCACGGCCTGGGGACCCAGGATGTCCTCCTGCCTGATGGCGTGATGAATGATCGTCTCCACGTGCCCGATCGCCTCGCCGTCGACCCGCGAGGGCGTCCGGGAGACCAGCGTCAGGCGTTCGAGGGCGTCGCGGTCCAGGTGGGCGAGGAGGGGGGAGGCGTGCGCCGCGGCGGCCGCGGAGGCGACCACGGCCAGGAGGTCGCGGCGTTTCATCCCGTCCGCCCACTGCGTGAGCGCGGCGACCAGGTAGCCGAACTCCTGCTCCCGCGGATCCGCGACCGCGAGAACCCGATCGGCCCCGTCACCCGGCGACCGTGTCGGTAATCCGCCCAGGAACGAGGCGATATCGGTGACGGTGAGTACGGGCCGGGAAACGGGTCCGTCCTTGGCCGCCGGGTGCCTGCCGGCACGGTCGTCGTCACGGCTGTGGTCCTCCCCGTGAACCAGGTCCCCGGCCCGGCACTGGTAAATGCGGGCCAGGCGTTCCAGCCCGGAGATGGGAGGCTCGTTGCCGGTCACCGAGGGCCAGGCCTCCCAGGCCCCGAGCCTGCGTTCGCTGAGCATGTCGTCTGGCCAGCGCAGATTCCATAGTTGGACCACCTTGGACTGCGTGTATCGGTGTGCCTCGCGGAAGCCGCGCAGCGGATTGAACGTGAACCGGAGCTGGTAGTCCGCGGCGATCTGGCTCCACGTCGCCCCGTGCTCACGCATCTGGGCCGTGAGAGCGTCCATCTGCTGTTTGAGGCTGCGGGGTCTGGGTGGCATCGCTCGCCCCTCCCGGGTGTCACTCTCCCGAGGCGGTTTGTTTTCCAAACGCTACGACATCGCTCACGCCCCGTGACGGCCCATTCAGAAACCGGCGGCCAGACCACCGGTTTTGGTCGCGGATCGCCCCGGCGGCCGGTGTTCACCACCGCCCGGCACGATCCGCCGCGAGCGAGTCACCCGAAGGCTGTGACCCCGGCTTCGCCACCGCCCGGCGCGACCCGCCGTGAGCGGGCCGCCCGAAGCGACGGGTCACCTGAAGGCGTCGACGTTGCGCCGCGCCCATTCGGCGAAGGCGCGGGGGGCGCGGCCGAGGATCCGTTCCACGTCGGGGCTCACCCGCTGTTCGGCGGCCGACGGCTCGCCCAGGATGGCGAGGGTGCCGTCCGCGACCGGCTCGGGCATGAACCGCAGCATCTGCTCCCGTGCCTCCTCGCGGCTCTGCTCGACGAACCGCACCGGCGCGCCCAGCGCGTCCCCGATCTCCCGGGCCCGCTGACGCGGGGTGATAGGGGCCGGACCGGTGAGCTCGTACGTGTGACCGGCGTGCTCCTCCTTACGCAGGACCACGGCCGCGACCTCGGCGATGTCGGCCGGGTCGACGACCGGCAGCCCGACGTCGCCGAACGGCGCGGCGGCCGTCCGCCGCGAGCGGATCGTCTCCGCCCACGCGAACGCGTTGGAGTCGAAGCCTCCCGGCCGCAGGATCGTCCACTTCAGGCCCGACCTCCGTACGGCGTCCTCCAGCACCCGGAGGGGGGCGTGGGAGCCGGACTCCGGTCGTGTCCCGGCGGCCTGGGAGGACTGCAGGACGACCCGCCGGACCCCGGCCGCCTTCGCGGCGTCGAGGATGCCCCGCGGGTTCAGGTGCTCACCGGCACCGGCGACGAGGAGGAACAGCGCGTCCGCTCCGTCGAGCGCGGGCCTGAGGCTTTCCGGGTTGGCCAGGTCGGCCGGGTGGTGCGTCACGCCTTCCGGCATGTCCGAGGGTCGCCGCGAAACCGCCGTCACCCGCTCTCCCGCCTCGGCGAGCGCCCGTACGAGCACCTGTCCGACGTTCCCGGTCGATCCCGTAACCACGATCATGAAAAGTCCTGTCCGTCGCGAGTAAGTTAGTTAACTGACTAAGCACGACCATAGCCAGCCGTCGCGTCGGTTGTCTACACTTCTTAGTGAGATGACTGACTCAACCAAGACAAAGCACGGCAAGCGGGAACGACTCGTGGCCGCCGCGTCCCGGGTCCTGCACGAGCAGGGCGTCGAGAAGACGACGCTGGCCGACATCGCCCGCGTGGCCGAGGTCCCCCTGGGCAACGTCTACTACTACTTCAAGACCAAGGATCAGCTCGTCGAGGCGGCGATCGACGCGCACGCGCTCAACTTCCGGGCGATGACCGCCTCGCTCGACCTGCGCACCGGCCCCCAGGACCGCCTGAAGGCACTCCTGCGCGGCTGGGCCGAGCAGCGCGAGGTCACCGCGCGGTACGGCTGTCCCACCGGGACCCTCTGCTCGGAGCTCGACAAGCGCACCGACGGCCTGGACCGGGCCGCGGCCGAGGTCATGCGGTTGCTGATCGACTACGCCGAGCGGCAGTTCAGGTCGATGGGCCGATCCGACTCCCACGAGCTCGCGATCGCCCTGGTCGCCGCCTACCAGGGCATCTCGCTCCTCACCAACACCTTCAGGGACCCCGAGCTCATGGCCGGGGAGTGCCGCCGCCTGGAGCACTGGATCGACTCACTCGCCTGAGAGCCAGCGTCGCCGGATCGACTCACTCACCTGAGGCTTGAGGGTCGCCGTCGAGGGCGGACGTCCCCGACGCGGCACCGGCTGGCGACCGAGGTCACGGCCGGGGGCGCGTCCAAGGTCATGTCCGGGGTCACGGCTAGGGGCACGGACGGGGTCACGGCCGGGAGAAAGACCCCCGCTCAGCCGGTCCGGCGGGCGACGTACAGGATCCGGTCGTGGCCGTCCTCGTCGGCCGGTTCCTTCGCCGACGTCCCCACCAGCCCGCGGGTGCCCACGACGCGCAGCCCGGCCAGCTCGGCCACCCGGCGCACCGTACGGTCGGAGTGGTGCCGCTGCACGTGCCGCATCGACACCCGCTCCCAACCCGTCCCCGCCCGCTCGAACAGGTCGAACTGGGTGACCACGACCGCGTCGGCCTCGATCCGCGGGGACACCGCGAACCACGCCACGTACCGGTCCCCTCGGTCGGCGACCGTGGGGACGCCGAACGCGCGCCGGTAGTAGCCGATGGTGCTCAGGTCGAAGACCAGCACCCCGCCCTCGGCGAGCTGGTCGCGTGCGGCCTCCAGCGTCCGTCGCAGCTGGTCCGTGGCCGTCAGGTACGCCATCGGCAGATCCACGCAGGCGACCACGTCGAAGCCGGTCAGCCCCGGAGGGGGCTCCTGCAGCCGTCCCACCAGGAACCGGATGTCCTCGGTGCCCGGCCGGTTCCTGGCCATCGCCACCATCGCCGGGGACAGGTCGTAGCCGGTCACCTCGAACCCCCGCTCGCGGAAGGCCACGCTGCTGCGGCCGGTCCCGCACCCGGCGTCCAGCAGCCGCCGCCCGCCCGTCCCGTACCGATCCGCCACCTCCACGTAGCGGTCCACCAGGGTGGCGGTGTCCATCCGCGCGTTCAGCTCGTCGTATCGGGCCGCGACGCTCTCGTACGCCGCCAGAGTCTCGTCCACATGCGTCATGAGCGCCTCCTGCGCGCGCGGGCGTCCCACCGGCCGCGCGCCGGGTCGGGGGCCGCGCCGGGCCGTCGGGCCCGGCGCGGCCGGAGAGACCTACCAGATGAACCACGCCTGCCGGTTGACCCGGCGGCCGGTAACCCGGCGCAGCAACTTCCTCACGGAATTCACCTCCTTTCCTGATGGTCCTGGTGATCCTGATGGCCTGATGGTTCTGGTGGCCGTTGGCGGTCAGGGTCTGGCGGGGGTCCGGAGCAGCTGGAACGAGGGAGGGGTGATGATGCCCGCGACGCGGGGGCGCCCGTGGCCGCCGCGCACCTCCAGGCGGGCGCCGTCGGTCACGGCGGCGAGCAGACCGGCGGCCAGGGTCTGGGCGACGGCGGCACCCGCGCAGGTGAACGGCCCGCCGCCGAACGGCAGGTAGGCCCCCCGGGGGCCGGGGGCGTCCCACCGGCCGGGCCGGAAGCGGGTGGCCTGCGGCCAGTGCCGGTCGTCGCGGTGCAGCAGGTAGACGCAGACCGACACGCTCTCCCCCGGCTCCAGCCGCACGCCGCCGACCCGGTGGGCGTGGCGTACCGGGCGGCCCAGCAACCACGCCACCGGCCACAGCCGCAGCGACTCCCGTACGGCCGACTCCGCGGACACGTCCGCCAGGTCGACGCCGTGGGTCGCGGCCGCCAGCAGTGCCCAGGCGACCACGTGGCCCACCGGCGCCACCGAGGTCCGGAACAGCAGGAGGTACACCTGGGCGACCTGCCCGGCGGGCGTGCCGGGCGGGGTGGATCCGAGCACGGCGTCCAGCAGGTCGCCGGGCGGGCCCGGCCGGGAAGCGGCCCGCCGGGCGCGTACCTCACCGGCGACCGCCCGCACCACCCGCGCCCACAGCGCCGCCCGCGCCGCGCCCGCCAGCCGCCCCTCCGGGCGGATCAGGACATCGCGCTCCACCACCCGCGCCATCAGCTCCCGTAGCTCCGGAGGGCTGTCCGGGCGCAGCAACATCTCGGCCAGGAACCGGTGCGTGGCGGCGCGCCCGGCCGACGGCCACTCGCTGACCTCCCCCAGCTCCGCCACGACGGCGGGCAGCCGCTCGCGGTGCGCGGCCAGGTGGGCGCGCACCGTCGCCCGCGCCGCCCGCCCGATGGCGACCTGCGTCTCCCTCGGCCCCAGCCGTCCACCGCGTACGTGGAAGAAGTCGGACACCTCGTCGTAGTGGCCCTCCTCGTCGTGCAGCACCCGCAGGGCCTCCGCCGGGTCGGCCACGCACAGCGACCCGTCGTCGGGCAGCCGGAACACCGGGCCCCGTTCGCGGGCCGCCCGTTCGACGAACCCCAGCGGGTCCCGGCGGTAACTCCGCGCCGCCCCGCCGGGCAGGCCCGCCCACGGCCACCTCTCACCGGGAGCGGTCCGATCCGATTCGCCAACCGTCGCCATCCCCACCTGCCCCACGCCGTCCGTGATCTCGGGTGTACGCGCGGGTGCCGCCGTCCGCGCGCCCCGCCGGGAGAGCCGCGCCGCCCGCCACCTCACCGGGCGGGCGACGGGCCTGCTGACCTGCTGGCCTGCCGGTACGCGGCAACGATGGAAAGGGCGACGCCAAACCAGGAACAGCGGAAGCGTATACCTTCGGGCCATTCTCACTGGTCATTAAGTGAATGATGAGAAATATCAGTGTTTTATTTGCAGAATTGATGAAATGCCGTCGCGGGAGTATCCCCGGAATGGGTCGTCCATTTTCCCCCGGCGAGACGAGATCCCCCATGGACGCGAGCCGCGGCCGTCCGGCCACTCTCCAGCCACCGATCTACTACTGATCGGCTACTGGTCAACTGGTGATCGGCTACTGATCGGCACGTCAGGGCCTTGATCGCGACGTAGCGAACTCCGGGTGTGACGCCCCGTTACCCTTCCCGCCCCGGAGCGGGCCGCTCACCCATCGGAGGTAAAAAACTTCCCCGCCTGCGGTTATGCATGCCGTAACAGCACCAAGCATCGGCCAGTGGAGTGGATTAGTGTCTTATATGTGAGCATCTCATCTCATGGTCCTCATAGCCCGTACGGCCCGCACGGCCCGTACAGCCCGCTGAAAAGTCCGGCGAAAGGTCCGCTGAGGCTGAGTGTCGGCGCGAGCACCGGCATGAAGGTCGGCGCCACGCTCCTGGCCGTTCCCTTCGTCGGCATTCCGCTGCTCGTGATCTCGAAGATCGAACAGGCCATCCAGCTGTCCGCCGGAGGCTCCTCGCTCGACTCCCAGATCCTGATGGTGCCCTTCGTCGTGGTCCTGGTGGTCTTCCTCACCGTCCTCCTCGGCATCTTCCGCTTCCGGGCGGAGATGACGGGAAGCGTCGTGGAGGTCCACGGCGCGTTCACGACACGCAGGGTGGATCTCGCGCGGGCCCACGTCTGGCTGGACTCCTTCCCCGAGTGCTCAAGGGCCCGCGACCTGACCGGCCGGCGGCTCCCGTACCTGTACCTGTACGCCCAGGAGCGAGGCGGCCGCAAAGTCCTGCTGCGGCTGCGCGCGGCGCGCGCCTTCATGCCTCCGCACGAGCTGGCGATCCTCGCGGACGCCATCGAGTCGGACCACCGGACCGGCCAGGAGGCCGAGCAGGCCCTCCGGACGGCCGACCTGCTCCGCCGCCTGAGCGCCGACCCCGCCACCGTGGTCCCCTGACCCACACCCCCCGGGGTCCCTGACCCGCGCCCGCCCCATAACCGTCCGGTTCGGGGCTTCAGCGGGCCCGGACACAGGTCCTAGGGTTGGCCCGTGCTGCATCTACGTGTGATCAGTCCGCCTGAACTGTCGGACAAGGTGCTGGAGGTGCTCGACGGGTGCGTCGGCGTCGTCAACATCGTCGTGTTCCCCGGTGCCGCGCGCTCCCCCGCCGGTGACCTCGTCCAGTTCGACATCGCCCGCGAGGCCGCCAACGAGGTGATCGACCGGCTCCAGGAGCTCGGCCTGCACACGGAGGGCTCGATCGCGGCCGAGCAGGTCGACCTGTCGATCTCGGAGGTGGCCGAGCGCGCCCAGGAGGAGGCGCCGGGCGACAGCGACGACGCCGTGGTCTGGGCGGAGTTCGCCCAGCGGGTCGACGAGGACACCCGGCTCACCTGGGCCTTTCTCGCGTTCCTCACGATCGCCACGCTGCTCGCGGCGATCGGCGTGATCGTCAACTCGCCGATTCTTATTATTGGCGCGATGGTGATGGGGCCGGAGTTCGGCGCGATCGCGGCCATCTGCTTCGGCCTGCTCCGTACCGACCGGGACCTCATCGGACGCGCGGCCAAAACCCTGGTCCTGGGGTTCGCCGCCGCCATCGCGATCACCTTCGCCTGCGCGCTGGCCTTCCGGGGGCTCGGCTGGATCGGCGTGGGCTCGCTCGGGACGGGGCACGAGGAGATCGAGTTCATCGTCAAGCCCGACAGGTGGTCGTTCATCGTCGCGCTGCTCGCCGGGGCCGCCGGGGTGCTCTCGGTCACCGCGGGCAAGTCCTCGGCCCTGGTCGGCGTCTTCATCTCGGTCACCACGGTCCCCGCCGCCGGATACTTCGCGGTCGCCGCCGCGCTGGCCCGCTGGGAGGACATGTCCGCCTCGGCCGTCCAGCTCGGGGTGAACGTCGCGGGCATGGTCATTTCCGGCGTGGTGACGCTTCTCCTCCAGAGGGCCTACTGGTCCCGGTTCGGCATGCGGCTTCCGGCACGCCCGGGTGGGAGCTAGCGGCTGAAAAATTGCCCTTTCGGACGAGGGGAGACTCCTTCGCATGACGGAGGTGCACCCTGGTGGCGACGGATAGTGTCCGAGCATGACTATCCTCGCCACCGAGGGACTAACCAGACGTTTCCCCCGGGTGACGGCGCTCGACCAGCTCACTGTCACCGTCGGCCCCGGTGTGACCGGCCTGGTCGGCGCCAACGGCGCGGGCAAATCCACGCTGATCAAGATCCTCCTCGGCCTCCTCGAACCCAGCGCGGGCAGTGCCCGGGTGCTGGGCATGGACGTGACGACCAAGGGCGCGGAGATCCGCCGGACCGTGGGCTACATGCCCGAGCACGACTGCCTGCCACCCGACCTGTCCGCCACCGAGTTCACCGTGCACATGGCCCAGATGTCCGGCCTGCCGCGCACCGCGGCCCGCGAGCGCGCCGCCGACGTCCTGCGCCACGTCGGGCTGTACGAGGAGCGCTACCGGGCGATGGGCGGTTACTCCACCGGCATGAAGCAGCGCGTCAAGCTGGCCCAGGCCCTGGTGCACGACCCGCGCCTGGTCCTGCTGGACGAGCCCACCAACGGCCTCGACCCCCGGGGCCGCGACGAGATGCTCGCGCTGATCCGCAGGATCGGCTCCGAGTTCGGCATCAGCGTGCTGGTCACCTCCCACCTGCTGGGCGAGCTGGAGCGGGTCTGCGACCACGTCATCGTGATCGACGGCGGCAAGCTGCTGCGCTCCTCGTCCATCGGGGAGTTCACCCAGATCACCCAGACCGTGACCGTCGAGGTCGAGGAGGGGCAGGACGCGCTGGCGGCCCGCCTGACCGCGCTGGGCGAGACCGTCACCCCGCACGGCAGGATGCTGCTCGTCCACGTCCGCGCGCCGGAGACCTTCGACGCGCTCCGCGACGCCGTCTGCGAGCTCGACCTCTGCCTCGTCCGCGTGGAACAGGGCCGCCAGCGCATCGAGGACGTCTTCAGGGAGCCGGTCAATGTCTGAGTCCATGCCCGAACCCACGGGTGTCATCCACGACATCGGATACCGCCACTACGAGGGGGTACGCCTCGGCCGTGGCCACGCCACCGTCGCGCTGACCGTGCACAGCCTGCGCGGGATCTTCGGACTCGGCCGCACCGTCCGCTCGAAGATCATCCCGTTCGTGCTCCTGGGCGTCATGCTCCTGCCCGCGGTCGTCTCCATCGCGATCATGGCGCTGGTCAAGCAGGAGGGGATGCGCTACACCGAGTACGCCGTCGTCATGCAGGCGGTGCTCGCGATCTTCCTGGCCTCGCAGTCGCCGTACACCGTCGCGCCCGACCTGCGCTTCCGGGTGCTGCCCCTCTACCTGTCGCGCCCGGTGACGCTCCTGGACTACGTCGGGGCGAAGCTCGCGGCGATGACGACCGCCATGTTCCTGCTGCTGGCGGCTCCCCTCACCGTGCTCTACATCGGCGAGGTGGTCATCGACCTGCCGGGCGACACGCACACCGTCGAATACCTCACCTCCATGGCGGGCGCGGCCGGGTACGCGCTGCTGCTGGCCTGCCTGGGCGTGGCAATCGCCTCGTTCACCCCCAGGCGCGGCCTGGGCGTGGCCGCGGTCATCGCCTTCTACCTGCTCGCCTCCGCCGTGTCGACCGTGCTGTTCGCGACGCTGGAGTCGATGGGCGACGACGCCACCGCCGCCTGGGCGTGGCTGATCAACCCGTTCTTCCTGGTGGACGCCGCCGTACACGTCGGAATCTTCGGGGCGGCACCCACCGCGGGCGTCATCTACCCCTCGACCGGCGGATCCCTGGTCGCGGGAGCGGTCATGATCGCGCTGATCGCCCTGTCCATCACGGCCCTGATCGCGCGCTACCGTAAGGCGGCCTCCCGATGAAGATCGAACTGGCCCAGGTCTCCCGCTGGTACGGCAATGTGGTCGCCGTCAACGACATCACCATGACCGTCGGCCCCGGCGTCACCGGGCTGCTCGGCCCGAACGGCGCGGGCAAGTCCACCCTGCTGCACATGATGGCCGGGTTCCTCGCCCCCTCGGGCGGCACCGTCACCCTCGACGGCGACCGCATCTGGCGCAACCACCAGATCTACCGCTCCATCGGCCTGGTCCCCGAGCGCGAGGCCGTCTACGGCTTCCTCACCGGCTGGCAGTTCGTGCTGTCCAGCGCCAGGCTGCACCGCCTCCCCAACCCGGACGACGCCGCGCGCAAGGCGCTCGCCCTGGTGGAGATGGAGAGCGCCAAGGACCGCAGGATCGAGACGTACTCCAAGGGCATGCGCCAGCGCGTCAAGGTGGCCGCGGCCCTCGTCCACGACCCGCAGGTCCTGCTGCTCGACGAGCCGTTCAACGGCATGGACCCGCGCCAGCGCCTGCACCTGATGGACCTGGTCCGCGCCATGGGCACCGCGGGCAAGACCATCCTGTTCAGCTCGCACATCCTGGAGGAGGTGGAGCGGGTCGCCCAGCACATCGAGGTACTGGTCGCCGGGCGCCACGCCGCCTCCGGTGACTTCCGCGAGATCCGCCGCCGGATGACCGACCGGCCGCACCTGTTCAAGGTCCGCTCCAGCGACGACCGCCGCCTGGCGTCCGCGCTGATCGCCGACGCCTCCTCGGGCGCGGTCTCGCTGACCGAGACGGGCCTGGAGGTGCACGCCGTCGACTTCCGGCGCTTCACCCGGCTGCTGCCCAGAGTCGCCAAGGACGCGGACATCCGGATCCTCCAGGTCTCCCCCGCCGACGAAGACCTGGAGAGCGTCTTCTCCTACCTGATCAACAGGAGCAGCTGACCATGAACGGTGTCATCGCCGGAATCTCCTACCGAGCGCTCCTCGGCCGTCGCCGGATCTGGCTGCTGATCATGCTGCCCCTGGTGCTGATCGCCATGGCCGCGCTGCTGAGGTTCATCGGCGCCGCCGACGAGCGGACCGCGGTCACGCTCATGCGGACCTTCGCCATCGGCACCATGCTGCCGCTGCTCGGCCTGATCGCGGGGACCGGGGTGATCGCCCCCGAGATCGACGACGGCACGATCATCCACCTGCTGTCCAAGCCGATCTCCCGCCCGGTGATCGCCCAGACCAAGTTCGTGGTCGCCGCCTCGATGCTCGCGCTGTTCGCCGCCGTGCCGACCTTCGTCGCGGCCTACCTCCTGGTCAACCTCGAATCCGGCATCGCGTACGGCTTCGCGCTCGGCTCCCTCGTCGGCGGGATCGCGTACGCGGCGGTGTTCATGCTGCTGGGCGTGCTGACCCGGCACGCGGTCACGATCGGCATCGTCTACGCCCTCGTCTGGGAGGGCGTGGTCGGCAACTTCGTCCCCGGCGCCCGCAGGTTCTCCATCCAGCAGTGGGCCCAGACGATCGCCGACCAGCTGTCGTCCTCCGCGTTCTTCTCCACCGAGATCGCCCTCAGCTTCGCCGTCCCCGCCCTGGCCGTCGTCACCGTCGGCGCGGTCCTCTGGGCGGGCAGGCGCCTGCGGAGCTTCTCCCTCACCGGCGACGAGTAGCGCGGGGAACTGGCCGACACCCCGTAGCCCGAGAAAGAGCGTGGCCCGCACCTTCCGGTGCGGGCCACGCTCTTTCATGTACTGCGACGTCACATGCTCCGACGGTTCAGACGCAGGCCGTACGGACGACCTCGGCCAGCCGACCCGCCAGCTGCTCGGCCTGCTCAGCCGAGGCGGCCTCGACCATGACGCGGATCATCGGCTCGGTACCGCTGGGCCGGATCAGCACGCGCCCGGTCTCCCCCAGCTCCGCCTCCGCGGCGCTGACCGCGGCGGCCAGCTCGGGAGCCGACGCCTTGGACCGGTCGACGTCCTTCACGTTGACCAGGACCTGCGGCAGGCGGGTCATCACCGAGGCCAGCTCGGCCAGCGACTTCTTCTCCCGCGCCACGACCGCCAGCAGGTGCAGCGAGGTCAGCAGACCGTCCCCGGTGGTGGCGTGGTCGAGCATCAGGACGTGGCCCGACTGCTCGCCACCGAGGTTGTAGCCCCCCGCCCTCATGGCCTCCAGGACGTAGCGGTCGCCCACGGCGGTCTCGACGACGTCGACACCGGCGTTCTTGAGCGCGATCTTGAAGCCCAGGTTGGACATGACCGTGGCCACCACGGTGTCGCCGGCCAGCCTGCCCTCGGCGTGCATGGCCATGGCCAGCACGGCCATGATCTGGTCGCCGTCGACGATCTCGCCGGTGTGCGAGACGGCCAGGCAGCGGTCCGCGTCGCCGTCGTAGGCGATGCCCACATCCGCGTTGCGGGAGACCACGATCTGCTGGAGCTTGTCCAGGTGGGTGGAACCGACCCCCGCGTTGATGTTGAGACCGTCGGGGCGCGCCCCGATCGTCTCCACGGTGGCTCCGGCCCGCAGCAGCGCCTCGGGAGCCACCATGTGGGCGGCGCCGTGGGCGCAGTCGAGGATCACGTTCAGGCCGTCGAGACGGCCGTCGACGGTGGACAGCACGTGGGACACATAGCGGTCGGCCTCACCGTACGCCTCGCGTACGCGGCCGACCGAGGCACCGACAGGACGCTCCCACTTCTCGCCGAGCCGCTGCTCGATCTCGTTCTCCACCGTGTCGGGCAGCTTGTAGCCGCCTCGGGTGAGGAACTTGATCCCGTTGTCGGGGGCGGGGTTGTGGGAGGCGGAGATCATCACGCCCATGTCGGCTCTGAGAGCCGTCGTCAGGTAAGCGACCGCCGGGGTGGGCAGCACGCCGAGCCGGAGAACGTCCACGCCAGACGACGCGAGGCCGGCGACCACCGCGGCCTCCAGGAATTCTCCTGAAGCCCGAGGGTCCCGGCCCACGACGGCGACGGGACGGCCTCGCCGCCCGACGCTGGCGTTGAACGCCCCGGCATCGCCGAGGACATGAGCCGCGGCCACGGACAGGTCCATGGCGAGCTCGGCCGTGAGGTCGCGTCCGGCGACCCCACGTACCCCGTCGGTGCCAAAGAGGCGCCCCAACGCTTAACGCTTGCTGTACTGCGGAGCCTTGCGGGCCTTCTTGAGGCCGTACTTCTTGCGCTCGGTGGCGCGGGCGTCACGGGTCAGGAAGCCGGCCTTCTTCAGCGGCGGGCGGTTGACCTCGACGTCCAGGGCGGTCAGCGCGCGGGAGAGACCCATGCGCAGGGCACCGGCCTGGCCGGTGACGCCGCCGCCGTTGATGCGGGCGATGACGTCGAACTGGTCCTCGGCGCCGAGCACCACGAAGGGCTCGTTGACGATCTGCTGGTGGACCTTGTTCGGGAAGTAGTTGTCAAGCGTACGACCGTTGATCGTCCACTTGCCGGTGCCCGGAACGATGCGCACGCGGGCGACGGATTCCTTGCGGCGGCCCGTGCCGTACGAGTTGCCGGTGGTGATGGGCTTGCGGACGGCGACGTCGCCGCTGGCAGTGGACTCGGAGGTGTACTCGGAGGGGAACTCCTCCGCGGAGTACGCTTCCTGCTCGCCCTCGACGGGCGTCTCGACACCGGTGGGCTCAGCCACGGTTCTCCTCTAACTTTCCTACTCGGCGTCGGCCATCGGCCAACGCTGCTGGCGACAAGCAGCTAGTGACTACTGGGCGATCTGGGTGAGCTCGAAAGACACCGGCTGCTGCGCCTGGTGCGGGTGCTCGGAACCGGCGTAGACCTTGAGCTTCTTGATCATCTTCCGGCCGAGGGCGTTCTTGGGCAGCATGCCCTTCACGGCCTTCTCGACGGCGCGGTCGGGACGCTTGTCCATGAGCTCGCCGTAGGTCATGGAGCGCAGACCGCCCGGGTAGCCCGAGTGGCGGTAGGCCTTCTTCTGCTCAAGCTTGTTACCGGTCAGCGCGACCTTGTCGGCGTTGATGACGATGACGAAGTCACCGGTGTCGACGTGGTTGGCGAAGGTCGGCTTGTGCTTACCGCGAAGCAGGATCGCGACGTGGCTGGCCAGCCGGCCAAGCACGATGTCGGTGGCGTCGATGATGTGCCACTGACGCTCGACTTCGGCAGGCTTGGGTGTGTACGTGCGCACGGTCGTATGCCTTCTTTGGTCGCGTCTTCGGCGCTGTCGGAAAGGACAGCAACATGGTCGGTAGGTGCGGGCACACGACAGCCCGGACCTTCCGTCTCCAGGAAAAGAGGAGATGACGCCGGACGCGCCGCGTATCGGTCTGCGAGAGGAGACCAATTCGCACACAACGAACTAGCAGGATACCGGCGCGGGAGAGTGCTTGCAAAACGACATGACTCTCCGCCGGTGCCCCTGGCAGTCTACCCGCCGCCGGGCAGTGCCCGGGAACCGCCACACGGACCGCCCGGATCGCCTGAATCGTCTGAATTACCTGGATCACCCGGACCGCCCGGGATCTCCGGCCCCGCGAGCGGACCGGGAACGGAACGCCGGGAATCCGGCGACGGCGGGAAAGAGGCCGTCACCACGGCGGAAACCCCTCGGGCGCGAGGCCGGGCCCGACCGCGCGGCGTTCCCGGCGAGAGGCGCCGGGCCGCGATTTCCGAACGGCCGTGTCCACATCTTCGCCGAACGGTTTCAACCTGTTCTCAACATTCCCTTCTTCCTCACCGCAAACATCTCTATCTTTGATAGCGGTATGTGGCAGCTTCCTCACCCCGGGCATACCCAGCGAGCGCGCCTGCGTCGTATGGGGGTGTTCGCGTGTCTGCTCGCGGTTCTGCTGGTCGGCTTCATCATCGGCCGGGGCAGCCGCGCCGAGGAGGCCGCCGACCAGATCTACCTGAACGACGCGGGACCGGCAAGGCCCACACCCAGCGGCGCCCTGGCCGGGCAGGTCGAGCGCGCCCCCCTCGCCCGGGTCGCCCGCTCCACCCCCGCCCCCCAGGACCGGCGCCCGCGCCCCACCCCGAGCCCCGGCACGTCGCTCGACGACTCCGGCGACGACGGCCCCTCCCGCTACCTCCTCAACGGCGAGGGCGACGGCGCCACCTCCGCCCTCGGCGCGATGGAGCGCGAGGTCGTCCGGCTCATCAACGTCGAGCGCAGGCGGGCCGGGTGCGCGCCGCTCAGGATCGACAGGAGGCTGACCGTGTCGGCCAGGAGGCACTCGGCCGGGATGGCGTCCGCCGGAAGCCTCTCCCACACCTCAGCCGACGGCACCTCCCCCTGGGAACGGATGGAGGCCACCGGCTACCGCGACGGCGGCGCGGAGAACATCGGGCGCGGCTACACCTCCCCCGACGACGCGGTACGCAGCTGGATGGGGACCGGCGGCCACCGGCGCAACATCCTCAACTGCGAGCTCAGGGCCACCGGGGTCGGAGCCGTGCAGGGGGCCGACGGGCCCTGGTGGACCCAGGACTTCGGATACACCTGAGCCAACCGGCTCCGATACCGAGCTACGCTCGGCGCATGGGTTTTCCCGTGGAGCCGCCGCGCCGCCAGCCTTACGACCGGCCCGACGCGTCGCCGCCCGCACAGGGCCAGCACTGGTTCGACGCCTCGCCGAACAACCGCGCCTCCGACCCCGCCGCACCGCCCTCCCAGCCCACCCGGCCACAGGGACGGCCCGCGAAACCGCCCGGCGAACGCCCCCGCAAGGAGATGTGGAGCCCGTACGACGAGGGGCCCCGCTCACGCCGCCCGATCTTCATCGCGGCCGGGGCGTTCGCGGCGCTGGTCGCCGCGGGCATCGGCCTGGCCGTGCTGGCCAACTCCGACCCCGCCCCGGTGCCCGGCGCGGCGAGCCCCACCGCCGAGGCCCCGCTCCTGCCGCCCGCCAGCACCGCGGAGGGCAAGTTCGGCTTCGCCTCCTCCCGCGCCGGTGACCCGCACCTTCTCACCCTGAACGAGGTCTTCAAGCTCAAGAAGGTGAAGATCGGCGGGCAGACCTACCTGATGACCACGCGCAGGACCGACAAGAAGTGCGACAAGGCGGTGGTCGGGGCCAAGCTCCAGAAGGCCCTCACCGCGGCCAAGTGCAACCAGCTCCTGCGTGCCAGCTTCCGCGACGCCTCGGGGAAGGTGATCGGCACCGTGGGGGTCGCCAACCTCAAGACGTCGGCGGGAGCGTCCAAGGTCGTCTCGGTCGGCTCCGGCAAGGAGCGCGAGGAATACATCAAACCGCTGCCCGGTAAGGATAAGGTCACCAAACTTCTCGGCACCGGCGAGGCCTTCGTGGGGGAATGGCGCCACGGGCACTACGCTGTAATGGTCTGGTTCCAGTACAAAGACGGCCACCTGCCCAAAAAGGGCGAGGTCAAGAAGCTGAACCAGGCGGCCTTCGGTACGGCGGACGCGACCATCACCCCCGCCCTGGAAGCACGATCGCTGACCGGAAAACGCCCCTGACCATGGGGTCGTAATGCCGCTTTGAGGCACGAATCCGACAGACGATACGGCCATACCCGCATGACGATCTCCGGCTGTCGCTAGGCTGCGTCGTATGCGTGGCCAGGAATCCGGGTCCGAGCACCAACGTGAAGCCGAGGGTTCGGCAGCACCGGCGACGCCGCCGCCGAGTTTCGGCCAGCCCTCGCCCCACGTGCTGCGGACCGATCTCACAGGTGACGAGCAGTCCCACAGCCCCTCCGCGTGGCCGGAGGTGACCCCCGGGGCGGCTCAGCCATGGACGGTCCCCGGCGACGGGGCCCCCTACGACTGGTACGCCCAGCCGGAGGACGACCCGCCCGCCCCCTGGTCCGGCCCCTCGCACTCCGCGCCCCGGCCGGGACAGCTCCCCTACCCGGAGCCCTCCGGCCCCCCTCGGCCCGAGTTCCCCGGCCCCTCTCGGCCTGAGTTCCCCGGTCCCTCTCGGCCCGAGTTCTCCCCGGAGCCCTCCGGTCCTCCCCGGCCCGAGTTCTCTCCCGAGCCCGCGGGTCCCGCCAGGCCAGGCTTCCCCCCTGGCCCCCCCGAGGCCGCTCGGCCCGACCTTTCCCGCGACCCCCTGGGCCCGCGCCCCGAGTTCCCTCCCGGTTCGCCGGAGTTCCCGCACTCCTCCCCGGGAGCGGCTCGGCCCGATCTCCCCCGCGACCCCTCGGGCCCGCGCCCCGAGTTCTCCCCCGGTTCGCCGGGCCCCACCTGGTCCGAGTTCTCCCGGCCCGAGCCGGCTCCTCCGGCGTGGATCAGCTCCCCCACGCCCCCGGAGACCCCCCCTCCCGCCTGGCCCGCCGCACAGAACCCGGCCGCCCCTTCCGGCCCGCCCCTGCCCGGCGCCCCCACCACCTCGGACGCGACCTCCCCCGCCTGGTCGCCCCCGCTCCGGGACGCCGCCTCCCCTGCCTGGCCGACGGAACCGGCCGCGCCCCGCGACGCCGCCTCCCCCACCTGGCCGGCAGGACCGGCCGTGTCCCGAGAGGCGACCTCCCCCGCCTGGCCTGCGGAACCGGCCGCCCCCCCGCGGCCCGGCGGCACCGGTGAGGGCGAGCGCCACGAGCCGCCGCGAGACGACCAGCCGCTGACCACCGCGCCCATCGTGCCGGGGGCGCCGCCCTGGCAGCCGCCCCCCGCCTTCACTGCCGCGGCCGCGGGCATGCAGGTCTGGCCCTCGTCCGGCCAGGAGGCCCCCTGGCCCGCCGCGACCGGCGAGCCGGTGTGGACCGATCCCGAAGAGAGCGCCGCCCGCCCGGGAGAGCCCGGCGACGTCGCCGTCTGGCCGCCGGACGCCGCTCCCCACCAGGAGCCGGAAGAAAGCAGCGACACCACGATCGACGTCCGCGCCATCGGAGTCGGCATACCGGGGCACCTCGGACACCCCGGGCAGGGAGACGGGGACCTCCTGGATCCTGGCCACGTCCCCGCCCCCCGGCAGGGTCCGCTCCAGCAGAGCCCGCCCGCCCACCAGGCCCCCGCGCCACCCGCTCCGGAGCAGCCCGCTCCAGGGCAGTCCTCCCAGCAGCCCTCCGTACAGCCCTCTCCGGGGCAGTTCCCCCAGCAGGACCCCGCACAGCCCTCTCCGGCCGTCCCGCGCGACGAGAGCCCGTCCAGCCCCGCTCCCGCGACCCCGCCCGCCGGTCCCGGGCCCATGTCCGCGCCCGTGACCCAGCCCGTCACGCGACCAGAACCGGAGCTGATCTCGCAGGTGCCCGCGCCCTCCTACGAGCAGGACACCCGCGACCGGACACCGTCCCAGGCGGCCGGTCCCGGCCCGGCGGCGCACCCCTTCTCCCCCTCGGACCAGGCGACCCCGCCCGGCGGCATCCCCATCGTCACCGGCGTCGCCCCGCCGTTCCCGGTTCTCCCGCCCCCGCCGACCATGTCCTCACCGGCAGGACAGGCGGGCGAGCCGACGGCGTTCTCCGAGGGCGGACCGGCGACGACGCGCGGGGCGTTCACCCCGCTCTCGGAGTTCACCCCCGAGCCCCCGCCCCCTCCCCCCGCGCCGGCCCGCAGCAGGGCCAGCACGACACTCCTCGCCGCCGTGGTCGCGGTCGTGGTGGTCGGCATCGGCACCGGGGCCTTCTTCGCCTACCAGTCGTTCAGCGCCAAGCAGTCGGCGAACGCGACGGACCCGATCCCCAGCTCGGGGACCCTCGACCCCACCGACAACCTGGACATCAGCGGCGAGCCCGAGCCGATCAACACCACGATGCTCAACTCCGAGAAGACCGACCCGGGCACGATGACCGTGGCCGACGCCTTCGGCAAGAAGGTGTCCGTGGCCGGGACGACGTTCAAGCTGGTCAAGACCAACGTCACCGAGCAGTGCCAGAAGGCCGCGTCCGGCAGGTTCGCCGGCACCCTGCGCAGCCAGGAGTGCCGCCGCGTGCTGCGGGCGACGTACGTCGACAGCAAGCGGAAGTACGCCGTGACCACGGGGATCGCCGTGCTGCCCACCCGCGAGTCCGCGGTCGCGGCCGACAAGGCCAAGAACCTGGACAGCAACCTCTGGTTCCGCGGCCTGCCCTCCGCCGCCGGTACGGGCGGCGAGCGGGTGCACATCGCGGGCGGCTACGCGGCCGGGATGGTGTGGGGCCGCTACATCGTGTTCAGCTACGCCACCTTCAGCGACGGCCACACCCCGACCGCCAAGGAGAAGTCCCTGGGCAAGGTCAGCGGCGCCTTCCGCGACCAGACCGCGAAGGTCGTGGAGCGCCGCGTCACGAGCTGAGCGTCCGCACCCGGCGGGTCTCCGCGGCCCGCCGGGCGAGCTCCTCGGCACCGGGGTAGCGCACCTCCTCCAGGCAGAGCCCGTGCGCGGGCGCGACGTGCACCCCCGAGTCCCGTACGGCCCGCGCCAGCACCCCTCCCGGCCAGTCGACCGGGAGCCGGCCCTCGCCGACGGGCAGCAGCGACCCGACGAGCGCCCGGACCATGGAGTGGCAGAACGCGTCGGCCATCACGGTGGCGACGAGAAGCCCGTCCTCGCGGGCCCAGTCGAGCCGCTTGAGCTCGCGGATCGTGGTCGCGCCCTCTCGCCGCTTGCAGAACGCGGCGAAGTCGTGCTCGCCGAGGAGGGCGGCGGCGGCCTCGTTCAGCCTGTCCACGTCGAGGGGCCTGTTGTACCAGACGACCTCGCGGCGGCGGAGCGGGTCGACACCGCCCGGGGCGTCGGAGATCCGGTAGGCGTACCGCCTCGACAGCGCCGAGAACCGCGCGTCGAAGCCCTCAGGAGCCACCGTGACGCGATGAACACGGACATCGGGGGGCAGGACTCCGGCGAGTCTCCTGCGCATGGCAGAGAGCCTCTCGTCGAGCTCTTCCGCGGATCCGGGCTCCGGGCCCGTGGCTCCTCCCCGGCGGTCGCGGCCGTCCAGGGCGGCCAGAGCGCCGGGATCCAGGTCGGCGTGGGCCACCTGGCCCCGGGCGTGCACGCCCGCGTCGGTCCGCCCGGCCACGGTCAGCGCCGGAGGCTCGGGAAGCCGCAGGATCCTGCCGAGCGCCTCCTCGATCTCCCCCTGGACCGTACGCCGTCCGGGCTGCTTGGCCCAGCCGGAGAAGTCGGTGCCGTCATAGGCGAGATCCAGCCTCAGCCGTACCACGATGGTTCCTTTCGGGGACTCTCACGGCCCCTCGGAGAGAACGGAAAGGGCCCGGCGCCCCCGCGGAGGGGGTGCCTGCCGCGCGACGACACGCTGGCCCTCGGCGAGGGGATCGCCCGGCTGCTCATCGAGGCGGGCGATCGGAACGTGCCACTGAGCGAGC
>NZ_JBSZKT010000012.1:0-191569 GCF_055690525.1 Streptosporangium sp. H13245 | reverse complement strand
GCCTGGACGCCCCGGTAGCCGACCACCTGCCCGAGTTCGGGCTGGACGAGCGCATCACCGTACGGATGCTGCTACGGCACACCAGCGGGGTGTTCAACTTCACCGGCGAGGTCTACGACGACGGGACGATCGTGCCGGGCATCCCCATCCCCTACGGCACCACCGGCAAAGAGTGGATGGACAACCGGTTCCACACCTACCCGCCTCGGGAACTGGTGGAACTGGCACTGTCCAAGCCTGCGCGGTTCGAACCCGGGACGGGCTGGAGCTACTCCAACACCAACTACGTACTGGCCCGGCTACTAATCGAAAAAGTCACCGGCCACCCGGTCGCCGAAGAGATGCGACGGCTCATCCTGGAGCCACTCGCACTGTCGGACACCACCGTGCCCGACAGCCCGGAGATCCCCACCCCGCACGCCCACGCCTACTACCAGTACGAAAACGCCGGAGAGCACAAGACGATCGACGTCACCCGCCAAAACCCCACCTGGATCTCCAGCGGCGGCGACATGATCTCAACCACCAAAGACCTGCACACCTTCATCTCCGCACTACTGAGCGGCAAGCTCCTGCCAGCCCCGCTCCTGACCGAGATGCGCACCCCGCACCCCACCGGCATCCCGAACATGGACTACGGCCTGGGAGTGTTCGTACTGACCACGGACGACGGCGACACCGTCATCTCCCACAACGGCGGCATGGCGGGCCACGCGGCGCTGATGTACAGCACACCCGACGGCACCACGACCCTGACCGCCGCGCTGAACTGCGTGGACGACGCCGACCTGTCCATCGCGGCGGCGTTCCAGACCGCCCAGCGAAGGCTCCTCAACGAGGTGTTCGGCGGCGGGCAGGCCGATCCAGCTCAACCGGCGGGCTGAACACCTGTGACCCGCCGTGCCCCGTACGCCTTGAGGGGCGCCCCCTCCGGTCGCGCGTCAGGGCCGCGCATCGGGGAGAACACGAACCGGGACCAGGTCGAGCTGGGCCTGGCCCGTCCGTACACCCGGCTATGGTCTGCCTGGTCGCCGAACTTGAGCACAGGACAGGATTTCGCAGATGAACGGAGTCACGATCGGGCAGGCGGCGGCGTTCGTCGGCGTCACGGTGAAGACGGTGCGGCACTACCACAAGCTCGGCCTGGTGAAGGAGCCGGAACGCGACAGCTCCGGCTACCGGCGGTACGGATCGGCCGATCTGTCGCGGCTGGTGCGGGTCCGGACGCTGGCCGCCGCCGGGGTGCCGCTGGCCGAGATAGGACCCCTGATCGACGCCGACGCCACGCTGTTCGCCGCCGCGCTCGCCGACGTCGAGCGGCAGCTCACCGAACGGATCAAGGAGTTGATCGCGCGGCGTGACACGCTGCACCGGCTCGCCGACGGTGACCGGGCCCTGCTGGGCGACCGCGCCGTGGCGCTGCTGGAGCGGATGTCCGGCCTCGGATTCCCCGTGGAGGAGGTGGCGGCCACCAGGGAGGGCTGGGTGCTGGCCAAGGCCCTGGTGCCGGAGGGCTTCGACGACTACCTCACCCATATCGAGCACGCCCTCGAAGACACCCGGTTCATCGCCCTGCTCAAGCGCGGCGCCGAGGCCTCGGCCTGGGAACCGGACGACCCGCGCATCGCCGAGCTCGCCACCGCCATGGCCGACCATTTCCTCGCCAACCCCGCACTGCTGAAGATCGTGACCGGTCTGCAGGCCCGCACCGAGGCCGCGACCCGGTACGAGCTGATCGCCCTCCACGGCGAGGAGCGGGGATCGGCCACGGCCCAGGGGGTCGCACTCATCGAGACCAGGCTCCGCGCCGCCGGTGTCCGTATCCCCAGGCCGGACTCCCACTGACCACGCCGTGCTCCGGTCCGTCGGCCCGGTGGGCCCGCCGGTCCGGTACGCGCTGATCATCACCCCGTGGCCAGGCGCCCCCTCGGCCCCCGGACGTCACCCGAGCCCGGTGGCGGTCTGCCGGAGATCGACGTTCCCGCCGTACGGCTTCCGGTTTGTCGAAATTCCCCTGATCCGGTTAGTCTCTCGCCAGTTAGGACAGGCTAACCTATTTCAGGCTAACCCTCCGTTCCCCCGCCCAGCGCCGCCATGAAAGAGCCCCCCGTGTCTCCCGTGTCCCCCGCACGCCGTACAGGTTGGCTCCGGGCCCGCCCGGGCCCGCCGGTCGTCGCGTGCGCACCGAGCCTCGCCCTGGACATCCGGGCCGTCGGCCCGCACACCGTCCGGGACGCGCTGTCGTCCTCTCCGGCACGACGACCCGTGGGGACGGTGACCGCGAGCCCGGAAGGGGCCCGTTCCACGTGGCCTCCGGCCGGACAGGCACGGGCATGACCGGCGCGGACACGCCCGGGAAGGGCACGCCCGACGCGAGCACGACCGGGACGCGCGTGGCCGACGCGAGCGTGACAGGGACGCGTACGACCGACGCGGGCACGATCGGGACGCGTATGACCGGGGCGGGTGTTCTGCGCAGGACCATGAGGCGCAACGCCGCGCGCCTGGGCGCGGGAACCCTGCTGCTCAGCCTGCACCAGGTGTGCGAGGCGAGCGTGCCGATCCTCATCGGTGTGATCGTCGACCGCGCGATCGGCACGGGCGCCACCGGGTTGCTGCTGTGGTGGCTGGCCGCGCTGGCCGCGCTGTTCACCGCCCTGAGCCTGGCCTACCGCTACGGCGCGCGGACCCTCATGCGCGCCATCGCCCACGAGGCCCACCTGCTGCGCCTGGAACTCGCCGCGAAGATCATCGACCCGCGCGGCCTGGACACCGGCCTGCGTACGGGCGAGCTGCTGACGATCTCCTCCGGTGACGCCGACAACACCGCCGAACTCCTGGACTACCTGCCGCGCGCGGTCGGGGCGCTGGTCGCGGCGGCGATGTGCGCCGTGACGCTGCTGCTCATCGACCTCCCCCTCGGCGTGGCCGTCCTGGTGGCCACCCCCCTGACCCTGCTGGCGCTGCACGTCGGCACGCCGTACATCACCCGGCACGTCGCCGCGCAGCAGGAGCTGGCCGGTCAGGCCGCGTCACTCGCGACCGACCTGGTCAGCGGGGTGCGTCCGCTGCGGGGCATCGGCGCCGAGGCGGCGGCCTCCCAGCGGTACGTCCGGGTCAGCCGGCTCTCGCTGGCGGCCTCGCTGCGGGCCGCCCGTACCCAGGGAATCTACGCGGCCGTCTCCGGCGCGGGCGGCGCGCTGCTGGCGTGCGGGGTCGCGGTGCTCGCGGGGTGGTTCGCGTTGCGCGGGCAGATCTCCGCGGGCGAGTTCCTGACGGTGATCGGGCTGGCGCAGTTCCTGATGGAACCCGTGGGGACGCTGACGCTGGTACCCGGCTGGGTGGCCGAGGCGCGCGCCTCGGCCGACCGGGTGGCGCGCGTGGCCGGTGCGCCCGTACTGCTGCCCGGCGACGCGGTGAGCCCGCCGGAGGAGGGGCCTCAGGGGCTGGAGGTCTCCGGGCTGAACCACGACGCGCTCGCGGGAGTGGACCTGGTGGCCGGTCCTGGCGAGTTCGTCGGGGTGATGGCCCACCGCCCCGCCGACGCCGACGCGCTGGTACGGGTGCTGTCCGGGCGGGTGAGTCCCGCCGACTACAGCGGCAGCGTACGGATCGGTGGCCGGATCCTCGTCGAACCCCACCACACCGACCTGTTCGAGGGCACCCTCGCCACGAACCTGGCCGCGGGCGGCCCGCCGGGGACCCCGGAGGAGCTCGCGGCGGTCCTGGCCGCCTCGGCGGCCGACGACGTGGTCGCCGCCCACCCAGACGGCCTGGAACACCAGGTGGTGGAGCGGGGGGCGAGCCTGTCGGGCGGCCAGCGCCAGCGGGTGGCCCTGGCCAGGGCACTGCTGGCCCGCCCGCCGATCCTGGTGCTGCACGACCCGACCACGGCCGTGGACGCGGTCACCGAGCAGGCCATCGCCCGGGGCCTGCGCTCCCTGCGCCACCCCGAGGGCGGCGCCTTCACCACCGTGGTCGTGACCAGCAGCCCCGCGCTGCTCGCCGCCGCCGACCGGGTGGTCGTGCTGGACGACGGCAAGGTGGTCGCCGAGGGGTCACACACTGGCCTGGGCGCCACCGACGACGACTACAGGCGGGCGGTACAGCGATGAGCGCGCCACGGGAACAGGATCCGCTGCCGGTCGCGACCGGCGGTGAGACCTGGCACTGGCTCCGCGCCCACCTGCGCGAACGCCGGGGCGCGGTGGCCGTGACACTGCTCGTGGGCCTGCTCGGCGCGACGGCGGCGGTCATCCCCGCGTACGTGATGGGCGTCCTCGTCGACCGCGTGCGCGAGCAGTCGGGCACCGCGGTGATCGTCGCGGTCGCCGTGGCCATCGCGGTGTCGGCCCTCGTCGGCGGCGCGGCCACCGGGCTGACGTCCTACCTGGTGGCCAGGCTGGGCGGCCAGATCCTGGCCGTCCTTCGCGAGCGTACGGTCGCCAGGGCCCTCACGCTCCCGCTCACCAGGCTGGAGCGCGCGGGCCGGGGCGACCTGCTGTCACGCGTCAGCGCGGACGCCGCCGAGGTCACCAAGGCCGTCTCCGACGTCGTCCCCGGCGTGATCGCCTCGATCCTGCTCGGCACGCTGAGCCTGGCCGCGATGGTCGGCCTCGACTGGCGGCTCGGCCTGGCCGGTGCCGTCTCGGTGCCGCTGTACGCGCTGGCGCTGCGCTGGTACCTCCCCCGGGCCGCCCCCTACTACGCCAGGCAGCGCACCGCGGTCGCCCGCTCGTCGCAGCGGCTGGTGGAGAGCATGCAGGGGGTGCGCACGGTCCACGCCTACCGCCTGGAGGAAGACCACCTGCGTGCCATCGAGGCCGCCTCCCGCGATTCGAGAGAGGTGTCGGTGGGGGTGCTGGACCTGTTCACCCGTCTCGTGGGCCGGGTCAACAGGGCCGAGTTCTGCGGCCTGACCACCATCCTGGTCGCCGGGTTCCTGCTGGTCCGCGCGGACGCCGTCACCGTCGGCGAGGCCGCCGCCGCGGCCGTGCTGTTCCACCGGCTGTTCAACCCGATCGGCATGTTGCTGTTCGTCTTCGACGAGGTGCAGGCGGCCGGGGCGAGCCTGGCCAGGCTGGTCGGCGTGGCCCATCTGGAGTCCGACCCGGACATCTCCACCCCGGAAACCGGGGGAGGACCGGAACCGGCCGACGCCTCCCTCGACCTGGCCGACGTACGTTTCAGCTACGACGGCTCCACCGAGGTCCTGCACGGCGTCACCCTGCGCGTCCCCGCCGGGGCCCGGGTGGCCCTGGTCGGCTCGACGGGCGCGGGCAAGTCGACCCTGGCCGCCGTCGCGGCCGGGTCGCTGCGCCCGACCGGCGGCGGCGTGCTGATCGGCGGGGTCTCCCCCTCCTCGCTGAGCACGGCGAGGCTGCGCGGGCACGTCGCGATCATCACCCAGGAGACCCACGTCTTCGCCGGGCCCCTCGTCGAGGACCTGCGCCTGGCCCGCCCCGGCGCGACGGCCGAGCAGGTCGCCTCGGCGCTGGAGGTGGTCGGGGCGCTGCCGTGGGCGCTGGCGTTGCCTGAGGGACTCGACACCGTGGTCGGGGAGGGCGGTCACGAGGTGTCGCCCGCCCAGGCGCAGCAGCTCGCCCTGGCCCGGCTGGTACTGGCCGACCCGGCCGTCGCCGTACTGGACGAGGCCACCGCGGAGGCGGGCAGCATGGGCGCGCGCGTGCTGGAGGAGTCGGCCGCCGCGGCCACCCGGGGCAGGACCACCCTGGTCGTGGCGCACCGGCTGACCCAGGCCGTCTCCGCCGACCGTGTCGTCGTCCTGGAGCACGGGCGGATCGTCGAGGAGGGGCCCCACGAACAGCTGGTCGCCGCCGGTGGCCGTTACGCCCGCCTCTGGGAGGCGTGGGAGTCACGTTAGAGAGGGGCGGGCTGCCGGTTTTCGGGTGAACGGCGCGGGCCGTCGGCGCGTATGTCCGGGTGTGAGATTCACGCACCCGGTCGCGACAGCCGGAGACATGATCCATCGTCCTGGTCTTCTCGGCGGGCCGCCCGGCTGACAGGATGTCTTTCGTGACCCCCACGGCGTCGGCGCTGCGCGTGCCGCGAGCCGTCGTCTTCGCGACGATGTGCCTCGCGGTCTCCGCGGGCGGCCACGCCCTGGCCGGGGGCGGTCTGATCCCGCCGCACCTGGCCGTTGTCGGCGCACTGGTCGCCTTCTGCGTGGCGTACGCGCTGAACGGGCGCGAACGCGGGGTGGAGGTCGTGCTCGGCGCGACCACCGGCGCGCAGATCCTGCTGCACGAGCTGTTCGCCCGCGCCGCGCCCGCGTCGCACGCGATGTCCTCCGCCGAGCACGGCCATTCCGGGCTGGGCATGACGGTCGTCCACCTGGTGGCGGCGCTGGGCACCGGCTGGTGGCTGCACCGCGGCGAGAGCGCGCTGTGGCTGATGATCCGCCTGTACGGCGGGCCGAGACCGCTGATCAGGCTGTTGCTCACCGTCCCCGCCGAGGTGGCCCCGCCGGTGTGGCGGGCCGTCCCGGCCGCCGAGGTGCGGCCGTACGGCGGCTGGGAGATCCTGCCGGTGCTGCGGCGGCGCGGCCCGCCCGTGCCGCGACACGCCGGCTGAGGGACCTGGAGGAAGGGTCCGGCGGCGGCGTGCCCCCGTGACCACGACGTCCTCCGCTCGTCTTCTTCCGCGGAGGCGTCCCTTCCGTTCTCGCCGGTCCGCGCCGAGGGCACGGCGAAAGGTCCCTCCTGGAGCCCACGATGGCGTCCCCGCCACGATTCATCCGTACGACCGTTGCCACCGCGCCGTACCGCGCCGTGGAGAGACCCCGGCGGCCCGACGCCGTTCGCAAGACCGTCGTCACCGCGCCACGCCGCGCCGTGGAGAAACTCCGGCGGCCCGGCGCCGTTCGCAGGACCGTCGTCACCGCGTTACGCCGCGCCGTAAAGGAACGCCGGGAGCCCGCCGGGCCCGACCGGGCCCGCGCTCGCCGCGCCGGTGGCGAGTGGTGCGGGCATCCGGTCGACGGCCGCTCGCCGGGACCGTCCCGGCGGCGTGCGGTGAGCGGAGTGGTCCGCCGGCCGTGCCCGTCAGCGTGACGTTACGTCTCGCCCGCGCCGCGGCCTTCGCCGTGGTGTGCCTGGCGCTCGGAGTGCTCGCGCACCTGTCCGGCGGGGGCGTCGTCTCCGCGCCGGCGGCGGCGTGCGCCCTGGCGCTGGCGTTCCTGGTGGCGCTGCCCGCGACCGGCGGTGAGCGCGGCATGGCGACGATCTGGCCGTTGCTGGCGGCCACGCAGGTGGCGCTGCACCTGCTCTTCTCCACGGTTCACCTCATCGCGCCGCTGGCCGAGGCCGGTGGGCACGCGCATTCGGGGCTGGTTCCCGGGCTGGGCATGGTGGTGACGCACGGCTGGGCGGGGGCGCTGGCCGCGCTGTGGCTGGCGCGCGGCGAGGCCGCGCTGTGGGCGGTGCTGCGCCGCCTCGCCGTCCGGCTGCTGCGGCTGCTGAGGGTCCGGTGCGGCCAGACGGCCGAACCCGCCCGCCCGGGCCGTGCGAGTTTCCCCGCGCCGACGCTCCCGCGCTCCGCGCTGTTGCGGTACGCGCTCGGCGGGCGGGCCCCGCCGCCGATCCTCGGCTGAGCCGCTCCCCTCTCACGGGCCGACCTCCACAGGCGGTCCCGTCTTCTCACGATGCCCTCCCGGGCGGACCTGTGTCCGCCCGGCCGCCACCGTGCCCCTCCCCCCAACCGGAGTACGCCTATGCCCGTCCCCTCTTCCGACTCCCCCGCCGGTGCCGCCGGTCTGCGCCTGTCCGCCGTGAGCTGCCGACACGGCAGGCTCCTCGCGGTGGACGCCGTCGACCTGGCACTCGCCCCCGGCGAGCACCTGGCCATCACCGGCACCAACGGCTCGGGCAAGAGCACGCTGCTGCGCGCGCTGCTCGGGCTGCACCGCGAGGTCTCCGGCGTGATCGAGGTCTCCGGGCGGCGGGCGCGCACCCCGGCCGACTGGGCCCGACGCCGCGCCGAGGTCGCCTGGATCCCGCAGCGGCAGGCGGCCGGACGCTTCCCGCTGCTGGTCCGCGAGCTGCTGGCCAGCGGCGGGCACGCCGGGCGGGCGTTCGCCGCGGCCGAGGACCTAGGAGTGGGCACCCTGCTGGACCGCCCGCTGTCCACCCTGTCCGGTGGCCAGTTGCAGCGCGCCTACCTGGCACGGGCGCTGGGACAGGTCGCGGCCGGGGCGGGGCTGGTGCTGGCCGACGAGCCGACCGCGGCCCTGGACTTCGCCGGTCAGGAGCAGGTCGCCGGTGTGCTGGCCGGGCTGGCGGTGAGCGTGGTGGTGGTCACCCACGACCGGGTGGTCGCCCAGGCGTGCGGGCGGGTGGCCGAGATGGCCGCCGGGCGGCTGCGGGAGGTCCGGTGAACTCGATCTGGCCACTGCTGGAGATCCCCTCGGTCCGGCTCGCCCTGCTGGCGCTACTGCTCGGTTCGGTGGCGCTGCCGATCGTCGGGGTGTTCATCGTGGGGCTGGACATCATGCCGGTCCGTTTCGCGATGATGCACGTCGCGCTGCTGGGCATCGCGATCGGCCTGCTGACCGGCCTGGATCCGCTGCTGTGCGCGCTGGTGCTGTGCGCGCTGACCGGCGGCGCGCTCACACCGCTGGCCCGCAGCAGCGCGGGGCTGTCGGGGGCGATGGGCCTGCTGATGACGCTGGCCATCGCGGCGGCACTGCTGGTGCTGTCGATCTCCGGGGTGAACGCCAACGGGGCGTTCGAGCTGCTGTGGGGGTCGATCCTGGCGACCCGTCCCGGGGACGTGGCCGCGCTCGCCGTCCTGGCCGCGCTCGTCCCGGTGCTGTACGGGCTGCGCAGGAAGGACCTGGCCCTGCTGCTGCACGACCGTGAGCTGGCCGTCTGCTCGGGGGTGGCCGTGGAGCGGCTCACGCTCGTCCTGCTGGTGGTGATCGCGGTGGCGATCGCCTCGGCCATCCGGCTGACCGGGGCGCTGCTGGTCGACGCGCTCACGCTGCTGCCCGCCCTGGCCGCGCGCCGGGTCGGCCGGTCGCTGTCGGCGATGGTCGGCTGGTCGGTCACCTTCGGGCTCGCCTTCAACCTGGGCGGCTTCCTGCTCGCCCTGCTCCTCGACCTCCCGCCCGGCCCGGTGCTGGTGCTGGTCGGCGGGCTCTGCACCGTCCTTCTCTACTCGATCCCGGAAAGGATCCTCACGAAATGATCATCTCGCGCCGATTCCGTCTCGCCGCCCTGGCGGCCGTCACCGCGCTGGCCGTGGCCGCCTGCGGAAGCGTCCAGGAGGCCTCGGAGGCCGCCCCTTCGGGAGGCGGCTCCTCGTCGGGGGGCGGCCTGAAGGTGGTCGCGGCCTCCACCTGGGAGGCGGGGTTCGCCAAGGCCGCGGGCGCGACCGACATCACGGTGATCGTCCCGCCCGGCGTGCACCACGCCGCCGACTACGACCCCAAGCCCTCGGACCTGGCCACGGTGGCCGACGCCGACGTGGTGCTGTACGCCGCCTTCGAGGGCTTCGCCGGAAAGCTCAAGGAGGCCGCCGGGTCCGGGGCCAAACTGATCGAGGTCTCCCTGGACAACGCCCCCGACAAGGTCAGGGCCGAGGTACGGCGCCTGGGAGGTGAGTTCGGCACCGCGAAGGCCGCCGAGGCGTGGACCACGGCCTTCGACACCGAGTACACCGCGTTGAAGGAGAAGGTCACCGCCGCCACCGGGGGCACCGCGCCGGTGATCGTCTCGCAGGCGTTCGTCGCCTGGGCCGCCGACTTGGCCGGCACCCGGCCCGCCGGGGTGTTCGGCCCGCAGCCGCCCACCGCCGGGCAGATCTCCGAGCTGGCCGCCAAGAAGCCCCAGCTGGTGCTCGACAACTCCGCCATGCCCGGCGGCGACGCCCTGTCCGGCGTGCGGGCGAAGCGCGTGGTCATCGACAACTTCCCCGGCCGGGAGCTGGATCTGCTCGCGGTGTACCGGGCCAACGCCGACGCGCTGACCGCGGCCCTGGGCTGACCGCTCGTGCGGGGGCGGTTCCGTGCGAACCGGCCCCCGCTTCACGAAAGTTTCGGGAAGTTCCAGAAAGGAGGCACGTGGACGTTCCCGTACCCGTCACCGGCCCGCTCCCAAAACGTGCCGGTCGCGGTGCTCAGCAGGTGAAGGGGCTGATCGCCCCGGTGAGGATCGCCAGGCCCACGGCGAGGAAGAAGTCGCCCCACACCAGCTCGTGGCGGGTGGCCACGCCGTGCTCGATGTCATAGCACCCGTCCAGGAGGCGGCCGTCGCGCAGGTGCGCGGTGACCAGTTCGCCCAGCACGGCGACGGCCCGCTCCCGCAGCCGGGCCGCCGTCCGCGGGCGGGTGGCGAGGACCCGCGCGGCCAGCTTGAGAGCGGCCACGGCCTCGATCGCGGCGGCCGAGGTGTCGGGGGGACCGCCGGTCCGGGCCGGTGGGACGGCGGGCGAGGTCGCCGCGAACCTGTCGGCCACCCGGGGATGGCCCAGCAGTTTTCGCCGCGCCGCCTCGTCACCGGCGTCGGCGACCGCCAGCGACAGCCACGCCACCGTACGGCTCCAGCCGGGCGCCGGATCGGGGTGGTGGGTCCAGGTGCCGTCCGGCCGCGCCCGCCAGGCCGGGCGCGGCTCCCGCTCCCCGAGCGTGAGCCCGAGCTGCAGTTCGAGCTGGTCGCGGGCGGCGGTGATCCCGCCGGGCCCCATCAGGCGCAGCAGGGGCGCGAGGCCGGGCAGCCCGTCGACCCGGGCCACCTCGCGGGGGCCGCCGAACGCGCCACCCCAGGGCACCAGGCCGAGCCCGGGGTCGTAGGCGTCCAGGCAGGCCCGCGCCGCGCGGTCGCGCAGCGCCGTCGCCGAGGCGTCCCCGCCCGCCACGCCGAACGCGGTGCCGTACCAGAGGATCAGGCCCCGGGTCGCGGTGTCGGCCTCGACCCAGGGGCCGAGCCGCGCGGTACGGCCGGTCGCGGCGGCCCGGTCGGCGGGATCGCCGCTCACGATCGCCCGCAGCCAGAGCAGGCCCGCCCAGAAACCACCGGTCCATGACCCGCGGGCGGTGGTCGTCCAGCGGCCGGAGCCGGGATCGGCGTGCAGCGGCCACCGCCCGGCCACGTCGGCCTCGGTGGTCCCCGCCCGGGCGAGAAGGTCCGCCAGCGCTTCCTCCGCCCACCTCACCGCGCCGCCCCGGCCCGGAACCGCGACGGTGCCGCGACGGCCGAGGCGGCGGCGAACCCGGCGGCCACCAGCACCCAGCCCGGCCCGTACCCCGCGGCCTCGACGAGGACGGCGAACAGGGGCGGCCCGGCGGCGAACCCGGCGAAGAAGCCCGCCGAGACGAGCGCGGAGTCGCGACCGGCGCCGCGCGGGTCGGCGCGCCTGATCACCGCGACCATCGTGACCGCGTTGCCCGCGACGGCGAAGGCGCCGACGGCCGCCGCGCCCGCCCAGACCAGGAAGGGGGCCGACGAGGCCGCCGCGAGCAGCAGCGCGGCCCCGCACGCCCCCGCCGCGAGAGGGGCGAGCAGCGCTTCGGGCCGGTCCAGACGGCCTGCCCGCCGCGACCAGCCGACCCGGCCCGCCACGCCGGTGACGCCCAGCGCGGCGACCAGCCACGCCGCCACGACCGGTCCCAGCCCCAGCCGCTCGGCCCCGAAGAGCGCGAGGTAGGTGTTCACCGAGGCGATCCCGCACCCCAGCAGGAAGGAGAACAGCGCCAGCCTGCCGACGCGGGCGCGCGGCACGTCCCGGGGTGGCGGCGCCTGCGCGGGGCCGGGGTCGGGCGGCAGCGCGCGAAGGGCCCAGCAGGCGATGAGGACGGCGATCGCGGCGGCCGTCCACACCGAGCCGCGCCATCCCGTCCAGGCGGCGAGCACCGCCAGCGGCAGTCCCGCCGCGAGGGCGCCGAGCTGTACCCCGGACTGCTTCCAGCCGGTGACCGCGCCGCGCCGGGCCGGTTCGACCGCCGCCATGATGATCTTGTTGGTGGCGGGATTGGCCAGCGCCTGCGGCAGCCCGCCCAGGGCCACCGCCGCCAGCAGGACGAACGTGCCGGAGGCGGCACCGATCAGGGCCAGCGCCGCCGCGGCCAGCAACAGCAGGGCGACCAGGCAGCGGCGGGCGCCCAGCCGGTCCACCCAGCGACCGGCGGTGAGCGAGAGCAGCGCGGCGACCCCGAACCCGGCGGTCGTGGTCAGGCCGATCGCCGTACGGGAGATGCCCGCCTCCCCGACCAGGCGCGGGCCGAGCGCGCCGATCAGGAAGAGCTGGAGCATCGACACCCCCATGGCCGAGGTGAGCAGGACGGTCACCTGCCGTTCCCCGGCCGCGCCGCGCCCGGGGCCTGCCGGTCGTTCCAGCCGCATCGCGGCCTCCTTCCCCTCGCGGAGTCCTCGTGACAACCGCGGTCCAGACAGTCGCTCGCGGACCCGCCGGGGTTCCCGTACCGGGGTCTCCGTGACGGCGGGCGTAGTGACGCGGCCCGCGAAAGCGGTCCCCGCGGGCGACGTACATGACCGGCGAACGACAGCGGACGTAGTAGTGCGGCCCGCAGGCGGCGCGCATGACCGGCGAATGACAGCAGGCGTAATGGTGCGGCCCGCGAAGACGGCCCCGGCGGGCGACGCACATGACCGGCGAACGACAGCGGACGTAGTAGTGCGGCCCGCAGGCGGCGCGCATGACCGGCGAATGACAGCAGGCGTAATGGTGCGGCCCGCGAAGACGGCCCCGGCGGGCGACGCACATGACCGGCGAACGACGGCGGGCGCGATGACGCGGCCCGTGCGGGCGGTTGTCGGGTGGCCTCGCGGCCCGCCTTCACCGATGCCCGTGACCTCCCGCCCCGTGCCCCTGTCTCCTCCACCAGCCCGTCAGGGGCCACCCATCCCCGGACCGTGTATCCGTTCTGCACCGCGACCCAAGGAACGATCATCATGAGTTCTGTCACGCGCGACCACCGCGCCCCCGACCACGACACCAGCGCGTGCTCCGACGAGCAGCTGACGGTGCTCGCACTGGCCGCGCGCGGAGGAGCGCCCGCGGACGTCGAGGCCTTCACCCGCGCGGTCTACGCCGACGTACGCAGGTTCGTCGCCTATCTGGCCGGGGCCCCGTCGGCCGAGGATCTGACCCAGGAGACGTTCGTGCGCGTCCTGCGCAGCCTGCCCCGCTTCGCCGGTCGCTCGTCGGCCAGGACCTGGTTGCTGTCCATCGCCCGGCGGGTCGTCGTCGACCGGTTCCGGTCGGCGTCCTGCCGCCCCAGGATCGCCGATCTCGCCGACTGGCAGGCCGCCGCCGAACGATGTCAGCCCCGAGGGCTACCGGGACGCGAGGACGGGGTGGTCCTGGCGGACCTGCTGGCCAAGGTGCCGCACGAGCGGCGTGAGGCCTTCGTGCTCACCCAGGTCGTCGGCCTGCCCTACGCCGAGGCCGCCTCGCTGATCGGCTGCCCCATCGGTACGGTGCGCTCCCGGGTGGCGCGGGCCCGTACCCAGCTCATCGAGTCGCTGGAGGCCGCCGACCGGGCCGCCTGAGCGAGGGTCCCTCCCGGGCCGAAGGCGCCTTCGGCCCGGGAGGGGTCACGCGGACTCGCGGTGCCCGCCGGGCAGGAGATCGCGCAGCGCGTCCCGGTCGGGCTTGCCCGCCGGGGTCAGCGGCATCTCGCGTACCAGCAGCAGGTGTTCGGGGTGCTTGCCCCGCTCAAGTCCGCGCCGGAGCAGGTGGGAGGACAGGCCCGGGAGGTCGGGGGCACACCCGGGGCGCGGCACCACGCAGGCGGCCAGCCGCTCCCCCATCACCTGGTCGGGTACGCCCAGGCACACCACCTCGCGTACCTCGGGATGGTCCGCCAGCGCGTGTTCCACCTCGGCCGGGCTGATGTTGGCGCCGCCTCGGATGACGACCTGCTTGAGCCTGCCCATCAGGCGCAGCCGCCCGTCGGCGTCGATCACCCCCAGGTCGCCGGTACGGACCCAGCCGTCCGCCGTGCGGTAGCGCCGGTTCAGCTCCGGCGCGCCGACGTAGCACATCGGGGTCATCGGACCACGCGCGATGATCTCGCCGACCCCCTCCCCGTCCGGGGGCTCGGCGATGCGGATCTCGGCCACCAGCGGGTCGGGCAGCCCCACCACCACGCCGGGGCCGCCGTCGCCCGTCGTGGCCGGACGGAACCCGCTGTGGCAGTTCACCCCGTCGGCGGAGCCGTACAGGTTGATCACCGGGCAGCCGAACGCCTCGCCCGCCTCGGCCGCCGTGGCCGCGTCCAGCTCGGCGCCGCCCAGCACCAGCGCCGTCATGGGCGGCGTCGGCCCGATGTCCGGCTGGTCGAGCATCATGCGGATCATGGTCGGTACGGCCAGCACGTGGGTGGGCCGGTGGTCGCGGATCGCCGCCAGCGCGGCCCGGGGAGAGAAGTGGTCGAGGAGCACCAGGCAGCCGCCGTGCCTGGCCAGGGTGACGGCGGTGCCGTTGCTGCCGAAGGCCGAGGCGAGCGGTACCAGGAACAGGCAGCGCGGCGTGCTCCCGCCGGGAATGAGGGTGGCCATGAAGTTGCCCCGGCCTCCGGCGAGCGCGTTGTGGGAGTAGGCGACCATCTTGGGTTCCGACTCCGATCCCGAGGAGACCAGGATGCGGGCCGCGCCGTCCGGGTCCGGCCTGGCCGGGACGAAGGCGCCGCCATCGGCCGACAGCACCTCGCTCCAGGCGACGCTGCCCGGCGGGGGCTCCTGCGGCCCGGCGGCGATCACCGCCCGCAGGCCCGGTAGGTCGTCGGCGGCGGCCACCAGCTCGCGGGCGTGGGCGGCGCCCCGGTGGTCGACGGCGGCGACGACGGCCCGCGCGCCGGAGCGGCCCAGCAGGGAGGCCGCCTCGGCCACCCCCCGGCCCGCGGGGAACGGCAGCGCCACCGCGCCGAGCGCCGCCACCGCCAGGTCCGCCACGACCGCGTCCCGGCCGTTGGGCAGCTGGACGCCGACGACGTCGCCCTCGCAGACGCCGAGCCCGCGCAGTCCGGCCGCGGCGGCCCTGACCAGGCGGTCCAGTCCGGCGTAGGTGAGCTCGCCCGCCGTGTCGATCACCGCGACCCGGTCCGGGGCCGCCAGGCGGCGGGTGCGGAACAGGGCGTACAGGTCGAGGTCCGGGCAGGTGCCGTCGGCGGCCCACCGGCGTCTCAGGGTTGCGGGTACCAGGTCGTCCAGGTGCAGGGTCACGCGAACCTCCAGGGAGCGGGTACGGCCAGGGCCCCGTGCTCGTCACGGGTGAGGGCGGAGGCGAAACGCGGGTCGTCGGGCAGGGCGTCCAGGGCGGTCGTCACGATGGTGGCCCGCAGTCCCCGGCGCCGGAGCGAGGCGATGACCTCGGCCGAGGTCATCGCGCTGCTTTCCGCGCTGCTTTCCGCGATGTCGACGACGTTGGCGACCTCTGCGACATCAGCGACATCGGTGGAAAAGGCCGCGTTGGGAGAAGCCTCGGTGAGAGGGGCCACGTTGGGAGAGGCCTCGGTGGAAGCGGCCTCGGTGGGAGAAGCCTCGGTGGGAGAAGCCGCGTTATAAGAGGTCGCATGAAGCGAGGCCGTGCCCATATTTCCGGCGGGGTCGTCGGCGACGCTCACCCAGCCGTCCGCCGTCCGCAGAGGGCGGCGGAAACCCTCCGGAGCGCGGTAGTTCCCGCCGTCGGCGGCCCGGCGCAGCGCGGGCCCGGTGAGCACCTCGGCCGCGCCGAGCAGCGAGGAGTCCACCCGTACGCCACGCCCGTCGCGCTCGCGCAGCAGGAGCCCGGCGAGCACCGCCTCGGCGCCGAGCAGGCCGCCGAGAACGTCCAGCAGGGTCATCAGCGACGGCGCGGCCGGTTCACCGGCGGGCCGTACGGCCTCGCCCACGCCGGTGCGGGCCTGGACCATGAAGTCGGTGCCCAGCGGCACGTCGGCCAGCCGCCCGGCCCAGCCGCTGGTGTAGGCGTAGACCAGCCCGGGGTTGACCGCCGACAGGTCGCCGTCGTCCAGGCCGAGGCGCTCGGCCGTGCCCGGGGCCCAGTTGTGCACGAAGACGTCCGCGTCCGCGACCAGGTCGCGTAGCCCGGCGCGGCCCGAGGCGGACTTGATGTCGATCTCCACCGCGCGTTTGCCCCGGTTGAGCGCGAGCCACCGGGCCGACAGGTCACCGCACATGGGCGGCATGCCGCGCAGCGGGTCCCCGCCGGGCGGCTCGATCCGTACCACGTCCGCGCCGAGCAGGCCCAGCAGGTGGGCGGTGAGCGGCGCCTGGATCCGCCGCCCGGCCTCCAGGACCGTGAGCCCGGCCAGCGGGCGGGCGGTCTCGGCCGCCGCGCGCCGCGAGGGGGGCCGGGAGGCCGGGAGAAGCGGCGACAGTCGCCAGGGCGCCTCCGGGCGGGACTCGGCCAGCCGGTCGGTGAGGGAGCGCAGCGCGCACACCGAGGCTCCCGACTCCTTCGCGGCCCGCCGCACGCCCGCCCAGTCCGTCGCGCGGGCCCGCGCGTGCAGTTCACCGGGGAGCGGGCAGCAGGCCGTGGCGTAGCGGAACTGGAAGGACTTCCACGCCGATCCGGCGAGGCGCTCGGCCACCCCCAGTGCCCGCCAGAAGGCCACCCACGCGGCCGGGTCGAGGGTCTCGACCTCGAAGCACACGTCGTCGGCCGTGGTGAAGGGCGGCCCGCCGGGCGAGAACGGCACCGCCTCCTCGTCCCCTGCGGTGGCGGCGGCCAGATACTGGCCGACGGCGAGCAGCCCGGCCAGGTCCATACCGGTCCGCACGGTCTCGACCGCGCAGCCTCGGGCACGGCCGACGAGGGCGGCCAGGAGCCCCTGGACGGCCAGTACCGAGCAGGCGGTCGTCAGGTAGTCGGCGGCCAGGCCGCGCGGCTCGCCGTCGCGGCGGCCGTGCACGTGGGCGACCCCGGTCGCGGCCTGCGCGGTGGTCTCGTCGCTCACCTCCTCCTCCGGGGCGAGGGCCGCCCAGACGATCTCGGCGGTGAGCGGGCGCCCGCCCGTACCGCCGAGTGACACGATCCCGGGGCCGTCCGACGCGGTCGATCCGAGGTCGTCGGCGCCCAGCAGGGTCAGATGCCGGGTGGCGACGGCGGTGAGGGCGGGTGGCCCCACCGCCCGCAGGGCGAGGCCGTCGAGCGGGTGCGCCGCCGTGACGGTGACGGGGTGTGCCATGGCTCTCCTCTCCCGCGGCAGTGGCCGCGAGTCGTGCCTGCCGCGAACGGGAACTTCGGCGCGCGTCTACGCGACCTGTTCCACAGCAGGAAGTCGGATGAATTTTTCAATCAGTTCCCGACATGTATGGAGTTGGAATGTCACAGCAGGCCGTCACCGAACCACCCGGCCGGGATACCTGGGGGGCGCCCGCCTGCCCGCCGGGGGTGCTCGCGTTGCGCGAGCGGGTGGCCGGATTCGTCCGCGAGCAGGTCATGCCGTACGAGGCGGAACTGGACGCGGGAGGCGCGCCCGCGCGTGAGCTCCTCGCCCGGCTCAGGTGCCGGGCGCGCGCCGAGGGGCTCTGGGGGCTGCCGCTGCCGGTGGAGCTGGGCGGCGCGGGCCTGTCGCTGACGGAGTACGCGCACGTGGCCGAGGCGGAGGGCGCGAGCGACCACGGTCCGGGCGTGCTCGGTTCCACGGCGCTGCTGGACGTGACGACCCTGGCCGCACACGCCGACCCGGCCGTACGGGACCTCTACCTGCCCCGGCTGGCGAGCGGGCAGCTGACCATGTGCAACGCGATGACCGAACCGGACGCGCCCGGCTCGGAACCCGGCCTCACCGCGACCCGGGCCGTCCAGGAGGCCGACGGATCCTGGACGGTCCACGGGCGCAAGTGGTTCGTCACCGGTGCGGGTGACGCGGACCTGGCCGCCGTGCTCGCCCGTACCTCCGGCACCCCGCCATCCACGACCGGCCTGTCCCTGCTGCTCGTCCCCACCCGCGCGCCCGGCTTCCGGGTGGTCCGTGAGCTGCCGGTCCTCGGCGCGGGCGGCCAGTGGGAGATCGCCCTGGACGCGGTCACCGTCCCGCCCGGCCATCTCCTCGGGGAGCCCGGACGGGGACTGCGCGTGCTCGCCGGACGGGTGCGGCTCGGCCGCCTGCTGCGCTGCCTGCGCTGGCTCGGCCAGGCCGAGCGCGCCTTCGCCCTCATGCGCGAGCGGGCCCGCTCACGGCCGACGGCCTCGGGACGGCTCGCCGACCTGCAACTTGTCCAGGCGCTCGTCTTCGACGCGCTGCTCGCGATCAGGACCACCCGCCCGCTGGTGTTCGAGGCCGTGGCCCTGGTGGAGGCGGGGCTGGACGCCAGGATCGAGACCGGCCTGGCGAAGGTGGCCGCCGCCCGGATGCTGCAGCAGGTCACCGACGCGGCCATCCAGGTCCACGGCGCGGCCGGGCTGGGGCCGGGCACCCCGCTGCCCGCGCTGTTCCGTACCGGCCGGATGGCCCGCCTCCTCGACGGCCCCGACGAGCTGCACGTCAGCGCGGTGGCCCGCCGGGTCCTCGGGTGAGCGTCACACCCCCGCGCCCTCGCCCTCAGCCTCAGCCTCCGCCGGAGCGGGCCCGTCCCTCGCCCGCATCCAATTGGATGCCGGTCGTGTCCCGTCGAGGACCCCGGCACCGGCGGCGGGCCGGGAGACGTCCGAAGTGTGATCCGGGGATGTCACAGCGGGGGTCGCCGTCTCGTCTACGAGGTGCAGGCAATCCTCGATCAAGGAGTAGACGATGAACCTCGCGCTGTGGATCGCCGCCGGGCTGCTGGCCGCGGTAGCCCTGGCCGGCGGTATCAGCAAGACATTCGTGCCCAAGGAGAGACTGGCCACGGTGCACGGTGGGGGATGGACCGAGGACGCCGGTGCCGGGTTCGTCAAGACCCTTGGCGTCCTCGAACTCCTGGCCGCGGCGGGCCTGATCCTGCCCGCCGCACTCGGCGTCGTACCGGTTCTGGTACCGGTGACCGCCGTCTGCTGGGTCCTGCTGATGGTCGGCGCGATGATCACCCATGGCCGCCGCGGCGAGTTCGCGTTCGTGATGCTGAACCTGGTCTATCTCGTGCTCGCGGCGTTCATCGCCTGGGGCCGTTTCGGCGTCGAGCCCTTCACCGGCTGACCGGCGGCACACGGTTCCCGTTCGGAACCGGGGGTTAAAGAACACCTCAAGGGCGGCCAGACTGTCTCACCTAGAGGGTTGATTTGCGATCGCAAAGGATGATGATCATGTGGATGTTCGCGGCGGGCGGCATCCGGTGCCGCGGCTCGTGGCGCGGAGGCACCGGGTGACGGCGGCGACGGCGACCTCGGCCACCGGCCGAGGGGCCCGGCTGCTCCGACGCCGGGGCCGGGCGGGAACCCGGCCCCGCCCCACCCTCCGCCGGGACGTCGCGGAAGGTTCGGTATGAGCAGGGTCGAGGAGTTCGAGGAGCTGCGGCCGCTGTTGTTCTCGATCGCCTACCGGATCCTGGGTGGTGTGGGTGAGGCCGAGGACGCGGTGCAGGAGACCTGGTTGCGTTTCGAGGCCTCTCCGACACACCCGACGTCGGTCAAGGCCTTCCTGTCGGCCGTGGTGACGCGGATCTCGATCGACGTGCTGCGCTCGGCGCGGGTGCGGCGGGAGGAGTACGTGGGGCCGTGGCTTCCCGAGCCGCTGCTCGCCGACCCGTACGGGGATCCGGCGCGGTCGGCGGAGCTGGCCGACTCGGTGTCGATGGCGGCCCTGCTGCTGCTGGAGCGGCTCAGCCCGCTGGAGCGCGCGGTGTTCGTGCTGCGGGAGGTGTTCGGCTTCGGGTTCGACGAGGTCGCGTCGGCGGTGGGGCGCTCGGAGGCGGCGTGCCGTCAGCTGGCGGTGCGGGCGCGGCGGCACATGACCGCCGGGCGGCCGCGTTTCGAGGCGGCCCGCGCGGAGCGGGAGGAGCTGGCGTCGCGGTTCTTCTGCGCCCTCCGCGAGGGCGATGTCGACGGCCTGCGGGACCTGCTCGCCGCCGATGTGTCGATGGTCGGTGACGGCGGCGGCAAGGCCCCGCAGCTGGCCAGGGCCGTCGTCGGCGCCCGGAACGTGGCCCGGCTGCTCGTCTCCGCCTTCTCCAGGATGGCCCGGATCGGCGTGACGTTCGAGCCGTGCGAGGTCAACGGCGAGCCGGGCGCGGTCTTCCGCGACCGGGACGGCAGGGTGCTCCACATCCTGGCGCTCGATGTCCTCGACGGGCAGGTCCAGACGATCCGCTCGGTGATCAACCCCGACAAGCTCGGGCACGTGGGCCCGACGGCGGACGCCTGGGCGATCGACCGCGAGGTACGAGGGACACGCGGGCCGGGCCGCACCTCGAACCCCCCGCGCCCTCCCGGGGACGAAGCGGGAAACACGCCCGGGAGCGGGCACCGGCCGCGAACTCCCTGACTGTTGACTTGACCCAGGCGTAAGTTTTCTGTTTCCCCTATGTACGGCGGGCCCGGGGCGATGCACGATCAGCATCCAGCACCCCCTGGCGAAGGTAGGTACCTTGTCGAAACGCCATGCCCTCCGCATCGCCCTCGTCCTCGCCGCCACCCTCGGCTGGGCCGTGGTCCCCGCCACCCCGGCGGTCTCGGACACCGTCGCGCCGCCCGGTTCCATGGCCGGGCTGGGCGACTCGATCACCCGCGGATTCAACGCCTGCGGCTGGTTCGCCGACTGCACCGCCCGGTCGTGGTCGACGGGATCGAGCACCTCGGTCGACAGCCACCGCAACCGGATCAGGGCGCAGAACCCCGATCTCGTCGCCCACAACGACGCCCGGTCGGGCGCCAAGATCATCGACCTCGCCGGGCAGGCGAGGACCGCGGCCTCCCAGGGCGTCGACTACGTGACGATCCTCATGGGCGCCAACGACGCGTGCGCCTCCTCGGAGTCGTCGATGACCTCGGTCGCCGACTTCGAGACCCGCTTCCGGGCGGCGATGGGGGAACTGGCGGCCGGGATCCCGCAGGCGTCGATCTTCGTCGCCAGCATCCCCGACCTCAAGCGCCTGTGGTTCGTCGGCAAGGACAGCTCCTCGGCCCGCGCGGCCTGGGCCGCCTTCAACATCTGCCAGTCGATGCTGGCCGCCCCCCGCTCGACCGCCTCCGGGGACGAGGCACGCCGTGACCGGGTCAGGCAGCGGGTCGCCGATTTCAACGGCGTGCTCGCCCGGGTCTGCGCGGAGTACACCACCTGCAGGTACGACGGTGACGCCGTGTTCGCCCACCCCTTCACGCTCGGGCAGCTCAGCACCTGGGACTACTTCCACCCCAACACCTCCGGGCAACAGGTCCTCGCCGAGGTCACCTACCAGGCCAGCCAGGCCGGTCTGCCCGCGATGTCCGACCTGTAGCCAACCTTCCCGACCCGTCAGAGAGGACACGACCCGCCCGTACGACGCAGGCGCCTTCGAGCGCCGGGCGGCACGAAAACCACCGGCCCCGGTTGACCGGCGGATGCTACCTTGATCGCATGAACGCGTCCGCTCGTCAGGCGATGATGTCCCGCTCACGGGGCCGCTGACGCTGCACGGATGATCTTTCCGAGGCCCTGTGACGGGGCCTCGGCGTGTGTCACCGGTCGGAGCCCCGCTTCTTCCGGAGGTTCCGATGACCGCACCGCACACCTACGTCACCACGACGATTCCCTACGTCAACGCCCGCCCCCACCTGGGATTCGCGATGGAGCTCGTCCACGCCGACGTGCTGGCCAGATTCCACCGGCGGCGGGGCGACCGGGTCCGGTTCCAGACCGGAACCGACGACAACTCACTGAAGAACGTGCTGGCCGCCGAGACCGCCGGTGTCGCCGTCCAGGAGTTCGTCGACCGCAACGCCGAGGCGTTCGTCGCGCTGCGCGAGCCGCTGGCGCTGTCGGCCGACGACGTCATCCGCACCAGCCGCGACCCCCGCCACCGCGTCGGGGTGGAGCGGTTCTGGCGGGCCTGCGCCGACGCCGGCGACCTCTACCGCAAACACTACGAAGGTCTCTACTGCGTCGGGTGCGAGCAGTTCCTCACACCGGCCGAACTCCCCGGCGGCCGCTGCCCCGACCACGGCACCGAGCCCCAGCGGGTCGCCGAGGAGAACTGGTTCTTCCGCCTTTCCCGCTACTCCGGCCGCCTGTACGAGCTCATCTCCAGCGGGCGCCTGCGCGTCGAACCCGTCGAACGCCGCAACGAGGTGCTCGGCTTCATCGCGGGCGGCCTGGAGGACTTCTCCATCTCCCGGTCGACCACCCGCGCCCGAGGCTGGGGCATCCCCGTCCCCGGGGATCCCGGCCAGGTCATCTACGTGTGGTGGGACGCGCTCGGCAACTACATCACCGCTCTGGACTACGGCACCGGCGGTGAGAACCACCGCCGGTGGTGGACCGGTGCCGAGCGCCGCGTCCACCTGGTCGGCAAGGGAGTACTGCGCTTTCACGCCGTCTACTGGCCGGCGATGCTGCTGTCGGCCGGAGAACCGCCGCCCACCGACATCGTGGTGCACGGCTACCTGACCGCCGACGGCCGCAAGATCAGTAAATCCGGCGGGACCACGGCCGACCCGGCCGTCCTGGCCGAGCGGTACGGCACCGACGCCGTCCGCTGGTGGCTGCTTCGCGACGTGCCCCGCGGCGGGGACACCGACTTCACCGTCGAGCGGCTCGTCACCCGGACCAACGACGAGCTCGCCAACGGCCTGGGCAATCTCGTCAACCGGGTCGTCGCCATGATCCACCGCTACCGCGGCGGGCACGTCCCCGGGACCGGCGGCGACGCGCCCGGGTCGGAAGGCCTGCGGACGGCCTGCCGCGAGGCACCCGGTCTTGTCGACGCGGCCCTGACCGATGTCGACTTCCGCCGGGCCACTGCGGCGGTCTGGGCCATCGTCGACGAGGCCAACCGCTACATCAACCACATCCGGCCCTGGGAACTGGCCAGGGCCGAACGCGACGGCGAGCCCACCGCCGCGTCCCGGCTCGACGCCGTTCTCTCCGTACTCGTCCAGGCGTGCGGGACACTGGGCGACCAACTGACGCCCTTCCTGCCCGGCACCGCCGCCCGTATCACCCGGCAGTGCACGGCGCGGGACGGCGAACTTCCCGAGCCCACCCCGCTCTTCCGCAGGATCACCGCCCCGGAGCCGCCGTCCGTGTCCCCGGCACGACACGACACCCCGGAAACCGGCGGACGGCTCGCCCGGTGAACATCCCCCGCGCCGTCACCGCCGCCGTCACCGCGGCCGTTCTCGTCCGGCCCGCGCGTCAGGCGGGCTTCGGCGCGGGGACGGTCGCACCGGGGTCCGGCTTCCCGGTCTCCGATTTCCCGGTGTCGGGTTTCCCGGTGTCCGGCTTCTCGGTCTCCGGCTCCTGGGGCGGGTCGCTGAGCTGTTCGCGGAGATAGTTCCATCCCACGGCGATCAGGGCGGCGACCGGTACGGCGAGCAGGCTGCCCACGATGCCCGCCAGGCTGCCGCCCAGCGTCACCGCCAGCAGGATCACCGCCGCGTGCAGGCCCAGGCCACGGCTCTGCACCATGGGCTGGAACACGTTTCCCTCAAGCTGCTGCACGGCGACGATGATGGCGAGCACGATCAACGCGTCCGTCGGGCCGTTCGACACCAGCGCGATGAGGACCGCGACGAAGCCCGCGAACAGGGCTCCGATGATGGGGATGAACGCCGAGACGAAGGTCAGGACGGCCAGCGGCAGAACCAGCGGCACGCCCACGATCCACAGGCCGAGTCCGATGAAGACGGCGTCGAGCAGGCCCACGAACGCCTGGGAGAGGACGAACGAGCCGAGCGTGTCCCAGCCGCGCCTGGCCACGGCCGGAACGTCCGTGGCCAGACGGCCGGGCAGCTGACGGGTCAGCCAGGGCAGGAACCGCGGGCCGTCCTTGAGGAAGAAGAACATGAGGAAGAGCGCCAGGACGGTGGTGATCAGGCCGTTGACCACGGTGCCCACCCCGCTGAGGGTGGCGGTGACGATGCTGCCGACGCTGTCCTGGATGCGGGTGACCGCGCTGTCGAACGCGGTACTGACCTGGTCGGCGCCGATGTTCAGCGGCGGCCCGGAGGCCCAGTCACGCAGGTGCTGGATCCCCTTGACCACACCGGCGGTCAGCTCGCCCGCCTGGGACGCCACCGGGACGGCGATCAGCACCACGATGCCGGCGCCGACCAGCAGGAAGAGCGCGGTCACGGCCGAGGCGGCCAGGGTGGGATGCCATCCGTGCCGGCGCAGGAAGCGGGTCACCGGCCAGGTCAGGGTGGTGAGGAGCAGGGCGATCACGAGTGGCCAGATGACGGACCACATCCGGCCCAGGATCCACAGGCTTACCGCGGCCATCAGCACGACGAGCAGCATCTCCAGGGAGATGCGCGCCGACGTGCGCAGCGCGGTTCGGGTCTTCGTAGCGTTCAGCGTGGCAGGCACGAGAACACCCTAGACATCTCCAATCAGGCCCGCATCAACCGGGCGTCACACCGGACGGACCGGGCGTAGGCGCGCATGGGAACGACGCTCGCGGCCCCGACGGCGCCACAGGTGACCGACCGGGCCGCCGGGAACGGGGACAGCCCGCCCAAGCGTCCACACGGAGCCGGGGACCGCGACAACGCGGGCCGCCGAAAGCGGGGACACCCCGTTCAGGAGCGGAGCCGGGGCCGGAGACCGCGACACGCGAACCGCCGGGAGCGAAGACAACCCGCTCAGACGTCCGCGCCGGGGCCGGAGCCGGGCCAGGGACCACGACACGCGGGCCACCGGGAACCGGGGACAGCCCGCTCAAGCGTCCACACGAGGCCGGAGCGGACCGCCACCGGGAGCGGAGACGACCCGTTCAGGCGTCCGCACGGGGCCGGGGACCGCCGCCGGGAACGGGGACTACCCGCTCAGGCGGCCGGATCGTCAGGGCGCGGGCGTGACACCCGGCGCCGTCGCCCTCACCCCTTGCCAATGCATCCCTTTCTATAGCTATCATCGCCCTATGGCGATTAAAGATGATGCGGGCCGGTGTGTGAACGCCGACATCGCCGCGGGTGTCTCCCCCGCGGCGGCGCTGTTTCACTCCCTGTCCGACGAGACGCGGCTGCGCATCGTGGCCCGGCTGGCCCGGGGCGAGGCGCGGGTGGTGGACCTGACCGGCGAGCTGGGACTGGCCCAGTCCACCGTCTCCAAACACCTGGCCTGCCTGCGCGGCTGCGGGCTGGTCGACTACCGGGCCGAAGGACGCCAGTCGTTCTACGCGCTGACCCGGCCGGAACTGATGGACCTGCTGGCCTCGGCCGAACAGCTCCTGTCCGCCACCGGCCACACGGTCAGCCTGTGCCCGACGCCCGGCCCCGCGGGGCAGGGGGTGCCATCATGACGGCACCGGGCACGCCCGGCCTCAGGCCCGCCGCCGACCGGCGCGAGACGCTGCGGCGCCGGATCCGGCTGCTGGTCACCGCGACGATCGCCTACAACGTGATCGAGGCCGCGGTGGCCATCACCGCGGGCGCCGCCGCCTCCTCCGTCGCCCTGATCGGCTTCGGCCTGGACTCGATCGTCGAGGTGGCCTCGGCCGCCGCGGTCGCCTGGCAGTTCTCCGGCGCCGACCACGAAACCCGCGAGAGGACCGCTCTGCGGATCATCGCGCTGTCGTTCTTCGCGCTGGCCGCCTACGTCACCTTCGACGCCGTACGCGCCCTGCTCGGCACCGGCGAGCCCGGCCACTCCACTCCCGGCCTGGTCCTGGCCGCGCTCAGCCTGGTGATCATGCCGTTCCTGTCGGCGGCCCAGCGGCGCGCGGGCCGCGAGCTCGGCTCGGCCTCGACGGTGGCCGACTCCAAGCAGACGCTGCTGTGCACCTACCTGTCGGCCGTACTGCTGACCGGCCTCGCGCTCAACAGCCTGTTCGGCTGGTCGTGGGCCGACCCGGTCGCCGCACTCGTGATCGCCACGGTGGCGGTCAAGGAGGGCCGCGAGGCCTGGCGCGGGAACGCCTGCTGCGCCCCGCACCCGCTCGCCGCCGACGTCTCGACCTCCACACCCGCCGCCGCACCGGCCCCGGCTTCGGGCGGATGCGCCGACGGCTGCTGCTCCACCGGCCACCGGGGCGCCCGATGACCGGCCTCCGGCTACCGGCCGGAGGGGGGAACGCGGGAGTCGCACGGCGGACCCTCCGGATACCGGGCGCCTCCCAGTGATCTTGGGATCGCCCCCGCGTACCGGCCCCGAGTCGCGACGGCCGTCACCCTCACGGAAGCGTCCCCCCGCACATCACTTGAGCGGGTCGTGCCCCCAGTTCATGAGCGAGTAGCGCCAGGGAGTCTCCTGGACGTCCCCGGACGGGCGCTGCGCCAGGTGGCGGTGGACGTACCCGACCACCTTGCGCATGTGGGCGTAGTCGTCCTGCCCCAGGCCGTCTTTCCGCTTCCGCAGGATCTCGGCGATCCGGTGGCCGGACCGGTGCCCCGTCGACTCCCCGCCGTCCGGCCGGTCCCCCACGCTCCTGGACTCCTCCGTCTTCAGCCAGCGCTCCAGCTCCGCGGCCGTCATGTTGACCGCCCGGTCGAAGTCCGCGGCGATCCGCTCGCCGTCGTCAGTCACGACGGTCCTTCCGGCGCAGCGCCGACGGCTTGTGCACGGCGGTCTTGCCGCTCTTGTCGCTGCGTACGACGTACCGAGGATCGTCAGCCGAGGCGTCCACGGTGTGTCCTCCCACCTCGGTTCGCTCCGTGATCTTCTTCTCGACCTTGCCGGAGGCCGACGAGCCGTGGCTCTTCCACGTGACGTCATCGCCCACGCCGAGGTCGTCCCGCTTGCGCTTGTCAGTCATGACCTGCAGATACCCCGTACCGCTTGAAAACTCGCCGCGGGGTGCCCCACCGGACCGGATCCCCCTCAACGATCGACGGGACGTCCCGGTTTCCGGGCCCGTGTTTGCCCGGCGGTTACCCGCCGCTTGCCGCTCCGGCGCTGCACGAGGACCGGCCGGGGGTGTCACCGGGGCTCCCCGCCGGGTTCACTCTCCTGATTCACGGTTCCCGACATCGGGCGGCCGAGCAGGCCGGTGGCGACGGTCGCGATGTGCGGGGCCAGGTCGGCGGCCCGCGCGTCGGCCAGGGCGGGGGTGCCCACGACCGAGCGCAGGATGCCGATGCCGACCATCCAGGCGCTGAGCAGCTCGGCCCGCAGCTCGGCGTCCTCGCCCTCGGCCAGGTCCCGCAGGGTGTTGACGTAGGTGCCGCAGACCTCCTCGCGGATGCGCAGGCGGGCGTCCTCGTGGGCCGAGGAGCGCAGCATGGCGACCAGGGGGTGTTCGCCGCCGTACTTCGTCCAGTCGTGGTCGACGACCGTGCGCACCATGCGGGCGACCAGCTCCTCCGGGGGGCCTTCGAGCAGGTCGGCGGGGAGGTCGTCGGCGGCGGTGGCCTCGTCGAAGAGCCGCTTCTTGGACCCGAAGTAACGGAAGATGAGGGTGGCGTCGACGCCGGAGTCCCTGGCGACGTCGCGGACGCTGGTGGCGTCGTAGCCCTCGCGAGCGAAGCGCAGCCTGGCGGCCTCCAGCAGTCGCGCCCGGGTGGCCTCCCTGTCCCTCTTCCGCACCGCGGACTCCCTCACTTAGTCATCGATCGTTGACATTCTACGCGGGGGTCGTGCTACCTTCCTTCAAGTCAGCGTTCGATGACTTATGAGGTGAAATATGGGGACATATGTCGTGGCGGGCGGAACACGCGGCATGGGCCGGGGGCTCGCCCTGCACTTCCTGCGCCGGGGCGACCGGGTGACGGTCGTGGGCAGCGACCCGGCCGGGGGGCGGCGCCTCCTCGACGAGGCCGCCGGGCTGGGCGCCGCGGAACGGGCCGCCTTCCTGCGGGCCGACCTGACCTCGGTGGCGGAGAACGCACGAGTGATCAGGGAGATCACGGCGCGGCACGACACGCTGGACGGCCTGATCTCCACCGCGATCCGTCACTTCCCGCGGCGGGTGGAGACTCCCGACGGCTACGAGGCCACCTTCGCCCTGTACTACGTCAGCCGCTTCCTGCTCGCCCACGGCCTGACCGGCCTGCTGGAGCGCGGCGAGAACCCGATGATCGTGAACGTCTGCGGCGTCGGCGTCACCAAGGGCCGCGTCCACTGGGACGACCTGTCACTCAGGCAGGGCTACGGCGGCATCAAGGCCATGCTGCAGGGCGGACGCGCCACCGACCTCCTGGGCGTCGCGTACGCCGCCAACCATCCCGACGCCCGCACCCGCTACCTGCTGCACCACCCCGGTTTCACCGACAGCGGCACCGACCACCTCGGGCAACCGACCAAGACCGTCATCAAACTACTGGCCAGGCTCGCCGCCCAGCCGGTCGAGAAGGCCATCGCGCCGATCATCGAGCTGATGGACGACCCGCCGGGCAGGGGCGGCCTGCTCGCCTACGACCGCCGCCGCCCGCTCGACCCCTCCCTGCCCTCCCTCGACCCGGCCGCCGCCCAGCGCCTGTACGACCTGACCGGCCACCTGCTGCGCCCTTGACCCGTTCGCCCGAGTGCCGATTTGTCCAAGACCGAGCGGACCGGCCACCCGGTAGCTTTCGAACAGGCGACACCCGGCCCCGCGCGAGGAGAGTTCCGTGACATGACCACCGCCGAGAACGACCACAACGAGCAGCACCGACGGCCGTCGGCCTGGGAGGCGGCATCGGAGATACTGGCACCCGCGACGGACCTGGTCACCCCGATGGCGGTGCGGGTCGCGGCCACGCTGGGGCTCACCGATCTGATGGCCGGTGACGCGGTGCCCGTCGAGGAGCTGGCACGCCGCTCCGGCGCCGACGCGGACGCGCTGGACCGGCTGCTGCGCCACCTGGCCTGCCACGGCATCTTCACCGAACGGGAGCCGGGCAGGTTCGCGGCCAACGAGCCCGCCGCGCTGCTCGCCTCCGGCCACCCCGCCGGGATGCGGGCGCGGCTCGACCTGGACGGCTTCGGCGGGCAGATGGACCTGGCGTTCACCGGCCTGCTCCACACGGCCCGCACCGGGCGACCGGCGTGGGAGACGGTCTTCGGCGCCCCGTTCTGGGACCATCTCGCCGCGAACCCGCGAATGAGCGCGTCGTTCGACGCGACGATGGCCTCCGGACCCGACTACGTCGCCGACGCGGCCGAGGGGTACGACTGGTCCGGCGTACGGCACGTGGTCGACGTCGGCGGCGGCACCGGCGCCCTGCTCGCCGAAGTGCTGCGCGCCAACCCGGACATCCGGGCCACGCTCGTGGACCTGCCGGGCACGGTGGAGCGGGGACGCCGCCACCTGGCCGAACGCGGGCTGGACACGCGGTGCGAGTTCGTCGGCCAGAGCTTCTTCGACCCGCTGCCCACCGGAGGCGACGCCTACGTGCTCAGACGCGTGGTGCACGACTGGGGCGACGACGACGCCCTGCTGATCCTGCGCCGGTGCGCCGACGCGGCCGGGCGGCACGGACGGGTCGTCATGATCGAGTCGAACGGCGGTCCCGGCGACGATCCGGCCATGTTCGCCGAGATGAACCTGCGCATGCTCGTCCTCAGCGGCGGTCGCGAGCGCACCGTCGAGGACTACGCCGCCATCGCCGCCGAAGCCGGGCTCGACCTCGTCGGCGTCCACGACACCGCGCTCGGACAGGTCATCCTCGACTGCGCCCCACCGGGCCGATGACGACGACGGGGACACCCACGCCGTGATCGCGGGCCGGTGACCGGATCATCCGGTGGTACTCCGCCGAACCCCCGCTCGGACACCCCGCCGAGGACACCTGGCCGCTCGGTACGGCTACGGCGACACGGCCGAGCCGGGAACGGCGCCGTGGAACCCGCCCGACCGTCGTCATCCTCGCGCGCGGAGACCTTCACGGACGTTCGGGCCTCCGCCGGGCCGGTGGGGTGATCTGGTACAGGCCGAGAACGGCGGGCGCCTCGGACAGTCCGGGACCACCCGCGCGCAGCCAGGAGGCGATGTCGTCGACGGCCTCGTCCTGGTTGACCAGCCCCAGCCAGACCGGCCGCCCACCGGCCACCCGCCCGGCGGGAGTGGGCTGGACGACGATGACGTTGGCCTGCTCGCACACGTCCAGGCAGTCGCTGAGGCGGACGTCGGCGATCCGGGAAAGGCGGCGAACCTGCTCGTCGTGGTCGAGGCCGGGGACCTTGCGGCTGCTGCCGCAACAGCAGCCGCGACAGACAGTGATCCTGCTCATGCGTGCTCGACGCCCTTTCCGGTACGGTCCAGCGGGCCGAGCCCCGGGGGCAGCGCCCGCACGTGCGGAATGCCGGTGTGGCTCCTTCGTTCCGCCGCATGCCCGTACGCGCTCTCCTGAGGGCGGGACGCGGGTGCCGTTCCCCGGCGACGGCCGGGAGGCGGGGTCACCGGACACGTCCAGGGCCGGGAGACCGGGGTCCAGGCATGACGAGCACCGTTCCTCTCCTGGGGAGATCCGCCCCAACTTCCGCGAGGTGGCGACCGCGTGAGTCTCCTGGCTCTCGGGTCAACGCTCCTCCCGGCCTTCCCACCCGTTGTCCCGGGCAGTGGCTTCGTCGGGATTCGCTCGCCGATCACAGTGGCGGGACCGCACCGGATTCACACCGGCTTCCTCGTTCCGCGCTCGCCTACGTCGACCATGCTCGCACACCACCCATCAACGACAAAGCGGACAGCCTCGGCCCTCGGCTCGGAACCGTGACGGGGTGACAGGCGCCCTTCCTCCGTCGGTGCGCTTTGTCCGTGGGCGGCGAGCCCCCCAAAAATGATCTTGAGGTCGACCAGACGCCTTTACAATGTAGATTCCTCAGATGAGGCGCGACCGAGCCGGATCCGGCCGCGCGTTCCTCATTCCGTACATGCGGTGATGGTGTGCTAAATGGGTCTTTTCTGGGAAAATCCTCGATCAAGCGGCGAAAGATGGACGGAGATCGCCGGGAACAGTAGCCTCGGCGTCAGCCGTTCGCCGGGGTCTCGGGACAAAGAGGAGTCGTCAGTGGTTCAGAAGACGGGCAGACCGGTATCGGCCCGACCCCAGCCCGGCGCCCGCCGGTCGAACCGGGTCGGCTACACCGTCGCCGTCCTCGCCGCCACCCTGATAGCGGGATCGCTCGGAGCCGTGATCGGCCACGCCGTGGGCAGCCCCGACGCCACCCAGGTCGCCATCGCCGACATGCGGGAGGCGGAGGCGAAACGGGACGTCCAGCAGATCCGCGAGCTGACCACCCTGGCGCGCACGAGTGCCGACGACCTGAACAAGGTCCTGTCCGCACTCGCCCAGGCACTCCCCCAGGACAGGACCGCCGACGCGCAGCCCGCGAAACCGGAGCAGGTCACCGACTGGCAGCGGGTCCTCCGCGAGACCGCGGAAAAGCACGCGCCCACCCCCTCGGGATCGACCGCGACCAACGTGGCGCGCGGCGGGCTCCGCGGCGCGGTGACCGCCCTGGCCACGGCGATCGACACGTACGCGGCCGGGCTGCGGCTTCCCGAGGACACCCGGCAGACCTTCCTCGACCTCGCCGCGCGCCAGCGCTCGACCGCCGTCGCGCTGTGGTCCGTCGCGGCCACCCAGCTCGACCAGCTCAACGTCGACGCGGGCAACGGCCACCAGCACGCCTACCTGACAAGCACCCCGGAGGAGGGCGCCATCTCCTCGGACGGCATCCCGGAGGGCGAGCACGGCTGAACGGCAGGATCGAGGTCCTACGGCCGAAGCGCGACCTGGGTTCACGCGAGCACCCGCTCCCCGACGATGCCACCGGCGCGCCCGTGGCATGACCGTGCGGATGTGGCCGCGACGGCGGGCGTACCGTCGCGGTGCTGAAACTTTCAGCTCCCGGGGTTTCCCCGCGAGCCGGGGAGGCGCCGCCGTGGACGGCTCCGGTCTCCGGGAAGGCGCAGGGAAGGCGTCGGGGAGGCGCAGGTGACGCGCGGGCCGGTCGCCGGGCGGCGATGACCGGGACGGGCGCGCGGGACGCCGGTCGTACGCCGGGGCCTCCGGGAACCGCGCACGCTTCTTGACGGTCGCGACGCCGGTGCCAACACTTGGCACACATCTGCCTTCGTACCTGTGAAGCGCCAGACATCCGGCGGAAATGTTAGCGCTAACGGCATCCGTCGCGCGTTCGTGGTCCCACCGTACGTAACGAGAGGCACTCCCCCCGTGAACAGACTCGCAAGCCCTCCCCCGCGACGCGCGCGCCGTCATACCGGCGCGGCTCTCGCGGCAGCCGTCGCGATGCTGCTCGCGCTGTGCCAGTCGCTGGTGGCCGCCGCCCCGGCCGCCGCCGCGACGATCGACACCGGCGCCTGGTATCTCCTGGTGAACCGGCACAGCGGCAAGGCCGTCGACGTCCTCGACCTCGCCACCGGCGACGGCGCCCCCATCGTCCAGTGGTCCCGCAACGACGGCGCCTGGCAGCAGTGGCGGTTCGTCGACTCCGGCGGCGGTTACTACCGGCTGCGCTCCCGCCACAGCGGCAAGGTCCTCGACATCGCCTCCGGCTCCACCGCCGACGGCGCCAACGTCGTGCAGTGGGGTGACACCAATGCCGCCAACCAGCAGTTCCGCGTCGTCGACAGCGACGCCGACCACATCCGCCTGATCAACCGCAACAGCGGCAAGGCCCTCGAAACCTGGGAGTGGTCCACCGCCGACGGTGGCCGTCTCTCCCAGTACACCGACCTCAACGGCGCCAACCAGCAGTGGCGGCTCGTAAGGGTCGGCGCCACCGACCCGGTCCCCGGCGACGCCAAGCAGATGGAGGACCTGGACCGCGGCCTGATCAGCGTGCGCTCCGGCAGCGGCAACCTGGTGTCCTGGCGCCTGCTGGGCACCGAGTCCCGCGACACCGCGTTCAACGTCTACCGGGGCGGCACCCGGATCGCCACCGTCACCACCTCCACCAACCACCTGGACCCCGGCGCCGCGGCCGACGCCTCGTACACGGTGCGCGCCGTGGTCGGCGGCGTCGAGCAGGGCGCCTCGGGGGCCTCGCTGCGCTTCGGCGGCGGCTACCTGGACGTGCCGATCAGCCCGCCCAGCGGCGACCACACCGCGAGCGACGCGAGCACGGGCGACCTGGACGGCGACGGCAGGCTGGACCTGGTGCTCAAATGGGAGCCCGGCGACGCCAAGGACAACTCCCAGTCCGGGACCACCGGCCCGGTCCACATCGACGGGATCAAGCTCGACGGCACCCGGCTGTGGCGGATCAACCTGGGCCGCAACATCCGCGCCGGAGCCCACTACACGCAGTTCCAGGTGTACGACTACGACGGCGACGGCCGGGCCGAGGTGGCGATGAAGACCGCCGACGGCACGGTCGACGGCCGGGGCGTCACCATCGGCGACGCGAGCGCCAATCACGTCAACTCCTCCGGCTACGTCCTGGCCGGGCCGGAGTACCTGACGATGTTCAACGGCCAGACCGGCGCCGCGATGTCGACCGTCGGCTACGAGCCGCCGCGCGGCACCGTCTCCTCCTGGGGGGACGGCTACGGCAACCGGGTGGACCGGTTCCTGGCCGGTACGGCGTACCTGGACGGACGGCGGCCGAGCCTGATCATGGCGCGCGGCTACTACACCCGGGCGGTCGTCGTCGCCTGGGACTTCCGCGACGGCTCGCTGACCCGGCGCTGGACGTTCGACTCCAACTCCTCGGGCAACGGCGGCTACGCCGGGCAGGGCAACCACCAGCTGTCCGTCGCCGACGTGGACGCCGACGGCAGGCAGGAGATCGTCTACGGCTCGGCCACGATCGACGACAACGGCACCGGCATGTACCGCACCGGCTTCGGGCACGGCGACGCGCTGCACGTGGGCGACCTGATCCCGGGCCGGTCCGGCCTGGAGGTGTTCACCATCCACGAGTCGGGCGACCAGCCCGCGGCCGACGTGCACGACGCCCGCACCGGGCAGGTCCTCTGGCAGCGTCCGGGCAACGGCGGCGCGGAGGGACCCGGCCGGGGCGTGGCCGCCGACGTCCACGCGGGAAGCCCCGGGGCGGAGTTCTGGGGCGCGGGCACCAACATGGGCAACCTGTACAACTCCTCCGGGGCCCCGGTCGGCCGTACCCCCTCCTCGGCCAACTTCCTGGCCTGGTGGGACGGTGACCCGGTCCGCGAGCTGGTGGACGGCACCCGCGTCGACAAGTACGGCACCGGCGGGGAGACCCGGTTGCTGACCGCCTCCGGGGTGCACTCCAACAACGGCACCAAGTCCACCCCGTCCCTGTCGGGCGACCTGCTCGGCGACTGGCGCGAGGAGATCGTCTGGCCCACCTCCGGCAACACCGCGCTGCGGATCTACAGCACGCCGAACGCGACCAACGTCAAGATCCACACGCTGCTGCACGACCCGCAGTACCGGGTCGCCCTGGCCTGGCAGAACACCGCCTACAACCAGCCGCCGCACCCGGGCTTCTTCATCGGCGACGGCATGGCCACCCCACCGCAGCCGAAGGTCTACCTGCCCTGACCCTCCTATTCGAACGGGGACGGGTCTCCGGTGCCCCGCCGGAGGATCTCGGGCTCGTCCTGGGAGAGGTCGACGACCGTGGTCGGGACGGCACCGCACTCACCGGCGTCGATGACGGCGTCCACCACGTGGTCGAGCCTCTCCTTGATCTCCCAGCCCTGCGTCAGGGGCTCGGCCTCGTCGGGCAGCAGCAGGGTGCTCGACACCAGCGGCTCGCCGAGCTCGGCCAGCAGCGCCTGCGTGACGACGTGGCCGGGGATCCGGACGCCGACCGTCTTCTTCTTGGGGTGCAGCAGCCGCCGCGGCACCTCCTTGGTCGCGGGCAGGATGAACGTGTAACCGCCGGGGGTCGCCGCCTTGATCGAACGGAACAGCGCATTGCTCACATGAACGAACTGCCCGAACTGGGCGAAGTCTCTGCAGACCAGGGTGAAGTGATGGTCACTGCCGAGGTCGCGGATCTCCCTGATCCGGTCGATGCCCTCCTTGTTGCCCATCCGGCACCCCAGCGCGTAGCCGGAGTCCGTGGGGTACGCGATCAGCCCGTCCGTACGCAGAAGCTCGACCACCTGGCCGATCAGCCGGGGTTGGGGACTGTCGGGATGCACATCGAAGTATTTCGCCACCCCCCGAGCTTAGGAGCACAGCACCCGGAACGACGAAAGCGGAGGGGGGCTCAGTAGCCGACGTACCCCGATCCGTCCTTGCTGCCCCGCACTCCGGGCACGTTGGACACCGACCCGTACCGCTCGATCGCGTACCGCACTCCGGCGATGATGTTGTCCACCGGGTGGTAGATGTCGCCGTGCCCAGGGAGCGCCCACCGGGAGAACGTCGGGTCGATCGTCTGCATGAGGCCCTTGGACGGATGCCCGGCCGACGCGTTGGAGTCCCAGAGGTTGATGGCGTGCGGGTCGCCGCCCGACTCGTGCCGGATGATCAGCCAGATGTCGTTGACGTTCATCTTGTCGGCGGGATAGCCCTGGGCCGTGAGGATCTCGATCGCCTGCCGGATCCAGTCGGCGACCTCGCCCTCGGGCGCCGGTCCACCGCCCGGCGGCGGGGCGCCGGTGGGCCCGTAGCCACCGAACCCGCCCTCGCCTCCGCCTCCGCCCCCGCCTGCGCCGCCGGGTGACGAGCCGCCGCCCCCGGTGTACGACGCCGGGGCGATCTGGCTCGCCGGTACCGGCACCCACGAGGTGGTGTGCCCCTGGCCTGGGACGAACTTCTCGTCGCCCGCCGCCGGTATCCCGGCGAAGCCGGGGACGGCCTCTTCGAGGTGCCTGCCGAGGTCGCCGGTGGCCGTGGCCAGCGCGGTCTCCGCCGTTTCGACGTGCTCCCGCGCGAGGGACACCGCGCTCTCGACCTGCCGGACGATAGCCGGCCTGAGCTGTTCCTCGGTGGCCTTCGGGTTCAGGCGCCGGTACTCCGCCACCCAGGCCAGCAGGTCGTCGCAGACCCGGCCGACGTTCGACTTCGCCGTCTCGACCGCGCCCGCGGCCGTGTCCAGCGAGTTGGCGCAGTTGGCGAACGCGTCGTGCAGCGTGTCGCCCACGCGGACGTAGCGCCGCATGTAGGCCACGAAGGCGTCGGCCGAGGCGCCGTTCCACGCCGCGTCCACGCCGGTGACGGCCGAGCCGAGGGCGCCGAGCGGTGTGACCGTCCCGGCGGCGGCCTCGCGCCAGCGGGTGCCGATCGCCCGGATCGCGGCCGGGTCCCCCTTGGCCTTTCCGGCGAGGGAGGCCAGTTCCCCTCCCCCGGGCAGCGCGGCCACGGCGTCCATGTCGGTCATCTACCAGCCATCTGTTCGGTCGTCTGGTCGGTCATCGTCGTGCGGACCTCGTACGGACGCTCACGTGAAGCGCCGGTAGGTGATGGGGTGCGCGCCGGCCACCGGCTGGATCTTGACGTGGTCGCCCGGCTTCGGGGCGGCGATCATCTGGCCGTCGCCCATGTAGACGGCGCAGTGGGTCGCCGGGTCGCCGAAGAAGATGATGTCGCCCGGCTGCGGCGGACCGCTGATCGGCTGGCCGCTCACCTGGTACCCGGCGGCGGTGTTGTCCCCGATCTTGATTCCCGCCTCGTTCAGCGAGACGTGCACCAGGCCGCTGCAGTCGAACGCGTCGGGCCCGTCGGCACCCCAGACGTAGGGCTTGCCGATGTGGCTCCTCGCGGCGGCCACGATGTCGGCTCCGGTGCCGTTGCCGGTGACCGTGTACGGGATCGCCCGGCCTCCCCCTCCCCCGCCACCCGCGCCGCCGCCGTCACCGCTGCCGCTACTCTGCCCGCCGCCACCGCCCTGTCCGCCACCGCCGTTACCTCCGCCGCCCTGCGGGCCGGGTTCCGTACCGGCGAGTGTGGTGGTGCGGTCCTCCTCGGGCACCGGCACCCACAGGGTGGTGTGCCCGGGGCCGGGGACGAAGCTCTGGTCGCCCGCCGCCGGGATGGCGGAGAACAGCAGGGCGTCGCCGAGATGCTTGTCGATCTCGCCCCGCGCGGTGGACAGCGCGGTCTCGGCCGAGTCGACGTACCCCTGCGCGCGGGACACCGCCACCTCGACCTGCGGGACGATGTTCGGCCTGAGCTGTTCCTCGGTGGCGTTCGGGTTCAGGCGCCGGTACTCCGCCACCCAGGCCAGCAGGTCGTCGCAGACCCGGCCGACGTTCGACTTCGCCGTCTCGACCGCGCCCGCGGCCGTGTCCAGCGAGTTCGCGCAGTCGCCCAGCGCGTCTCGCAGGGAACCGCCCGTGATGCCGTAGCGCCGCATGTACGCCACGAAGGCGTCGGCGGAGGCGCCCTTCCAGGCGGTGTCCACCCGGTTGACCGCCTTGTTCAGGAGCGCGAACGGCTCGGTGGACGACCCGGCCGCCGTACGCCACCGGGTGGCGACCGCCCGGATCGCGACGGGGTCACCGTCCGTCTTCTTCGCCAGCGCGGCCAGGGCCTGACCCCCGGGCAGCGCCGCCACGGCGTCCATGTCGGTCATATCGCGGGGAGCTGGTTCCCGGTGTCCCGATGGGCGGCGATCACGTTGTCCTCGATGGTGTCGAGGGCACGCTCGACACCGTCAAGGCGGCTCTTCACCGTGGCCAGCTCGCTGTCGGCGTGCTCCTCGACCCGGCCGATCGCGTCGGCCAGCTCCTGGGCGCCGGTCAGGGTCCCGAAGAGCGACGGACTCGCGCCGCCCTTGGCCGGGAAGCCGTCGCCGACACCGGCGAGCTTTCCCCCCTGGGTGTTCACCGCGACGCGCAGCTTGGCCAGCGCCTCACGATTCAGGTCGAGGTTTCCCACCGGAGCCGCTCCCTCCGCCGCCGCCGGGAGAACGCCCGCCCGGACGGCGATTTGGCTCGTTGACCGGTTGCTTGCCCACCGTCCGGTCATATCTACCTGGAAGCGATCTTATCCACCCGACGGCGATCATCGCAGTACAAAAATCGCATTCGCCCCGGCCGGTTCAGTCGATGACCGCGGTGGCCTCGCCCTCGACCGGGAGGCCGGGCTCGGCTCGACCGGGTCGACGCCCAGGAGGGGCATCTTGCCGGGGCTCCACGACGTGGACGGTCGGCTTCGCCACATCGTCGAAGACCCGCGGGTTCGACTTATAAGCAACACGTGTTGACTAACTTCGGATTAGTCAATTAATGTTGCTTATATGTCCGCCAATGACATCCCCGCCCTTCAGGACCCCGCCGACGCGCTGGCCGCCGCGGTGGCACTGCGGCGCCTGGCCGACCAGCTGGAGGACGCCGCCGTCGAGCAGGCGATGCGCGCGGACTGGAGCTGGCCACAGGTCGCCGAGGCGCTCGGCGTGACCCGTCAGGCGGTGCACAGGAAGCACGCCAAGCGGCTCATCGCCGCGGGCGTCAAGCTGAGGAGACGTTCATCGTGAACACGTTCGACAGATACCTCCATACGATCTTCATGGAGGGGATGACCGAGGCGCGGAGGAACGGATCGGCCACGGTCGAGGCACAGCACCTCCTGCTGGCCGTCGCGGCCCAGGAGGGCACCGCCCCACAGCGCGTCCTGGCCGCCGCGGGCCTCGACCACCCGGCGGTCCAGGCCGCCCTCGACCGGGAGTTCGACCACAGCCTGGGCGCGGCCGGGGTGTCGCGCGCCTCCTACGGCCTCCCCCGGCCGAGCACCGCGTGGCAGCGCACGCTCGCCATGGGCGCGACGGGCAAGCTCGCCCTTGAGCGCGGCTTCGCCTCGGCGTCCCGTAAGAAGGATCTGCGTCCGGCGCACGTGCTGATCGGAATCCTGCGGGCCGAGGTCGGCACGGTGCCGCGCGCCCTGGCCCTCGCGGGCGTCGACCGTGGCGACCTGCTGACCCGCGTCCAGGACACCATCGCGAACGACGACCTCGGGTAACGACCCGCACCGGCCCTTTCCACGCCCCGGAGCGCGCCCCCGGCCCCTCAACATCCTCCGCGTTTTCTACTTTTTCTGCGTACCCCGCGTCCCGCTTCCGCCGGGCACGCCCTTCGGCGGCGTGACGATCCGAGCGGATCGACCGGCGACGCCTCCCGCCACCTTCGGCGACCTTCCCCCCTCTTTTCGCCCTCAGCTCTTTCCGGCATGCCCAAGGAGAAAAACGCTGATGTTCCAGGTTCAGGCGGGCCTGCTCGCCGCCGCCCTGACCGTCATGATGACCGCCGCCTCCGCGACCGGCCGCGACCACGACCGAGACCGCGACCACGACCGGGACCACCCCGAGATCCGGCGGGTGCTCGACCGGGCCGTGGCCGACGGCGGCGGCCCCGGCATCGTCGCCGAGTTGAGGGACGCCCGCAGGCCACCGTGGTTCGGCACCGCGGGGGTGGCCGACATGACGACCGGTCTCGGGCGTCAGCCGGGTGAGCACTTCCGCATCGGAAGCCTCACCAAGGCGTTCACCGGCACGGTGGTCCTGCAACTGGCGGCCGAGGGCAGGCTCTCCCTGGACGACACGGTGGCGACGTGGCTGCCCGGTGTCGTGGAGGAGTATCTCGGCGCGGACGGCACCGGAATAACCGTCAGGCGGCTGCTCAACCACACCGGCGGACTCCCCGACGCCATCCTCGGCCAGGAGACACCGCGCCCGGAGGAGCCGGGTAAGCGCTTCATCTACTCCAAGATCAACTACACCCTCGCGGGAATGATCGTCGAGCGTGCGGCGGACACGACCCTCGCGGACGCGATCGAGCACCGCGTCGCCCGCCCGCTCCACCTGACGGGCACCTACCTGCCGGGCGCCGAGCAGACGATCCGCGGCCCGCACGCCCGCCACTACTCCAAGCTGGGCGAGACCGGCGCGGACATTCACGACGTGACCGAGATGGACGTGAGCTGGGCGGGGGCCGCCGGGGGCATGGTCTCGACGACCTCGGACCTGCACCGGTTCCTGGGCGCCCTGCTGGGCGGTCGCCTCCTGCCGCCCGCCCAGCAGAAGGAGATGTTCACCACCGTCTCGACGGAGGGCTCGGACTGGGTCCCGGACACCCGGTACGGCCTCGGCGTCTACTCCCAGAAGCTCCCGTGCGGGGTCACGGTCTGGGGCGGCGGCGGCTTCATCCAGGGCTCGATGTCGTACGCGATGGGCGACCGCCAGGGCGGCAGCACGCTGGTGAGCAACCTGAACGGCGACTGGAACGACTTCGTGGAGACCTTCACCACGCTCTTCGAGACGCGCTTCTGCCCGGCCACCTCCCGGAACCCGGCCTCCTGACCCCCGTACGGCCCGTCACCGGCGGCGGTTGACCTCAAGTCAACTAGAGGTAGCACCATCGTCGGCATGGAGACGACAGAGATCGACGAGCGGACACGCGCGGCCGAGATCAGGGCGATCGAGCAGGTGGTCACCACGGTCCAGCACGCCCAGCAGAACGAACTCGTCGAGGAGTTCGTCGGCCTGTTCCGGGCCGACGCGATCTGGACGACGGGCGGCGGCAGGCGGCTCTTCGGCCGGGACGAGATCTCGGCGTTCACCCGGCAGGTGCTCCCCGGCGCGATGAAGGGCCTCACCTGCACGATGGAGGTGGCGCACGTGCTGTTCATCCGGGCCGACGTCGCCGCCGTCAAGGTGCGTCAGCTGTACGCGAGCGGCGACGGGCAGCCGTCCGGGGACGACGGCGAGGGCACCCCCCTGTTCGTGATGGCGAAGGAGGACGGGCACTGGCGCCTGGTCGCCTGCCAGAACACGGGGGTTCTCGACTCCTGACCGTCACACCCGCCGGTCCCGGACACTACCCGGTACCGAGGTGGGGCGGTCGTCCGCCGTGGGGGCGCCCGCGCGCGCCCCCACGGCGGCGGTCAACGCACGGACCAGCGCTGCGCCCCGGAGCCGTTGCACTCCCACAGCTGTACGAGCGTCCCGTTCACGGTCCCGCTCGCCGCCACGTCGAGGCACTTGCCCGACCCGGCGCCCACGACGGTGCCGCCGGTGGTGAAGGTGAACCTCTGCGCCGTGCCGCCGTTGCACGTCCAGATCTGCACCTTCGTACCGTTGGCCGTGCCATTGGCGTTCACGTCGAGGCAGCGATCGCCGTAGACGCGCAGCTCACCGGCCGCGGTGCGGGTCCAGCGCTGGTTGACCCCGCCGTGGCAGTCCCAGATGTGGATCTGCGCGCCGGGGGTGGTGCTGACCCCGGAGACGTCCAGGCAGCGGTTCGACTGCGGGTTGGACAGCGAGACGGCGGTGCCGACCGGCGGCACGGACGGCGAGGTGAGGCTGCCGGGCACGGCCTGCAGCGCGGAGAACCAGCGCGCCGCCATCTTGTCGTAGCCGCCCGCGTTCGGGTGCAGGCCGTCGGCGAGGTCGGCGGTGGTGAACCCCGAGTGCATGTCGACCAGGTGGGTCATCGGCCCCTTCTGCGCGACGATGCCGGGCACGGCGGCGTTGAAGGCCTGGATCCGCGCCTCCACCGAGGGGTCGGCGGACGGTGTGATCCGCGCGACGAAGAGCTCGACCGTCGGCGCACCGGCCCGGATCTTGTCGATGAGCGCGGACAACCGGCCGGGCGCGCCCGCGACGTTGTAGTTCTGGGTCATGTCGTTGGTGCCGATGTGCAGCAGGATGGTGCGGGGGGCGTAGGTCCGCAGCCAGGCGGCGATGTTCGTGTCGATCTGGTCGATCCGCCACCCCGAGTGGCCCTCGTGGTCGTGGTCGCCGAGGCTGGCCGGTCCGTTGAACCCGGACCCGACGAAGTCGACCGTGTGCTGTCCCGCGACCATCCGCTGCCACAGGTTGACGCGGTAGCCGCCGGGCACGTTGAACCCGTCGGTGATGGAGTCACCGAGCGGCATGACCCGCACGCCGCCGTTCGACTCGGCCTGTGCCGACCCGGCCTGCGCGGGGGTGGCCTGTGCGGGGGTGGCCGTCGCCATCGCCGACCCGGCGGCGAGGACGAACCCGAGCACGGCGGCCCAGAACCTCCTGGAGCTGCGTCGCATAGCTGATCCTTTCGTCTGCACCGTCCCGGGGCAGGCCCCGGCGGGCCGTCATGGCCGGAAAGGGGTCCGCCGCGCGGGGACGGGTGCGTCGTACAGGGGGGTGGAAAGGTCCGCTGTCGGCCGGTGCCGCCGGTGCGGCCCCGGATCAGGGCCGGGTGCCGCCGGTCACGCGGTGTCCCGGACCGCCGGGACGTCTCCCGGATGCCACATGGACATCGGACAGACGTACTGCCGCCAGACCGGAAGACATCGGATGCTAAGCAAAGATTAAATTACCGACTTTTGTCAATGCTGTTATCTCAATTGTCAGAAACAGCGGATATCCCCCACGACGGTCCGCTCCCACCCGTACCGGTGAATGCGCGCGAGCGCGAGGACGAAGAACGCGAAGAGCCGGGCGCCCGCCCGGGAGAGGACGGGCGCCCGGCTCTTCGGGAGCGGGTCAGGGCTGCCGGGCGAGGCCCTTCTCGACCGCCTCGACGATCCGGGGCCGCAGCTCGGCGCAGCTGATGATCGCGTCCACCGAGCCGACGTCGACCGCCCGCTGGATGCTGTGCACCCGGTCGAACTCGGTGGCCACCTCGGTCAGCTTCTCGGACCGTACGGAGGCCCGCAGCTCGGCCAGCTCGGCGGCGAGCGCGGTCCGCGTGGCGGCCGGGGCCTCCGCGACCCGGGCGGCGAGCGCGAGCACGCGGGGGTCGTTGCCGGTCCGCTTGTCGACGTCGCGCGCGAAGACCACCGCGGCGGCCGGGGCACCACCGAGCACCGAGGCGAACGAGCCCTCGACCGCGAGCACGGTCATGTTCGGGTTGAGCGCCTTGGAGAACACCACGAACGCGCCGCCGTGGTAGCGCGAGATCACGCAGAACACGATGGGACCCCTGAAGTTCACCACCGCGCGGCCGATCTCCGCGCCGTACTCCAGCTGCAGCTTGCGCATCGACTCGGGCGAGCCGTCGAACCCCGACAGGTTGGCCAGCACGACCAGCGGGCGGTTCCCGCTGGCGGCGTTGATGGCACGGGCGGCCTTCTTGGACGACCTCGGGAACAGGGTGCCCGCGGTGTAGGTGTCCGGGCCGTCGGTGGGCGGGAACCCCCGGCGCGGCACGGACCGGGACTCGATGCCCAGCAGGCACACCGGACGGCCACCGAGGTGGACGTCCTGGACCGCGGCGGTGTCCGCGTCGGCCATGCCCGCCCACCGCTCCAGCACCGGGTGGTCCTGGTCGGACAGCGCGCGCATGACCGTGCGGATGTCGAACGGCTTCTTGCGGTCCGGGTTGGACTCGACGGAGAAGATCTGGCCCACCGTCGTGAAGTCGCTGTCGGGCACGGAGTGCGGGAACGTCGACACGTCGCGGTCCACCGGGTCGCTGGTGACCGCCCTGCGCGGCCCGCTCTCCCCCGGCGCGACGTAGCTGTGGTCGTAGTGCGACATCAGGACCTCCCGCGCGCCGCGGATGTCCGGCGCCCAGTACTGTGCCTGGCCGTTCGGGCCCATGATCCGGTCGTACCCGCCGATGCCGTGGTTGTCCTCGGCCGACACGCCGCCGGAGAAGTCGAGCGACTGCTTGCCCGTCAGCACCATCGCGGAGTCCGGCGTCATCACCAGGATGCCCTTGGTGTGCATGAGCATCGTGGCCTCGGCGTTCCAGTACGGCTGGGCGCCGACGTTGATGCCCGCGACCACGATGTTGATCTCACCGCCGTCCTGGGTGAAGTTCACGATCCGCTTCAGCGCGGCCGCCACCCAGTCCATGTTCTCGGTGCCGGACGACATCGAGATCCGGGCGCCCGCGGAGAGCGCGAACCACTCCAGCGGCACCCGCATCCGCTCGGCCAGGTCGAGCGCGGCGATCACCCGCGCGCACTCGGGCTCCGACAGCGCGCCGAGCGCCTTCGTCGGGTCGCCCAGCAGCACGACGCGGGTCATGCCCTCCGGGTGGCGCGGCGTGGGCGTGCTGACGACACCCGCGACGAGCGCGGCGGTGTTGCGCCCCTTGGGCCGGTTCACCGGGACCAGCTCCGAGTGCTCGTCCAGGTCGTACTCGGTGAACGAGCCGAACGGCCCGGCGAGCATGCCGGTCAGCTCGTACGGGTGGTGCGTGCCCCGGCTGTGCGCGCGCAGCACCTCCTGGCGGTAGTCGTCCAGCGGCTCGATGGGCTCGGTCGGCGGCGGTACGACGGACAGCCGCACGCCGGAGCCCACGTCGTAGCCGATCCGGACGGCGGTGTCGACGAGCTCGCCGGTGGCGCCGTCGCGGCGCCTGCCGAGGAACAGCACCTCCTCCAGGCCCGCGCCCGCCGTCGTCGGCAGCACGCGCTTCGCCACGGTGCTCAGGTCGTGCGGCGAGAGATCGTTCGGCGGCCACACGTAGATGACGATCCGGTTCGTGGCGGACGCCTTCGCGCCGGGCTTCCTGGCCCGGCGGATCGCGTCGAGGCAGGTGGCCAGGATGTTCTCGGCCGCGGGCAGCGCGACGAGCCTGCCCCCGTCGTCGCGCAGCGGGGTCAGGTCGCGGACCTGCCCCAGGGCGACGAGACGCTCGTCGGAGGGGTTCTGCCGTGCCGTGGCCCGGAAGAGGTAGACCTCCTCGTCGGGCGCGGGCAGCCGGGTGAGGTCGAAGTCGCGCAGCCGCTCCAGCTGCATGCGCTCGGCGATGCGCGGGTGCAGGCCGCGCAGCAGCCGTTCCTCCACGAAGCCGTCCGCGGACGGCCGGAAGGTGAAGTGGTGGTGCATCACGGCGCCGCTGTTGCCCGCGACGGTCGTGACGATGCGGCCGACCCGGTTCGACGGCCGCTGGTCGGCCATGACCTCGCGCAGGCTCGCGGCCATCTCCTCGGGGTCGCTCGGGCCGCCCGGCCAGGTCAGGTAGATGTCGGCCACCAGCTCGCCGTCACCGGCGAACTCGCCGACCGCCCTGACCGCCTCGGCCAGCGCCGGGAAGTCGACCGCGGTGGCCACGAGGCGGCCGTTGCCGGTCGCGGTGCGGTGGTCGGCGACGACGAACGTGCAGCCCGCCGCCTTGCTCACCCGGATGTCGCTGAGCGCGCGGTTGCCGTAGTAGCGGCGGCTCAGCACCTCGAGCAGCGGCACGGGGTCCACGTTCTCGCGGCCGATCCGCTGGCCGACCAGCCGGACGAGCGGCTCGGCGCTGGCGACCATGGCGGAGATCCGCTCGGCGCGGTCGGGCGCGTCCGGGTGCTGGTCGAGGTGGCGCAGGTGCTTGCGTACGGTCGTGTAGACCTTGGCGCGGGTGCGGCGCAGCAGCGGCTGGGCGAACCAGGCGAACACGACGCCGCGCGCCAGGTCCGCGACGGCCGGGAAGCGGACCTGGGTGGCGGCGACCAGGTGCTCCAGCGTCAGGCCGACGGTGACGCGGTCCGCCTCGGCGGGCGGGGCCTCCTCGGCCCACAGGCGCAGCAGGGTCGTCACCACGGCGACGTCGGTGGACGCGCGCCGCTGGGCCAGGAAGATCCGGAAGACCGCGTCCTCCAGCTCCGGCGTACGCTCCAGGCCCTCGACGCCGTAGCGGGACAGCACGTGCGTGAGCCGCTGCTGGAAGCTCTCCGACAGGCCGGACCGGTCCGGGTCCAGATACTGCAGGTAGGTGTGGAAGTACTCGCGGGGGCTGTGCACCGAGGAGTCGGACTTCGTCTCCTCGCCCGCGGGCCGGTTGCGGCTCAGCTCGCTCAGGTCGGCGAACAGGCGCAGCAGCTCGACCTCGCCGGACGGCTCGTGCTCGCCCTCCGCGACGAGCTCGGCGCGCGCGGCCAGGTAGCCGTCGAGCAGGCGCTTCTCGTCCTGCGAGTCGACGTCGAAGCCCAGCAGGAGGCCGCGCAGGTCCTGGAGGCCGCGCGCGGCCCGCTCGGCCGCGGGCACGTCCACCGGCTCGGACGGCAGGTCCAGCTCGGTCTCCCGCACCTCGGCCGCGGGACCGGCCGCCTCGTCGCCGTCACCCAGCGGCTCCAGGCGGAGCAGGCGGGCGCCCGCCTCCACCTGGCTGCCGACCGACACCGCGAGCTCCCGCACCCGGCCGCGGAACGGCGCGCGCAGCACGGTCTCCATCTTCATGCTCTCGACCACGAGCAGCGGAGCGCCCGCCTCGACCTCGTCGCCCGCCTGCAGCGGCGTGGCCACCACGAGCGCGGGCACGGGCGAGCGTACGATGCCGCCCTCGTCGCGGCTGATCCGGTGGGTGACGCCGTCGACCTCGACCAGGTGGATCGGGCCGTGGGTGCTCGTGACGACCTTGAAGCGGACGCCGTTCACGGTGAGCTGGCCGCTGTGCTCGTCGAAGCGCTCGATGCCGACGTCGGCCGCGTGCTGGGGGCCGCCCGCCGAGATGCCGACGCGGAACCGGTGGCCGCCGGTGCGGGCGACCTGGACGCGGTAGCCGACGTCGCGGAGCTTGAGCTCCAGCGCGCGCCCGCTCTCGTGCTGCGACTGCGGGCGGCCACCGTGCGCGGCGGCCAGGAAGCGCTGCCGCGTCACGGCCTCCTCGTCCTCGTAGGCCTCGACGGCGGCGGCGATCAGCGCGATCGCGGAGTGCCGGTGCGAGACCAGGGCGCCCTGGGCGCGCACCCGGTCGATCCAGCCGGTGTCGGCGGATCCGTCGATCACCGCGGGCTCGTCGAGCAGCGTGCGGACGAAGCCCTTGTTCGTCACCCCGCCCTCGATGATCACTATCGTCTGCGTCATCGCGCGGCGCAGGCGGGCCAGCGCCTCCGCGCGGTCACGGCCGTGCGCGATGATCTTGGCGATCATCGAGTCGAAGTCGGCGGGGATCGTGTCGCCCTCGCTGAACCCGGTGTCCACCCGGATGCCGGGGCCGCTGGGCAGCGCCAGCCGCGCGATCCGGCCGGGCGAGGGCGCGAAGTCGCGGTCGGGGTCCTCGGCGTTCAGGCGCGCCTCGACGGCGTGCCCCCACTCCCCGGGCGCGTCGCCTTCGAGCCTGCCGCCCGCCGCGACGTGCAGCTGGGCCTTCACCAGGTCGACACCGGTGGTGATCTCGGTGATCGGGTGCTCGACCTGCAGACGCGTGTTGACCTCAAGGAACGCGAACAGCCGCTCACCGGGGTGGTAGAGGAACTCGACGGTGCCCGCGCCCCGGTAGTCGACCGCGAGTACGAGCCGCTCGGCCGACGCCTTCAGCTCGGCGACCTGCGCGGCGTCGAGGACCGGGGAGGCGGACTCCTCGATGATCTTCTGGTTGCGCCGCTGCACGGAGCAGTCGCGCACGCCCAGCGCCCACGCGGTGCCCTGCCCGTCCGCGATGACCTGCACCTCGACGTGCCGGGCGCCCGTCAGCAGGCGCTCCAGGAACACGACGCCGCTGCCGAACGCGCGCTCGGCCTCCTGCCGCGTCAGCTCGTAGGCCCGGGTCAGCTCGTCGGCGTCGGAGACCTTCCGGATGCCCCGGCCGCCGCCGCCCGCAGTCGCCTTCAGCATCAGCGGGTAGCCGATCCGGTCCGCCGCCGCCTTCGCGTCCTCCAGCGTCTCCACCGGGCCTCGGCTCCACGGCGCGACGGGTACGCCGACCTCTTCGGCGATCAGCTTCGAGCCGATCTTGTCGCCCAGCCTGCGCATCGCCTCGGCCCCCGGGCCGACGAACGTCACGCCGATCTCGGCGCACAGCTCGGCGAACGCCGGGTCCTCCGCCACGAAGCCCCAGCCGACCCAGGCCGCGTCCGCGCCGGTCTCGACCAGGGCCTTCCTGAGGACCGCGTGGTCCAGGTAGGGGCGGTTCGCGGCGGGCCCCAGGTCGTAGGCGATGTCCGCCTCACGGACGAACGTGGCCGTCCGGTCGGAGTCCGTGTAGAGGGCGACGGTCTCGATCCGTGTCCCCATCTCCGCGGCTAGGTCCTGAACCGCGTAGATGAGCCGCATGGCGGCTTCACCGCGGTTGACGATGGCGACACGACTGAACACTGAGCGAACCTTTCGAAGGCGGTGCACACGGCGGCCGTCCCCGCCCCAACCGGATACATCCTCTCGGCCACCCCCGGCTACCGGAATGGCGGGGACTGAGCGTCTTTCGCGACCGGAGTTGTGAGGCTCGCACAAACGTACCCTTCGGGGCGATGTGGCATGCCACCGATCTGATCCCGGGCACGCGGCGACCCGCCGCCGCCGGGATCGGCTCCCGGCCACCGGTCCACGATCGCCGCCAGGCCGAGGGATCTCGGCCATCCCACCGGTCCGGAGGACCCGTTCGAGGACCTCGGAGACGCGGACCGACGCGGACCCTCCGGCGGAGACGCGGCGGTGGTCCTCCGGGGGCCTACCGGCCCGGTGCGCGCGAGCCGTACGCCGGGCCGAACACCACCAGCACCGCCAGGTCCTCGGTCACCTCGACGAACCGGTGCTCCTCGCCCGCCGGTACGAAGATCACCGAACCGGGGCCCACCTCGGCGCTGGCGTCCGGCGTCACGATCCTGGCCCGCCCCGCGGTGACCACGTAGAGCTCGTCCTCGGTGTGCGGGCTCTGGGGGTCGGTCCCGCCCGCCGGGACGCAGTACGTCTCCACCGACAGGTCCGGCACTCTCAGGTGCTCCACCGAGGACTTGGCCGCTCCGGCGGCGGGGGGCGTCCAGGCCCCCGCGCCTTCGATGATCTGCATGGCGGAAGCATAGCCAGCCCCGGCCCGCCCACGTCCCGGGATCTCACCCCGGGTACGGGACGCGGACCGGCACCCGTACCGTGGGGTGCGCGCCGATCACCCTCGCCGTACGGCGCCCTGCCTCCGTGCCGCGACGGCCCGGTTGTGACAGGATGCATCGTCCGTCACCACGCTGAACGCGGTGAAGACCAAGCACGCCTCGGCGGGAGTGATCCATGGTGCCGCGACCTGCCGGAAGGCACCCGTTCTCCGGGCACCGCACCGGCCCGCCCCACGGCCGGGCCCGATGAGCGCGCGCTTCGAGGAGATCGACTGGCGCGCGACGCCGCTGGGAGAGCTGAGCCTGCGGCGCCGCCGGGAGCCCTCGCTCGGCGTCGACGTCTACGAGATCAAGCTCGACGACGACTTCCTCATGTCGAGCCTGTTCACGGTGGCCGAGATCGCGCTCGCCCGGCTCGGGCTGGCGGCGCTGCCGGGCGCGGATCTCGACGTCGTCGTCGGCGGCCTGGGGCTCGGCTACACGGCGCATGCCGTGCTGGAGCATTCCCGCGTACGGTCGCTCGTCGTCGTGGAGGCGCTGCACGAGGTGATCGAGTGGCACGAGCGGGGGCTGTTGCCGCTCGGTGCCGGGCTGGCGGCGGATCCTCGCTGCCGCCTGGTCAACGGTGACTTCTTCGCGATGGCCGCCGCCTCGTCCGGTTTCGACCCCGAGGCGCCGGATACCCGTTTCGACGCCGTGCTCGTCGACATCGACCATTCGCCGCGCCACGTCCTGCATCCGAGCCACGCCGCGTTCTACACCGCCGAGGGCCTGCGCCGGGTGGCCGCTCATCTCCGTCCGGGCGGCGTCCTGGGCCTGTGGTCGAACGACCCCCCGGACGACGGCTTCACCGCGACGCTCTCCGAGGTCTTCGAGAGCTCGGAGGCGCACGTCGTCACCTTCCACAACTTCCTGCAGGGGCAGGAGGCCACCAACACTGTCTACGTGGCGAAATGAGCAGCAGCCAGCGGCCGACCGCCCCCTGACCGCCCGATCCCGGCCGCCCGCGACGAGGGCCCTCAGGGGACGGCGAGTTCCGCGGCGAGGGCGGCGGCCCGTCCGGCGGTGAGCCGTCCATCGGCGACCACGACGGTGATCGCGCGTTCCAGCCGGTCGGGGACGCTCAGCGGCGCGTCCCAGGCCAGGGCCGGTCCGACGCCCGGGTACTCGGCGACGCGGACGAACCACGGGTCGAGCCCGAGGGTCTGTACGAACAGCAGGCTCCAGTCGTCGGAGGTCAGCGCCAGCCAGGGCGAGAGGCTGCCGTGCGCGGCCCGCTCGCCGGAGGCGCCGTCGGCGAAGACGTCCAGCCCGGTGGAGTCGCCGGGCGCGCGCCAGAAGAACCCGCCGTAACCGGCGCCGGTCCGGCCCTTGCAGGCCGAGCTCTGGATCGACAGCGGCTCGCCGGTCCGGTTGTGCAGCGTGAAGGCGACGTCCAGTGCCCAGGCGCCGGGCAGGGCACGGGCGGTGAGGGTCCGCTCCTCGGCGGCCAGGACGGTGCCGTCCGGCCCGATCCAGTCGAGGCGCTCGGCGAAGCCGCCGTCCACGGGGCGCAGTGAGCGCCGCCGCTGCCGCCCGTGGTTGGGGAGGATCACCGGCCCGGTGCCGGGGACGTAGGTGGAGCCGCCCCAGAAGTTGGCCCCGTTGACATCGGAGATCGCCACGCTCGCCCCGAAGTGGTGCACGTGGTCGGCGGGCTGGGTCTCGGTCACGACCGTGCCGCGAAGGGTGCGGACCGGATGAAGATGGGGCCGGGGCGCGTCCGTCGGCTGCAGGTCGCCCCGCTGGACGTAGGTCGCGACCTCCCTCGGACCGACTCGCAACACCGTCTCCGGCCAGGCGGCCGGCGGGGCGCCCCCGGGTTCGTCGGCGTCGTCGGCGTCGGCGGGACGACGCGATTCCCACGCCCCCGGCACCGGCTTCGGTTCCGGTTCCGGCCGGGTGACCGGCCCGGAGCCGAGGTCGCCGGGGAAACCGAGTTCCGACAGGGTTCTCAGCTCCGCCGCCGCGCGTACGGCCAGGCCCTCGATGCCCGGCAGCACCAGCCGGGACGGTTCGGCGCGGAAGCCGTCGACGGGCAGCGGGCCGGGGGCGCGCCGGACCTCGTCGAGCAGCCGGGTGAAGCCGCCGGTCCGCTCCAACGGCACCAGCAGTTCCTCGCCCTCCCTGATGTGCGCCAGGAGGTTGCCGAGGAGGTCGGCCCGGTCGAAGCCGGTGCGTACGCCGTCCACCTCGATCTCGTCGAGGGTGTAGAAGAGCAGGGCCGAGCGGGTCTCGCCGTGCAGGTGCAGGTAGGGCTCGGTCCGGCGGCCCGCGCAGAGGCTCACGGTGATCGCGATGACGGTGCCGTCGGCGAGGCGGAGCCGGGCGCTGGAGGTGTCGTCGCAGGAGATCGCGTTGGCCCGGTACAGCTCCAGCTCGACCCCCTCGACCGAGGAGGCCGTGTCGGCTCCCGCGACGGCCAGCGCGGTGGCCGCCGCGTGCGCGAACGGGTTGGTCAGCGCGCCGTCCATGATGTCCACGCCGTCCAACCGGCGTTTCCCCGCCCAGGGGGCGCGCGCGTAGTAGGCGAACGGGCGCGTCCAGGCTCCGGCGACGCCGATGCCGCGGATCGGCTCCCCCAGCAGCCCGGCCGCCGAGGGGACGGCGGCCGAGCCGAGCGACTGGAAACCGACCTGGCAGGCCAGCCCCGTCGCGGCCACGGCGGCGGAGATCCGCTCGAACTCCTCCAGCGACGGCGTGGGGGGTTTCTCCAGCAGTACGTGCGCCCCGGCCCGCAGGGCCGCGACGGCGAGCGGCGCGTGGGTGTGGATCGGCGTCGCGATCACCGCGACCTCCGCGCCGGTCTCGGCGATCAGCGACGGCAGGTCCGCCGACCACGGCACGCCGAGGCCGGGCGCCGGGCGGGTGTCGCAGACCCCGGCGAGCTCGGCCCGGCCGGACGCGGCGAGCCGCCGGACGTTCGCCAGGTGGTTCCTCCCGTGGCCGTGGATCCCGGCGACCACCACGCGTACCGGCTTCACGGCGCCCACCTCGTCGGTGCCCCGGTCGCGCGCAGCTCCGGCCCGGTGATCTGCACCGGGAGGGGCGGGGCGAGCAGCCCGAGGTCGGCCAGCGCGGCGTCCTCCACCCGTTCCACCATCGCGGGATGGTGCAGCGCGAGGGCGAGCTGGCCCGACAGCTCGGTGAGCAGGTGCGGGTAGACCGGGACGCCGAAGGCGCGGGCGAGCTCGGCGATCCGCAGGAACGGCGTGATCCCGCCGACCCGTACCAGGTTCGGCTGGACGACGTCGCAGGCGCCCCCGGTCAGCAGGTCGCGGAACCCGTGGACGGTGGCGACGTTCTCGCCGACCGCGACCGGGGTGGCGACGCTCCGCCGCAGTTCCACCTGGGCGGCGAGGTCGTCGGCGGGCAGCGGTTCCTCGATCCAGAACAGGTCGTACCTCTCCAGGGCCCGCAGCGCGGTCCTGGCCCGGTGCAGGTCCCATCGCTGGTTGGCGTCGACCATCAGCAGCCGGTCGGGGCCAATCACCTCGCGGACGGCCGCCACCCGCTCGACGTCCTCGGCCAGCGAGGGGCGGCCGACCTTGATCTTGACCGCGGTGTATCCGGTGGCGACCCACCGTCCGGCCTGCGCCCGGAGTTCCTCCAGCGAGTAGTGGAGGTTGACCCCGCTGCCGTAGACGGGGACGCTCGCGCGCCGGGCGCCGAGGACCTCGACGAGCGGTCGCTCGCCGCAGCGCAGGTCCCAGAGCGCGAGGTCCACCCCGGCCAGGGCGATCGGGACGATCCCGGCCCGCCCCGCCTCGGCGAGGTGGGCCGACAGCCGGTCCCACACCAGCTCCGGATGCGGCGGCAGGCCGATCACCGCGTCGCGGATGTCGTGCTCCAGCAGGGCCTTGATCGCCTGGGCCCCGATCTGCGGCGTCCAGGCCATCCCGGTACCGTGCCGCCCGTCGTCCAGCGCGATCGTGACGAGCAGCGCGTGGTTGCGGGGCACGTCCGGTCCCCAGGGCCGGGCCAGGGGCACCGAGCGCGGCGTGACCGTCAGGTCCTTGATCATGACGCGACCAGGGCGAGTCCCGACTTGATCAGTGCCTCGAGCTCGGCCTCGTGCTCGGGCGCCACCGGGACCAGCGGCGGCCGGACCTGGCCGGCGTCCAGGCCGCGCAGCCGCACCCCGGCCTTGACCAGCGACACCGCGTAGCCCGGCACCTTGGAGCGCAGCCGTACCAGCGGCGCGTAGAACTCGGTGAGCAGCCGTTCGTCGCCGTTCAGGTAGGCGTTGGCGATCTCGGGGGCGAAGCAGAACACCGCGCTGGAGTACAGGCCGACGCCGAGCGCCCGGTAGGCGGGCTGGGTCAGCTCGGCGGTCGGCAGCCCGTTGAAGAACAGGAAGTCCTGGCGGGCCTCCCGGACGGCCAGCACGATCCGCTGCATCCGGTCGATGTCGCCGAGGCCGTCCTTCAGCCCGATGACGCCGGGGATCGCGGCCAGCTCGACCGCGGCCTCCGGTTCGAGCGCGATCGGCCCGCGCTGGTAGATGACCACCGGGAGCTCGGCGGCGATCGCCCGTACGTAGGCGGGGTAGCCGGGTCCCTGGGCGAGGTAGGGCGGCATGAGCAGCAGCCCGTCGGCGCCCGCCTCGCGGGCGGCCCGCGCCTGGGCGAGTGCCGCGCCGATCGGCCCGCCCGCCCCGGCGAACACCGGGACGGCCCCGGCGGTCGTCTTCACGGCCACCCGTACGGCCTCGGCGTGCTCGGCCTGCGACAGCGCGGTGAACTCGCCGGTCCCGCAGGCGGCGAACACGCCGCCCGGCCGGTGCTCAAGTCCCTGCCGGACGTGGTCGGCCAGCACGCCGGGCGCGAGTTCGCCGTCCGGGCCGAAGGGGGTGACGGGGAAGAAAAGGACACCATCGAGGTTCATGGTCGGGTCTCTTTCAGGAGAGTTCGGTGCGCCAGCTGCGCTTGGCGGTCCAGCCGAGCAGCCGCTCGGCCTTGGCGGAGGAGAAAGCGGGGGCGGTGCCGGTCAGGTGGGCGGCGAACGCCTTCGTCTCCGGCATGACGGCCGGCAGCAGCTCGGCCAGCGGCTCGCGCGCCAGGGCGTCGGCCGCGCCCGCGAAGAAGACCTCGCCGTTCGTCTCCAGCAGGGGGAGCCTGGTGAGCAGGGTGTCGACGAAGTCCCCGGCGTCGCGGGCGTCGAGGTAGTTGAACAGGGAGACCCCGCCTATCTCGGGCCGGTTCAGCCGTTCGGTGATCGTGTGCCCGGACTGGGTGGGGGCGCCCTCCCACTCCTCGGGCGCGACAACGAAGCAGGGGCGGACCGCGGCCATCCGGGTGGTCTCGGTGGTCCGGGCGAACGTCCGCATGGTCTGCTCGGCCACGATCTTCGACAGGTTGTAGGCGTTCCAGGGTTCCGTCGGGTGGTCCTCGTCCAGCGGCAGGTAGGCGGGGGTCCAGCCGCCCGGCGCGCCGTATCCGATCACCGTGGGGCTGCTGGCCACGATGAGCTTCTCCACGCCGAGGGCGACCGAGGCCGCGCAGACGTTGAAGGCGAGCTGGGTGTTGACGCGGAACGTGGTGGGCTCGGGGCGGCTGAACGGCACCGCGACGGCCGCCAGATGCACTACCGCCTCCGGCCGGAACTGCGCGATCACCGAGTGAGCCTCGCCCAGGTCGGTGAGATCCGCGGGAAGGGCCGAGGCGGCCTCGCGCGGGGTTCCCGGCGCGCTGTCCACGCCGATCACCTCGTGTCCGGCCGCCGCGAGCGAGGTGACCACGCTGCGTCCGAGCCGACCCGCGCTGCCGGTGACGAGCACTCTGCTCACCGTGTGGACTCCTTTGGAAGACTGCAATCAGTTGCAGTAAACAATCGCGTCCGGCGGGACAATACGTCAAGTGAGCGGGCTCAATCACCAGCAACCGGTCTCAGGATGGTTTACCTATCTGCAAACGATTGCGTTAGGGTGTGCGGCATGTCAGTGACCATTCGGGATGTCGCCAACGCCTCGGGCGTCCACGTGTCGACGGTCTCCCGAACCTTCTCGGCGCCCCATCTGGTGAACGCCGAGACCCGGACCCGGGTGCTGGCCGCGGCCGAGCAGCTCGACTACCGGCCCAACCGGGCGGCCCGCTCGCTCAAGACGGGCCGGACCAACAACATCGGGCTGATCGTGGCCGATCTGGCCAACCCGTTCTTCCCCCCGCTGATCAAGGCAGCGCAGGCCGCGGCCCGCCGCCAGGACTACCACCTGTTCGTGGCCGACACCGGCGAGGACCCCGCCGAGGAGGAGAACCTCGTACTGGCCTTCTCCAAGCAGGTCGACGGCATCGTGCTGTGCAGCCCGCGCCTGTCCAACAAGGCCCTGGAGAAGCTCTCGGAACGCGTCTCGTTCGTGCTGGTCAACCGGCGCATCCGCGGGCTGACCACGGTCGTGATGGACGTCGCCAACGGCGCCCGCGCCGCCATGGAGCACCTCGTGGAGCTCGGCCACCGGCGCGTCGCCGTGGTGACGGGCCCGGCCGGGTCGTGGACCAGCGGCGAGATCCGCAAGGCCGTCACGGAGATGCCCGGTCTCGACACGGTCGTCATCGGCCCCAACTCCCCCACCGAGGAGGGCGGCATCGCCGCCGCGGCCAAGGTCGCCGAGGCCGGGGTGACCGGCGTGCTCGCCTACAACGACCTCGTCGCCATCGGCCTCATCGGGGGGCTGGAGACCCTCGGTGTCGACGTGCCGGGCGACGTCAGCGTGATCGGTTTCGACGACAGCATCACCGGGCGGCTGCACCGCCCCAAGCTCACCACGGTCGCGATGCCCGCGAGCGACGCCGGCCGGATGGCGGTCGACCTCCTCATCCAGTCGATGAGCGCCGCGACCGTCCTGGAGACCCATCTGGTGGTCCGCGACTCCACCGCGCCTCCCCGGAACACGCCGTGAGGTTCACCGGCTGAGGCGGCCCCCCGCCCAGAAAATGATGATATTTCGCCCGGCGACCACGATGTCCGGCTTTTTGTCTTAGAGGGCGCCCCCAGGGATGGAACCGCTCCCACCAAGGCCGCCCACCGGGTGTTCCCCGCTCCCCGCAGCGACGGAAAACCCCACCTCACAGCTGCAATCGGTTGTACTAACTCGCGATCGAGCGAGATTTTTCCACCGGGCTCCTGACAGGGCATATCTCACCTGAGCTGGGATAACACCAAAACCGAACGTCACGATTCGTGATCCAGCTCACTGCAAAGGGTTGACGTCTTAGTTCGTGAAGCTATAGGAAAAGCGCATCCCATTCACCAACTCCCCGAAGGGCCAGTGATGACGCTGAGTCCCGCACCGGCGGGGACGGCCGAGGTGCCGGTCGCGCCCCCGGAAAAGGCGGGCGCCCCCCACCCCGGGCGTCTCAAGAGCCCCCGCGGCCGATCGCAGGCACTGGCGGCCTACCTGTTCCTGGCCCCTTGGTTCGTCGGCCTGTTCGCGATCACGCTCGGCCCGATGATCGCCTCGCTCTACCTGTCGTTCACCGACTACAGCCTGCTGAGCGAGGCCCACTGGGTGGGCTTCGACAACTACGAGAAGATGTTCGTCGAGGACGACCGGTTCATGGCCTCGCTGCGGGTGACGACCACGTACGTGGTGGTGTCCGTCCCGCTGCAGCTGGCCTTCGCCCTGGCGCTGGCGCTCGTGCTGGACAGGGGGCTGCGCGGCCTGCCGTTCTACCGTTCGATCTTCTACCTGCCCTCACTGCTCGGGGGCAGCGTGGCGATCTCGATCCTCTGGCGGAAGATCTTCGGGACCGACGGCATCGTCAACTCGTTCCTCGGCCTGTTCGGCTACGAGGGCCAGGGCTGGGTGACCAGCCCCGACACCGCGCTGTGGACGCTGATCATCCTGCACGTCTGGACGTTCGGCGCCCCGATGGTCATCTTCCTGGCCGGGCTCCGCCAGATCCCGCGGAGCCTGTACGAGGCGGCCTCGGTCGACGGCGCCGGCAGATGGCGGAAGTTCCGCTCGATCACCCTGCCGCTGCTCACCCCGATCATCTTCTTCAACCTGGTGCTGGAGGTGATCAAGTCGTTCCAGTCCTTCACCCAGTCGTTCATCGTCAGCGGCGGCAACGGCGGACCGGTCGACTCGACCCTGTTCTACACGCTCTACCTCTACATCAAGGGCTTCAAGAACTACGAGATGGGTTACGCGGCCGGCATGGCCTGGGTGCTGCTGCTCATCATCGCCGCGCTGACCGCCGTCAACTTCCTCATGTCTCGATTCTGGGTCTTCTATGGCGACGACAAGTAAGCGCGTGCCGGCCCTGTTCCGGCCCGCCCCGCGCCTGGTCAGGCACCTGCTGCTCATCGCCGCCGGGCTGTTCATGCTCTACCCGCTGCTCTGGATGATCTCCAGCTCACTCAAGCCCGAGGAGCTGATCTTCCGGGAGCCGGGGCTGGTGCCGACCTCGGTGACGGCCGGGAACTACACCGAGGGCTGGGGCGCGCTCAAGCACTCCTTCGGCTACTACCTGTGGAACTCGGCGGTCGTCACCGCCCTCGCGGTGGTCGGCAACCTGGTCGCCTGCTCGCTCGCGGCCTACGCCTTCGCCCGGCTGGAGTTCCCGCTGAAGAGGATGTGGTTCGCGATCATGCTCGGCTCGATCATGCTGCCGCACCACGTCACGGTCGTCCCGCAGTACATCGTGTTCGCCAAGATCGACTGGATCAACACCATCTGGCCGATCGTCGCGCCGAAGTTCCTCGCGACCGACGCGTTCTTCATCTTCCTGATGGTGCAGTTCATCCGCACGCTTCCCCGGGAGCTGGACGAGGCGGCGGCGATCGACGGCGCGGGCTACTGGCGCACGTTCGTCCGGGTGATCCTGCCGCTGTGCGTCCCGGCGCTGGCGACCACCGCGATCTTCACCTTCATCTGGACCTGGAACGACTTCTTCACCCAGAACCTCTACCTGACCAACTCCGACAACCTCACCGTTCCCGTCGCGCTCCGGCAGTTCATGGACTCCAGCGGCGAGTCCTCCTGGGGTCCGCTGTTCGCGATGTCGATCATCTCGCTCGGCCCGATCTTCGGCTTCTTCCTCGCGGGCCAGAAGTATCTCATCCGCGGCATGGCGACCACCGGCCTCAAATAACCCCTCCCATCCCCCATTCCCGGAGGTATCTCGATGAAGCGCATCCTGGCGGCCACCACCCTCACCCTGCTCGCCGTGTCGGCCACCGCGTGCGGCGGCGACGACAGCGGTGACTCCGGCGGGAAGACGAAGGTCGTCTTCTCGTACTGGGGCAGCGACGCCCGGCAGAAACTGACGGAGTCGGCCATCGCCGCGTTCGAGAAGAAGAACCCGACGATCGACATCGAAGGCGACTTCTCCGACTGGGACAGCTACTACGAGAAGCTGGCCACCAAGACCGCGGCCGGTGACGCCCCGGACGTCATGTCCATCGAGATCCGCGGTCTCGCCGAGTACGCCGGCCGCGCCACCCTCGCCGACCTCACCGGCAAGGTCAACACCGCCGACCTCGACCAGGAGGTGCTCAAGGCCGGTCAGGTCGACGGCAAGCAGTACGCCATCCCCACCGGCGTCAACACCTTCCCGATGATCGTCAACAGGGCGACGGTGGAGAAGGCGGGCCAGCAGGTCCCCGACGACACGACCTGGACCTGGGACGAGTACATCTCGCTCTCCCAGAAGGTGACCGAGAAGGGCGACGGCAAGATCTGGGGCACCGAGTACAACGAGAACCCCGCTTTCCTGCAGCTGTTCGCCGCCCAGCGCGGGGAGAACTTCTACCAGGACGGGAAGATCGGCCTGTCGGAGCAGACCGTCAAGGACTGGTGGGTCCTCCTGCAGAAGATCATCTCCACCAAGGCCGGTCCGGGCGCCGCCCAGATGCTGGAGACCGGCACCAAGGTCGATCAGGCCCTGCTCGCCACGAACGCCAGCGCGTTCGGCAGCTGGTGGAGCAACCAGCTCACCGCGCTGAGCAAGGGCTCCGGCCAGGAGCTCGACCTGCTGCGGATGCCCAAGGCCGAGGGCGCGGCCACCGCGGGCATGTTCCTGCAGCCCGCGATGTACTACACGATCTCGTCCAAGACCGAGAAGGCCGACGCCGCCCAGAAGTTCGTCGGCTTCCTCGTCAACGACCCCGAGGCCGGGGCGATCCTGCTCAGCGACCGCGGCCTGCCGACCAACCCCAAGGTCGTCGCCGCCATCAAGGACAAGCTGACCCCGGCCGACCAGAAGGTGCTGGCCTTCATCGACTCGATCAGGAGCGAGCTGAGCCCCATCTCGATCCCGCCGAAGGGCGCCATGGAGATGGAGGACATCCTCAAGCGCGCCACCGACTCGGTGCTGTTCGGCAAGGCCTCCGCGGACGACGCGGCGAAGTCCTTCCTCACCGAGGCCAACACCGCCATCACCAAGTGAGCCAAGTGGACCAGGTGGACCAGGTGGACCAGGCGAACCAGGTGACCGGCGCCCGCTGACGTGCCGTACGGCTCGCGCCGAGCCGTACGGCACCCCCTTCCTCCCCTTCTCTCGATGGAGTTCTCGATGCGATACGCCTTCGTCGGGCTCGGCCACCGCGCGCAGCTGTACGTCGACGCGCTGCTCGGCGAGTGGGGCGACACCGGCGAGATCGTCGCCCTCTGCGACGTCAACCGGACCCGGCTCGGCTACTACCGCGACCGGATCGGCCGCGACGTCCCCTGCTTCGCGCCGTCCGAGTACGGCGCGATGCTGCGGCTCGCGGACGCCGTCGTGGTCGCCACCGTCGACGCCACCCACGCCCGGTACGTCGTCGCCGCCCTGGAGGCGGGCAAGGACGTCATCGTGGAGAAGCCGCTGTGCACCACCGCCGAGGACTGCGCGGCCATCGCCGAGGCCGCCGAACGGAGCGGCGGGCGGCTCGTCGTCACCTTCAACTACCGCTACTCGCCGCGCAACAGCGCCGTCCGGCGGCTGGTCGCCGACGGGGCGATCGGCGACGTCACCTCCGTGCACTTCGAGTGGGTGCTGGACACCATCCACGGGGCCGACTACTTCCGCCGCTGGCACCGCGACAAGGCCGGTTCCGGCGGCCTGCTGGTGCACAAGTCCACCCACCACTTCGACCTGGTCAACTGGTGGCTCGCCGACACCGCCCGCTCCGTCTACGCCCGCTCGGCGCTGCGGTTCTACGGGGCCGGAAACGCCCGCGCCCGCGGCCTGCGCGACCGGCCGGAACGCGCCCACGGCGCGCCGGGCCTCGGCACCGACCCCTACCTCCTCGACCTCTCCGCCGACCCCCGGCTCAGGCGCCTCTACCTGGACGCCGAACACGAGGACGGCTACCTGCGCGACCGGGACGTGTTCGGCGAGGGCGTGACCATCGAGGACAACATGGCCGTCCTCGCCGGATACTCCCGGGGGGCGACGCTCACCTACTCCCTCAACGCCCACGGCCCCTTCGAGGGCTACCGGGTGGCGCTCAACGGCACCGGGGGGCGGCTGGAGCTGGAGGTCGTCGAGCGCGCCTGGACCCCGCCGCGAGCCGCGGTCGACCCGACCGCCGCCGACAAGGCCCACGCCCCCGGCGCCTCCGAGCGGCTCGTCGTGCACCGGCACTGGAGCGAGCCCGAGGAGGTGGACGTCTCCTCCGGCGCGGGCGGCCACGGCGGCGGCGACGTCCTCATGCTGAACGACGTCTTCCGCGGCGCGGGCGAGGATCCCCTGGGCCGCCAGGCGGGATACCGCGCGGGCGTCGCCAGCGTGATGGTCGGGATCTCGGCCAACCTGTCGGCCGCGACCGGCGCGCCCGTCCTCCTCGACGAGGACGGCACCCGGCCCGCGAGCTGATCCGCGAAACCCCGCTATTCGGACGCGCAGCCCTGCTATTCGGACGTGAAGTCGCCGAGGTGTGGCTGTGAGGCCGCCGACGGATCCACCCTTTAGTCAGCAATCCAGCATCACCACGACAAGGGGGATCCATGCGTTTTTCCCGGAAGATCGCCGGCGCCGTCGCGGGGGCGGCGCTGGTCGCCGTGACCACCGTCTCACCGGCCGCCGCCGACGTCGGCCCGCCCCCGGGCTGCCCGCTCGGACACTTCTGCGTCTCCGGCGGGCCCACCAGCCCGACCACCTTCTCCAGGGCGGGAAACTGGTCCGGCAGGATGGGCACCACCTACATCTTCAACCACGGCCGCCCTCTTCCCGGGGCGGATCACCTGCTGGTCACCTGGTACCGGGGCCTGGACGGCTCCGGCCCGTACAGCAAGTGCGTGCACTACTACCCCGGCCCCGGCGATTACTACATCTGGACCGTCAACGAGCCGATGGAGATCGTCAGCGTCCGCTGGCGCGGGGAGTGCTGACCGGCTCCCGAAAGTACAGGCCACCCGGGTCCTCACGCTCCCTTCCCACGGGAAACGGCGCCGAGGACCCTCGCGAGCGGCGGGCGGGGGACGCGGGCCCGCCGTAGGGGGCGGGGCGGGGAAGCGGGTACGGGCGAAACCGGGCCTCCCGCTTCCCCGCCGACCGCCCCGGCACCCCTCCGCGACCCAGCGGGCGGCGGGCCCGGCGGCTCGAAGACGAGCGGGCGAGCGGGCGAGCGGGCGAGCGGGCGAGCGGGCGAGCGGGCGAGCGGGGCGATGGCACCACCGTCAGCGCCCGCCCCGCGGCCTGCGCCAGGTCATGATCTCCGTCGCCGGGAGACGCTCCGCGAAGCGGTCGCCGGGCGACGCCTCCCGCAGCACCGCGCGCAGGTCCCGCTCGAAGTCCGCCAGCCTGTCGCCGAACAGGTGCGGGGCGGAGTCGGACCGGGAGAACACCCACGCCACGACGTCGTCCGCGACGCGCCCGACCACCTCCCCCGCCGGTACGACATGCCGTTCGAAGTCCCCGAACCCGGCTCGTTCCAGGACGAGGTCCTCCCGGCCGGGCGTGCCGTTGACGAGCGTCCCCCGCCCCGCGCGGCGCACCGGGCCCAGGTAGCGGCGCACCAGGTCGCCGATCCGCTCGTACGGAGGGGCGGGCAGCGGCGGGGCCGGTTCGGGGGGCGGGTCCTTGAGGTCGCTCATGTGGACGAACGCGCCCCCCGGTTCCAGCATCTCCAGCACGGTCGCGGCGACCCGGTCCCGGTCCGTCCAGTGGAAGGACTGGGCGAACACCACGACCCGGAACTCCCCCAGCCCGGCCGGCAGGTCCTCGGCGCGGGCGGCGACCCAGCGCGCGTTGGTCACCCCGTGGCGCCCGGCCCGCAGCCCGGCCTCGGCCAGCATGTCCTCGTCCGGGTCGACGCCGACCGCCTCGGCGAAGAACGGGGCCAGGGGGAGCGTCACGATGCCCGGCCCGCAGCCGACGTCGAGGAGCCGGCCCCGGCCGTCCAGCCCGAGCGCCGTGGCCAGCGTCCCGGCGAAGCCCGGGGCGTACGGCAGCCGTCCGCGCTCGTAGTGGGCCGCGCTTCCCCGGAAGAGGGTCTCGTCCCACTGCCATCCCTCGGGCATGCCGATCTCCCTCCGCGAGCCTACGGTGTCGCGACCATCCTGCCGCGCCCGGTGTCAGCCGACGTGGACCAGGGGGCGGCGGGCGGTGTCGGCCTCCGCCTGGCGCAGCACCTCGCGGGTGAGGGGCGGGATGTCGCCGCCGCCGAAGACGAGGTAGCGCAGCAGCGCGCCGATGGGGTTGCCCTCCGCGGCCCAGTGGAAGTAGACGTGCGGGGTCTTGCCGGTCTGGTCGCGCAGATAGAGCAGCAGGGCGGCGATGGCGTTGGCGATGGTGGGGCTCTCCATCCGCAGGATGCGGAAGCCGTGGCGTTCCTCGCCGACGACGCGCAGCTCCCCGGCGAACTCCGAGGCGTCCGGGACGCTCACCTCCAGGAACAGCAGGCCCTCGCCGGTACGCAGCCGGTGCAGTTCCCACGCCTCGCGCGCCTTGTCGACGTACTCCTTGCAGTCGCGCTCGTGCGGCTCGTTGGCGATCAGCCGGATCTCCCCGGACTCGCTGATGTAGCGGCGTGCCAGGTCGTCCAGGGTGACCTTGGTGACACGCAGCTCGGTGGAGCGGGTCGCCCGGGAGATCAGCGAGGTGATCACGATGGCCAGCACGAACAGCAGGGCGATCACCAGGCCGTCGGGGCGTTCGATGATGTTGGCGACGGTGGCGTAGCCGAAGATCAGCGTGATGATCCCGAACGGGATCGCGACCCGGACGCGGCCGGCGGTCCAGGCGGACAGGGTGACCGCGACGGCGGCCGAGAGGATCAGCGCGAGCACGCCGGTGGCGTAGGCGCCGCCCTGGGACTCCACGTCGGCGCCGAAGAACAGCGTGATGAGAAAGGAGATGGCGGTGAAGACCAGCACCATCGGCCGGGCGGCGCGCGACCAGTCGGGGGCCATGCCGTACCGGGGAAGATAGCGCGGCACGATGTTGAGCAGCCCGGCCAGCGCCGAGGCCCCGGCGAACCACAGGATCGCGATCGTGGACAGGTCGTAGACGGTGCCGAACCCGTCACCGAGGTAGGTGTGGGCCAGATAAGCCAGGGCGCGCCCGTTGGCCGCCCCGCCCTCGGCGAACTCGGCGGCCGGGATGAGCACGGTGGTGGCGAAGCTGGAGGCGATCAGGAAGACGCTCATGATGATCGCCGCGGTGGTGAGCAGTTTTCTCGCGCCGCCGATCCGCTGGGCGAGGTCCCCCTTGACCAGGGGCATCACGGCCACACCGGTCTCGAAGCCGGACAGGCCGAGGGCGAGCTTGGGCATGACGTACAGCGAGACGGCGATCATCGCGATCGGGCTCGACTCCCGGCTGGTCAGCGCCGCCTGCCAGTCGGTGACCAGCCCGGGATGGGCGAGTACGTGCTGCAGGGCCGTCACCAGGACGACCACGTTCAGGGTGAGGTAGACGACCACCAGGATGACGGCGATCGAGATGGCCTCGCTGAACCCGACCAGGAACACCCCGCCGAGCGCGGCGATCAGCGCGAGCGTGACCGGCACCTGCCAGCCGGAGAGGAAGTGCGGGACGAACGGGTTGTGCAGGATGTGGGCGGTGGCGTCGGCCGCCGACAGGGTGATGGTCACGATGAACGCGGTGGCGACGAACCCGAGCAGGAACAGCACCAGCAGCTTGCCGCGCCAGCCGGGCAGCAGGCGCTCCAGCATCGACAGCGAGCCCAGGCCGTTGGGGCTCTGCTCGGCCACCGCCCGGTAGGTCGGCAGCGCGCCGAACAGGGTGAGCGCAACCAGCAGCACGGTGGCGACCGGGCTGAGCGCCCCGGCAGCCAGCGCGGCGATGCCCGGCTGGTAGCCCAGGGTGGAGAAGTAGTCCACGCCCGTCAGGCACATCACCTGCCACCAGGAGTGCCGGTGTTCCGGCGGCTCCTCGTGGTCCGGGACGCCGGTCCTGGGGTCGGCGCGCTGCAGGCCCTTCAACAACCATCCCCGCAGCCCCGCGCCCGCCCGCGCCGACGCCGGTGTACCTGCCACTGTCTCTCCCCGTGCTACACACATCGTTGCCTGGTTCCCAAGGGGCGTTGACGGCGCGCTGCCGCGCTACCGGCCCCCCACCGGGTGCCGGTGCCGGGCTTCGCCGCCGGTCACGCCCTACAGCCGCAGGATCGGAGCGGACGATCCGGGGAGCCGCGGCGAGGGGACGCCGTGACGCGCCGAAGCCCACCGGTCACCGTCCGGCGAGGAGACGACGGGTCGTCCCGGACGGCGAGGCGCGGCCGGGAGGTATCGCTGGGGAGAAAGACGAGACACGCCATATTCCCTACCGGTCCGGTCACCGGACGCCTAGGAAATCATGCGGATCCATACGCGTTCTTGACGCCGGTTCGCTGTGGTTCACCCCGCTTCACCGTGACGGCACCTGTCTTGCTATGGTTCCCGCGCCGCTCCCGGCTCCCGGGCCGCACCTGGCCCCCCGGACCGCTCCCGGCCTGCCGGGTCACTTCTGGACCCCCGGATCCTGGAACCCTGAAACGCCCCGCCGCCCCGGACCCCTGCCTGGAACCCCGGACCGCTCTTGAGACCCTGTTTCGAACCCTGAACGGCTCCCGGGGCCCCGGCTTTCGGCTTTTCAGCTTTTCGGCTTTCGGCTTTCGGTGACAGGAGCCGGTCTAGGCCTCCGCGCCGAAGTGGGTGGCGTGCTCGGCGGCCCAGGCCGCGAACGTACGCGGCTCGCGGCCGGTGATCTCACGTACCGCGGGCGAGATGGCGGTCGCCTCGGGGGGCGGGTTGCCCTGCCAGGAGGCGAGCAGTTCGACGAGTTCCTCGGCGTGTCCCGCCTCCCGCCAGCGCCGTCGCGCCTGCTCCTCGGTGAGCTCGACGAGGTGGAGCGGACGGCCCGTCGCCTCCGCGATCGCGGCCAGGCGCTGGCGCTGGCTGAGCGTCTGGGGCCCCGTGAGCACGTACGTCCTGCCCGCGTGGCCGCCACGCGTGAGCACCGCCGCCGACACGGCGCCGACGTCGGCCTCGTCCACGACCCCGCCGGGAACGTCGGCGAACGGCTCGCGCACCTCGCCCTCCGCCCTGATGGCCGGTGCCCAGGCCAGCGTGTTGCTCATGAAGTCGACCGGCCGCAGCCCGGTCCACTCGAGGCCGCTCGCCGCGAAGGCCTCCTCCACCGGGCCCACCTGGCCGTTCCACAGCAGCGCGACCCGCCGTACCCCCGCCTTCTCCGCCAGGCCGACCAGCTCGGGCCCGGTCCGCAGCGTGGCGTAGTCGTCGCCGCCCATGGTCAGCAGATGCACGCCCTCGACACCGTCGAAGGCGGGTCCCAGCGTTCCGGGATCGGTGAGATCGCCCCGCACCACCTCCACGGACTCCGGCAGGCGGGCTCGGGCCGGGTCCCTGGTCAGCGCGCGTACGCTCCGACCCTCGCGGAGCAGATGGTCGACCACGTACCGGCCGACCCGGCCTGTCGCTCCGGTCACCAGAAACGTCATGGGCAAGCCTCTCTCTGGACGGGGACACCGACGCTATGTCCCGTCCCGCGTCCGCCGCATCGGACCATGGGCCTAGGACCTCCGGAACACGCCCCGCTCAGGTGATCCCTCCGCGCGGTGCCCGCCACCCGGCGACGTCGCGGGGGTACGGGGTCCCTCCGCCTGCCTGGTGACACCCAGTGACGCCCGGCGTCAGCGGCGACCGCTCACAGGTCCGGGACGGCAGTCTGAGAACGATGCCGTCCGGGAATGACGCCGTCCGGGGTCTCGGTGACCCCGACAGCGACCGAAAACATGAAATATGCGCCTTTAATTGGATCACCCGCCGGGGTGTCGGCCGCAAATGCCGAGCTTGATCCAAGTTCGTGACAAAAACTCATAAGATCCAAAACCGCTGGGACTCACCGAACATCTCCCATCCCAATCACCACCCGCAGGTAACTGTGGCCGGAATCTGCCACTCCACCTGCATCCGAGGTCTTGCGCCCCTCCTGTCATCAATGATTAGGTCGCTTACATGACGGGCGTGCCAACGTATGTGGCGGGTAAAGTTCCAGTCGAATTAATCGCGATTCGTTCACAACGGGTTTCCTTAAGATCCTGATTGTCGGTGACACCGTCGCCGGACTGCTTCACAGCGCTTGAACAGGACGTGAACAGGGGCAGCGAGACCCGCTCGCACCGTCTCCCACCACCAACAGTCGACATTCCCTCCCATCCTGGACCGTTCCACCCTGCGAGAACGGCCCGGCGACGGCACGAATTCCGCCTCGTGTCCCCGGATACCGGTGACCTCTTTCTCGCCGACGCATAACCGTAGATCACGCATTTACTCGCGAAAACTTTCATGTGATCGCCCGAAAGTTCACCTCACCATGCCCGAATTCTTTTCAGGCGCGATCACATGGCGTTCTCGACGCCGGATCATTTGGAGCCTCCTCCATGACGAGTTCGCTTTCCGATGTCCAGAGTTCCTTTCCAGAGCCGGTGACCGGCGAAGGCTCACGGTCACCCACGCCGGACCTCGCCGCCGCCTTCGACCCCGAGCGTTTCCACGACGGCGCCGTAAACATCGTCAGCCGCCTGACGACGTATATGGGCGACCTGTCGGTCCGGGGGCTCGACCTCCTCGATCCGGCGGTGCTGCTGAAGACCGCACGGGGACTGATGACCCAGGAACGGCAGCGCATCGCCGACTTCGACGCCGACCGGGTGAACCAGATCGTCGACCTCTACACCGAGACCGGCATCCCGGTGTACTCACCCGGCTACATGGGACGGCAGTTCTCCGGCGTGGTGCCGCTGGCCAGCCTGATCGACCTGGTCGGCTCGGTGGTCAACCAGCCCTCCTCCTTCTACGAGGCCGGGCAGCTCCCCAACGTCGCCGAGCGGCTCATGGCCGAGGAGCTCAACCGGTTCATCGGCTGGGACCACGACCGGTTCACCATGGTGACGACCTCGGGGGGCTCCCTGGCCAACCTGACCGCGCTGCTGGCCGCCCGCAACCGCGCGTTCCCGCAGATCTGGACGCGCGGCACCGGCGGCGTGACGGGCCTCCCGGCCATCGCGGTCAGCGAGGAGGCCCACTACAGCGTGACCCGGGCGGCCGGGGTGCTCGGCATCGGCGAACGCCAGATCGTCCGGCTCCCGGTCGACGCGGCCGGGCGGATCCGCCCCGACCTGGCCGGCCCGGTGCTGGACGAGGCCAACCGGCGCGGCCTGCGGCTGTTCTGCCTGGTGGCCTCGGCCGGGACCACCTCGATGGGCGCCTTCGACCCGCTGGACGAGCTCGCGGCCGTGGCACGCCGGTACGGGCTGTGGCTCCATGTGGACGGGGCGCACGGCGCGAGCCTGCTGCTGTCGGACCGGCACCGCGACCGGCTACGCGGCATCGAGCAGGCCGACTCGCTGACCTGGGACGCCCACAAGATGCTGTTCATGCCGGCGCCGTGCACGATGCTCTTCTACCGCGACGGCGCGGCGGCGCGCGGCGCGTTCCGGCAGCGCGCCAGCTACGTCTTCGACGAGGAGCCGGACCTCTACAGCGCCTACGACAGCGCGGACAAGAACCTGGAGTGCACGAAACGCCCGATGATCATGCCGCTCTGGGCGGTCTGGTCGGTCTACGGCCCGGCGCTGTTCGCGCAGAAGATCGACCGGCTGTGCGCGGTGACCCGGCAGGCGTACGCGATGCTCGCCGCCGAGCCGGACTTCGCCGTGGCGCACGAGCCGGAGTCCAACATCCTGTGCTTCCGGTACGTGCCGGACGGCCTGGAGCCGACGACCGTGCACCGGTTGCAGCTGGAGATCCGCAACCGGATCCGGGGAGACGGGCGCTTCTTCATCTCCAAGGTCGACATCGAAGGGGTGGCGGCGCTGCGCGTGGTGGTGATGAACCACCTGATCGACGCCGACCACCTGACCATGCTCATCGCCGAGATCAGGGACATCGGGCAACGGGTGCTGCGCGCGAGCGCCGCGGCCCGGCGCGACCAGCGGAACGGGAGTCATTCATGACCATGACGGATTTGGACGTCGCCGCCTCGGCGGAGCTGGCGACACGGCTGATCCCCGAGGAGGAGTTGCGGCCCCGCTCGGTGGACGACGTCACCCGGCTGCCCTCGTTCGCGGGGAAGCTGGAGGAGTGCGGGCGCCTCACCGGGGTCCCGTACTGCGAGTCGCCGCTCGACCTGCAGAACGCGCTGGTGTTCCGACGGCTTCAGCAGCTCGTCGGCATCGCCCTGCTCAACCCGCTGTGGCGCGAGCGGCTGCACTACTTCGGGGTCCGCGACGCCCCCGCCGACATGTCCGAGTGGGAGCGCATCCCCCTCTCGGACAAGACCGTGCAGCGGGACATGTTCATGGGCGCGCGGGCCGGGATGGTCGTGCCGCTCGACCGCGGCGGGTTCGAGGTGGTGGCCAGCGGCGGCACCGGCGACGGCATGCCCCTGGAGATCGTGTACTCCCTGCGGGAGCTGCGCGACACCTACCGCATCTCCGGGGCGTTCATGGGCGCCTACCAGCTCGGCAACTACCTGCGCGGCCCCGCGCCGCGCTGGCTGTTCACCACCCTGGCCGACTACCAGATGTGGAGCAGCGGGACCATGGTCGGCGGTGTCCTGTCCCACGTCCCGGGCGTCAACTACATCGGCGCGGGGCCGGTGAGCGCGCCGGTGCTGGAGCACATGTTCTCCTACCCCGGCCCCAAGGCGCTGATGGGCATCACCGCCGGCATCGCGCTCCTGCCCGAGCTGGGCGCGGGCCTGCACCCGCAGGCCAGGGCGAGCTTCCGGGTCGCCATGTACGGCAGCGGCTCCCTGCCGCAGCGCAAGCGCGACGAGCTGCAGGCGTTCTTCCCCAACGTGTCGATCCTCAGTTACTTCGCCGCGACCCAGGCCGAGTGCGTCGGGCTCCAGCTCGACCACACCTCGCCGGCGCTCTCCGCCGTGCCGGGGCTGCACCTGGTGGAGATCGTGGACGAGCACGGCCGTGCCGTCGCCGAGGGCGAGGAGGGCGAGCTGGTCGTCACCCGGCTGCACGCCGACGAGACGCCGCTGCTCCGGCTCAAGCTCGGCGACCGGATGATCCGCCGCCCCGCGCTGAACGGGCCGGGGCCGCGCACCGAGCGGTTCGAGTTCGCCGGGCGCACCGCCGACGTACTGCACCTCAACGACAGCCAGTATTCGGCGACGCTGGCCTACGCGGCCCTGCGCGGGCGGCTGCGCTCGACGACCGCCCTCGACCTGGACCTGATCGCGCACGAGGTGCAGTTCCACAACCACCGCGAGGAGCGGACCCTCACCCTGCTGGTGGCGGTGGACGACGCCGAGGGCACGACCGCGGCCGTCGAACACGCCCTCGGCCCGAGCGGGACGCGGCAGCTGTTCACCCAGTCGCTGCCGAACTCCCTGTCGCTCTTCAACGACCGGGAGGCCAACGCCGCGGCCATCGAACAGACCGGATACGGGTTCCGGCTGACGTTCGTGCCGCGCTCCTCGCCGCAGATCGAGCGGACCACCGTCGGCAAAACGCCGCTGGTCAGGGACCGGGGCTGAGCACACGGTGGCCCGCACGCCCAGAGGACATCCGAAAAGGGAGGATCGATGAAAGACAGGATCAGCATCGTCGTGATGGTCGACGCCGTTGGGGCGTTGTCCGACAGGACGCTGCACAACGGCAACATCTCGCTGGTCGACGACAGCTCGGCGGGGAGCAAGCACCAGGGGACCCCTGACCTCGTCACGGTGGTGACGCCGGGGCAGATCGTCCAGTGGACGCCCATCCACGTGGACGTGCAGACCCCGGTCGAGATCCAGGCCATCGAGTTCCTGTCCGGTGCGGCCGTGCCGCCCCCGGCCGGCCAGACCGCACCCCCGCACCCGGCGGAGCCCTCCACCGCTCCGGCGTCCGGGACCGGGGTCGACGCCACCGGGTCCAACGGGTTCGAGAACCACGACCTGCTGGTGTGGGAGGGCGTCGTGCCCTACGACATGACGCCCGGTGTCCCGTACCGGTACCGGCTCTCCGTCAGGCTCCACGAAGGACCCAACAGCGTGATGCACATCGACTCGCCCGCGCTGCTGCGCGTGTGAGCCACGTTCTGCGAAAGGCGGTTTCATGGCCCAGCAACACGGAATCATCGTGCTCTTCGACGTCGAGAACGCGCTCCAGACGCGATCGCTCGACGGCAACACGTACTGGTTCGACAACATGAAGTTGTTCGGCTCCGTCGGGGTGGGCACCGAGCAGCTGGTGACGATCGTGCCCGGCACCTACTTCCTCGACGGCTCCCAGGCGACCGAGCAGGTGCTGAACTGGTTGCCCGCGGCGCTGGGGTCGATCCCCCCGACGGTGCCGCGCAACTACCTGGCCGAGCAGGAGCGCGCCGACGACCGGCGCACGCTGAGGGAGCTGGCCTCGCTCAGCGACGAGGGCGGTGTGAGCGGCACCGACCTCAAGCGGCTGCAGCGGCGGGTCGGCAAGCACGTCCGCAAGTCGGACAGCGGGCGCGGCCTCACCGACGCCAAGCTGCTGGACGTCACCGGCAAGACCACGAGCAGCTCCAGCGCGTACAACTACCCGGCTCCGGTGATCACCGACATCACCGGCGAGGCCGTCACCGAGAAGATCATGTACCCGGCCCAGTACGGGTCGCCCGACATGATCTACGACGGCTGGTACTGGGCCGCGACCGTGGACACGAGCCGGCCCGGCGTCTACTCGTACACCATGCACATCCAGCTGCACGAGCTGGTCGAGCGGAACGACGAGATGGTCTGGGAGTCCGTCGACCTGACCTGTAAGTCCAGCCTCAAAATCATCAGGGATCCGAAGCGCAACGGGTTCACCGGTGCCGGACTGGGTGTGCTCCCCTTTCCGCCCGTCCCGGCCGTCGGCTGACCCTGTCCGAGCCGGAGCACCTTCGAGCGGAGGAACCGCATGCCCCCGAGGAACAAACAGCCCGAACCCCAGCCCACCCGGCCCACCCGGCCCGTGACGATCACCGCGGTGGTCGATCCCGTGGCGGCGCTGGCGTCGGAGAACCTGGACGAGAACATCTACTTCTACGACACCAACAGGTCCGCAGGGTCCACCGGTTTCGGCACCCCCGAGTTGCACAGCCGGGTGCGCAAGGGCGACACCCTGCTGTGGAACGTGATCCCGCTGGAGTGCGAGACCTACGTGTCCCTCGCCGACATCGAGATCGACCCGAAGGTCGCCGAGCCCACCCGGAAGGTGTACCCCGGCACCGACATCGTGTTCTGGACCGCCGAGGTCAAGCAGGACCTCACCGAGCCGGTCCCGTACCGCCTCTCGTTCCTGCTCGGCACCGTCAGCACGCCGTTCACCCCCACCGCCCGGCCGGCCCTGGCCGGTCCCGTCACCGAGGGAAGGGAAGGCCGATGACCCAGGCGTACGCGGCCACGGACTTCGCCGATCGCGGCCAGCTCAACTCCGTCCAGCTGAACGTGGTGACCCTCGTCGACATGGAGAAGGCCGCCGCGACGAAGTCCCTGGACGGCTGCCTCTACATGATGGACAACAGCGTCGGCGGGGTCGGGCAGGGCAGCGACCATCTGGAGACCATCTGCAAGCAGGGGCAGGTGATCAACTGGATCATCCGCCCGATCGACATGCACCGCCGTCAGGACGGCAGCTGGCCTCCGATGCCGAAGATCAACAACATCGTCTTCCTCGACATCGAGAAGGGCGACGAGGACGATGTCGCCGAGCGCCGGATCATGACCGAGCTCAAGGTCTACGGCGCTCCCGACCGGATGCGCGACCAGTACACCGCCGTCTACTACTACTGGGCCGGGGCGGTGATGAGCGAGGCCAAGGCGGGGCTCTATCGCTACCGGTTCGTCCTGGAGCTGGAGAAGGAGCACGGCACCGACAAGCTGTATCTGAACTCCCCCCGCTATCCCGCTCTGCGGGTGCTGCCCGTCTGACGGGCTCCGGGGCCGCGAGCGCGGTGTGGTGGAGGTGGAGGTGAAGGTCATGGCCGCCGGGTGGCGGCCATGACCGGCCGGTGCGCGCGGCCCGATCCCGGGGCCGCGCGCACCGGCTGATCGTCATTGGTACGGCCGGAGCCGGGATCACCGCCGATCACGGGACCGCGAGGTTCCGGGACGTGCGGGGTCCCAGCGGCTTTCCGGTCGGGAAGGCCGGGGTGGCGGGCGGTGTGATCGATCGGCGGGTCGTCCCGCCTCCCGTGTCCTGTTTGGCTAGCGTGATCGGGACGTAACCCGACCGCGCAGCGAACGGATCCGCCCATGACGACCACCATCACCGTGATCGGCGGCCCGACGGCCCTGCTGGAACTCGGCGGGCTGCGCATCCTCACCGATCCGACCTTCGATCCGCCCGGAGATCACCCCGCCGGGCCGATCACGCTCACCAAGACCATCGGCCCGGCCCTCTCCCCCGCCGACATCGGCCGGGTGGACCTGGTGCTGCTCAGCCACGACCAGCATCCCGACAACCTCGACCGGCTGGGCCGCCAGAAGATGGCCGCCGTGCCGCTCACCCTGAGCACGCCCGAGGCCGCCGCCCGTACCGGGGTCACCCCGATGCACCCCTGGCAGCACCGCGACGTCGGCCAGGTTCGTGTCACCGCCGTTCCCGCCCTGCACGGCCCGCCGGGATGCGAGCCCGTCGTCGGCCAGGTCACCGGCTTCGTGCTCACCGGCCACGGGCTGCCCACCGTCTACGTCAGCGGGGACAACGCCTCGCTGGAGTGCGTGGAGCTGGTCGCCGGGCGGTTCCCGGCCGTCGACGTCGCGCTGCTGTTCGGCGGCGCCGCCCGCGCGCCCATGATCGACGAGCCGCTCACCCTGAACGCCGCCGAGATGGTGATCGCCGCGCGCCTGCTGAAGGCCCGGTGCGTCGTGCCGCTCCACGTCGAGGGCTGGGCCCACTTCACCGAGAGCCGGGCGGACGTGCTCGCCGCCTTCTCCGAGGCCGGTCTCGACCACCTGCTCGTCTCCTCCCCTCCGGGGCAGCCGGTCTCCCTGACGTCTGTCGGGTGAACGACCGTTCGGGGTACGGCGAGGTGAGCCGCTCGGCGGCGGCCCGGGACGGACGGCGCCGTCTCACGGGCGTCCTCCCGGTGCCCGTCGTGCTCTGGCCGCCGGGCGGCCTAGCCGTCCTCGCGTACGAAGACCTGCCGGGCGGTGGCGACGGAGAGTGCCGCCCAGGCGGCCGACACGAGCAGTCCGGCGGCCGGGCCGAGCGCGGTGGCGGGGTCGGCGGGCATGCCGAGGAGGCTGAGGGCCGCCTCGTGCGGGAGAAACCTCACCACGTGGGGAAGGGGGGCCTGGAGCACCGGTGAGACGAGAACGGGCGCGATGACGAGCGCGGCGAGCGGGGTGACGACCGTCCTCGCGACGACGGCGAGCCCGAACCCGACGAGGCCGAGCAGGAGGTAGGCGGCCAGGAGCGCCGTGAAGCCGATGACGACGTCACCCGCCCCCAGTTCCCCGGCGCGGACCGCCTCGGCGTGCCGCAGGACATGGCCCGGCAGGATGACGGGAACCGACGTGATCAGGCCGAAGGCCGCGCTCCCGGCGAGTTTGGCGGCGAACAGCCGGTCGCGGCCGGGGACGGCGGCGAGGCTGACGCGCAGCTGGCCGCCGCGATACTCGGTGCCGGCCGCGAAGACCGCGATCGCGGCGAACACGTAGGCCGGTGAGAGGGTGAGGACGCCGAACCGGGCGATCGGGAGCTGGCCGTCCTGACCGGCGATCCGGACGGCGTCCGTGGCCTCGACGATCCCGAGCAGGGTGTTGGCGCCGAACGCGAGGGCGAGGGCGATCCAGGTCGCGGGGAGGGTGGTGATCTTGATTCGCTCGGCGGCCAGGATGTCGCCGAATCCGGCGGCCCGCCCGGCGCTCACCGCGCGTCCCTCCTGGCGAGCGTGACCCCCGCGGCGACGGCGGTCGCGGCGGCCCATCCGGCGAGGACGAGCAGGCCGTGCCCCCGGCCGGCCGTGAGGTCGTTGACGCCGGGAGCGAGCATGAGGTTCCTGGCCGCGCTGAGCGGGAACAGCGCGTCCAGCTCCGGTGCGACCCCGGCCAGGACCTGGGTCATCGTGACGGTGATCAGCGCCATGGTGACGACGACGCCGGTCAGGGTGTTGCGCGCGACGATGGTGACGGCGAACGCGGTGAGGCAGAACAGGACCGCGAAGGCGAGGAACCGGCCGTGGCCGAGGAGTGCCTCCCCGGTGAGAAGCAGGCCGGGGTTCCAGTCCCTGATGGCGGCGTACGTGAAGGCGGTGCTGACAGCCGCGATGAGAATCGCGACGACGAGCACGTACAGTGCCGTGGCGAGGAGCTTCGCGGCCAGCATGCGAGCCGTGCGCGGCACGGCGAGCACGGTCAGGCCGAGCTGCCGCGAGCGGAACTCCTGCCCCGCGATCACGGAGGCGAGCACGGGCAGGAACAGGCCCATCTGCAGTGACGATCCGGCCAGGAGGTCGAGGATCGCCTTGGTGGCCGGCTCGGGCCGACCGGTGAAGATCTCGATGACGCCCTCGGGGGTGATGTTCGCCACGGCGTCGGCGAAGAGCTTGGCCGGGGGGATCTGGACCAGTACGTGAAGGGCGAGGATGACGCCGGTGGCGATCCACGCGCCGGGCAGGGTGAGGATCTTCGTCAGTTCCGCCCGGGTCGCCGCGCTCACCATCGGGCTCACCACCGGGGTCCGGTCCGGTCGCCGGTGAGGGCGAAGAACGCCGCCTCCAGCGAGGCGTGACCGGCCGTCACCTCGGCCAGCGACCCCTGGACGACGACGCGGCCGTGGTCGATGATCACCACGTCGTCGGCGGTACCGGCCGTCTCCGTCATGAAGTGGCTCGACAGCAGCACGGTGTGGCCGGAGGCCGCGTGGTCGCGGAGGAGGTCGCGGACCCAGCGGATGCCGTCCGGGTCCAGGTCGTTCACGGGTTCGTCGAGGACGAGGACCTCCGGCTCGCCGAGCAGCGCCGCCGCGATCCCCAGCCGCTGCCTCATTCCCAGCGAGTATCTCCTCACCCGGTGTTTCGCCGCGTCCGCCAGGCCGACGAGGTCGAGGACCTCCCGCACCCGCGTCCGGGGGATCCGGTTCGACTGGGCGATCCACGACAGGTGGTCGATCGCGCGGCGCTCGGGCAGCGGCCCCGCGCCGTCCAGCAGGGCGCCGACCGTCCGCAGCGGGTACCGCAGGTCCCGGTAGCGCCTCCCGCCGATCAGCGCCCGTCCGCCGGTGGCCGCGTCCACGCCGAGCAGGACGCGCAGCGTGCTGGACTTTCCCGCCCCGTTCGGGCCGAGGAACCCCGTGACACGGCCGGGCCTCGCCGTGAACGTGACATCGTCGACCGCCTTCCTGCCCCGGTAGTGCTTGCTGAGCCCGATGATCTCGATCACTGCACACCTTGTCCGTCGCGCTGGATGATGTCCTCCAGCCTGCGGCGCCGGGGTGCCGGGCCGCGTCCCCCGGAAGGGGACACCTCAGCGGGGTTCGTGCAGCAGGCCCGCCTCGTAGGCGAGCACGGCCAGGCGGGTGCGGTCGTTCACGCCGAGCTTGGCGAACATGCGCTTGAGATAGGTGCGTACCGTCTCCGTGCTCAGGAAGAGCTCGCCGGCGATCTCCTGGTTCGAGTATCCGCGCGCGACCAGCCGGATCACCTGCACCTCCCTCTCGGAGAGCAGCTCGTCCGCGAACGCGTGCCGCGAACGCGGTGGCGCGAACTGGCGCACCAGCCTCGCGGTGACCTCCGGTGCGAGCGTGGCGTGGCCCGCGTGGACCGTGCGGACCGCGTGGAGCACCTCCGGCGGCGACGCGTTCTTCAGCAGGAAACCCGACGCGCCCAGGGTGAGGGCCTCGTGGACGTACTCGTCGAGGTCGAACGTGGTCAGCATGATCACCCGGGTGCCTCCCGCCTCGGCGAGGACACGGCGGGCCGCCTCCAGCCCGCCGCCGCCCGGCATCTGCACGTCGAGCAGGGCCACGTCCGGGGCCAGCGCGAGGATCAGCCGGAGCGCCTCCACGCCGTCGGCCGCCTCCCCGGCGACGCGGAACCCCTCGGTGCGGTCGAACAGCTTGCGGTACACGCTACGGAAACGGCCGTCGTCGTCCGCGAGGAACACGCTGACCGGCCTCGTCACCCGGCCTCCCGGCCGTCTCGGCCGCCCAGTGGCAGCCGGGCCTCGACCTCGAAGCCCCGGTCCGGCAGGTTCCGCCACGTCACGGTGCCACCGGCCAGGCGCGCCCGCTCTCGCATCCCCCGCAGGCCGAATCCTGTCACGCCCTCCTCCTTCCCCCCTGGGCCGTCGTCGCGGACCCGCGCGACGAGCGCGTCGCCGTCCGGGTGGAGTTCCACGACGCAGGCGGCGCCCGGTGCGTGCCGTACCACGTTGCTCAGCGCCTCCTGGACGATCCGGAACGCGGCCGCCGCGACGACCCCGTCGATCCCGCCGACCCGCTCGGGGGGCGCGATCCGCGCGTCGACGCGTACTCCCGCGGCGCGTGTGGCCGTGACGAGTGAATGTACCTCCGGGAGGCCGGGGACGGGGGCGGTGGAGTCGTCCGGGCCCGCCCGGAGCGAGCGGACGAGTGACTGGATGTCCTCCAGCGCCGCCCTCGCGTGGTCCTCGATGTCGGCGAGCGCGTCACGGAGCTCCCGCTCGCCCGCGTCCGGAAGGGCCCTGGTCACCCCGGCTTCGGCGCTGATCAGCCCGAGGGCGTGCCCCACCACGTCGTGCACGTCGCGGGCGACGTCGAGCCGCGCGCGGGCGGCCCGCTCCATCACCCGGGCGCGTTCGGCCTCCCGGACGGACTCGATCCGCCGCCCGACGGCGACCCCCAGCAGCCACGACACGCTCAGGGCCGCGGCGGCGATCACCAGCCGCTGCCCCGATCCGTCCGGGCCTTCCCGGGGTACGCCCGTCACGGCGGCCAGGACCGCGACGGCACCGACGGCGCCGAGCACGAACGGGCGAACCCGTGCCGCGCGCGTCAGGGCCCGCGGGTACAGGCACCAGGCCGTGGCGAGCATCGGATCCTGGCACACGCCCAGGAGGCTCGCCACCACCGTCGCGGCACCGGCCACCGTCACCGCGGGCACCGGCCACCGCCAGCGCAGCGGCATCGCCGCCGCCGCGACCGAGGCCAGCGCCACCCCGGCGGCCGAACGCCAGGTGCCGGCCGCGCCGACGATCGGGGGGAGCCAGAACATCCCGACGACCACGAGGGCCGCCGCCGCGTCCACGAGGAGCCTCGGCGGGCCCGGCGCGGTGTGCCGTACGGCGTCGTCCTCGCCGGAGCGGTGTCTCACCGGCGCCCCCCTCCCGGGCGGCGGGCACGCGGGCCCGCTCGCGTGACGGCCGGTCGGGCCCGCTCGCGTGATGGCCGGTCAGTCGGTGCCGAACTCCATCGCGGCGCGGTCGAGCATCTCGTCGTCGTCGGAGACCGTACCGCGTGAGGCGATGGCCTCCGCGCCGCCCCTCGGCATCGCGCCGATCAGCCCGGTCGAGGCCGCCTGGGCGGCGCCGATGAGCGCGGGGTGGGTGGTGCCGACCATGCCGAGGTTGGCGTACTGCTCAAGCTTGGCGCGCGAGTCGGCGATGTCGAGGTTGCGCATGGTGAGCTGGCCGATCCGGTCCACCGGGCCGAACGCCGAGTCCTCGGTGCGCTCCATCGACAGCTTGTCCGGGTGGTAGCTGAAGGCCGGGCCCGAGGTGTCCAGGATCGAGTAGTCCTCACCTCGGCGCAGCCGCAGCGTCACCTCACCGGTGATCGCCGTGCCGACCCAGCGCTGCAGCGACTCTCGCAGCATCAGCGCCTGCGGGTCGAGCCAGCGGCCCTCGTACATCAGCCTGCCGAGCCGTCGTCCCTCGTTGTGGTAGCTCGCCAGGGTGTCCTCGTTGTGGATCGCGTTGACCAGCCGTTCGTACGCCGCGTGCAGCAGTGCCATCCCGGGCGCCTCGTAGATGCCCCGGCTCTTGGCCTCGATCACCCGGTTCTCGATCTGGTCGGACATGCCCATGCCGTGCCGCCCGCCGATCGTGTTCGCCTCCATCACCAGGTCGACCGGGGTGGCGAACTCCTTGCCGTTGATCGTCACCGGACGGCCCTGGTCGAAGCCGATGGTCACGACCTCGGTGGGGATCTCGACCTCGGGGTCCCAGAACCGCACGCCCATGATCGGGTCCACGGTCTCGATGCCGGTGTCGAGGTGCTCCAGGGTCTTGGCCTCGTGGGTGGCGCCCCAGATGTTGGCGTCGGTCGAGTACGCCTTCTCGGTGCTGTCACGGTAGGGCAGGTCGTGGGCGAGCAGCCACTCCGACATCTCCTTGCGGCCACCGAGCTCGGAGACGAAGTCCGCGTCGAGCCAGGGCTTGTAGATGCGCAGGTGGGGGTTCGCGAGCAGGCCGTACCGGTAGAACCGCTCGATGTCGTTGCCCTTGAACGTCGAGCCGTCGCCCCAGATCTGCACGTCGTCGTCGATCATCGCCCGGACCAGGAGGGTCCCGGTGACGGCCCGGCCGAGCGGCGTGGTGTTGAAGTAGGGGCGCCCGGCCGAGCGGATGTGGAACGCGCCGCAGGTGAGCGCGGCCAGGCCCTCCTCGACCAGGGCCGCGCGGCAGTCGACCAGGCGCGCGATCTCGGCGCCGTACGCCAGGGCGCGGCCGGGCACCGAGGCGATGTCGGGCTCGTCGTACTGGCCGATGTCGGCGGTGTAGGTGCACGGGACGGCACCCTTGTCGCGCATCCACGCGACGGCGACCGAGGTGTCGAGGCCGCCGGAGAAGGCGATGCCGACGCGCTCGCCGGTGGGCAAGGAGGTGAGAACCTTGGACATGGAACAAGAGTATGCGTCACGACGCATGACTATGCAAAATCCGGCCGGTCCCGTCTCACCAGGCGGTCCGGTTTTTGCCGAACATATTGAATATCGAGAGGTTTTCGCCGTCGGCCGATCGACGGCGGGGCGAGGGAGGACCGGCGGTGCTCGCGCCGCGCGTGACGTCGGGACCACGCGGACGCGAGCCGCGCCGGAGGGAGTGACCTGATCCTGATGGGGAGGTCAGCGCCCGGGTCCGCGGTTCCACCGGCCGCCGATCACGGCGACGGGTGGCTGGTGAGGTAACCGCCCATGGCGCGGAAGAAGTCGGTGGCGCGGTGCTCCCGGCCGTCGCCGGTACGGATCCGCTCCACCACCACCCCGTGCTCGGTGCCGCCGCGCGCGCCGGGACCGCAGACGATCGCCACCCCTTCGCCGTCCGGGCGGAACACCCGGCCGGGCGTGCCGCCCAGGCGGAGCCTCGACACCGAGGCGGCCAGGATCCCGATGCGTTCGCCGTTGAAGTAGGCGAACGTGTTGGGATAGGGGTCCGCCTGGGCCCGGACCAGGTTCACGATGTCCCTCGCCGGCCACGTCCAGTGGATCCTGCTGTCCTCGACCGAGCGTTTGTGGAAGAACGTGGCGTCGGCCGGATCCTGCTTGGTCCAGTCCGTCCGGCCCGAGTCGATGAGGGCGACGGCCTCCAGGGCCATCGGCGCGAACAGCTTCACCGTCTTGTGGAACAGGTCGGTGACGGTGTCGTCGTCCTCGACCGGGACCCGGCGCTGCAGCACGATGTCGCCGAGGTCGAATTTCTCGTTCATGAAGTGGACGGTGACGCCGACCTCGCGCTCACCGTTGATCAGGGCCCAGTTGAGCGGCGCGAAGCCCCCGTAGCGGGGCAGCAGCGCGTCGTGGATGTTGATCGCGCCGTGCTTGGCCAGGCCGTAGATGTGCGGCGCCACCCAGGTGCGCCAGTCGGAGGAGACCACCAGGTCGGGACCCAGCCCACGCAGCCGTTCGGCCACCTCCCCGTCGTTGGCGTACCGGCGTTCCAGCACGGGGATGCCGTGTTTCGCCGCGAGATCCGCCACCGAGTCGTCCCAGATGGTCTCGTACGCGTGGTCGCTCGCCGGGTGGGTGATGACGAGCGGGACCTCGTGCTCGGCCACCAGGGCCTCCAGGACCCGGTGACCCCATGTTTGGTAGCCCATGAAGACAAGACGCACGCCCTCTGTCCTTTCCGTTCCGTTCCGTTGATGAAGAGTGGAGTCGGGCCCGGCTACCCCTTCTCCCCCGGCCCGGTACGCAGTGCCCTGACCTCGCGGGTGAGCAGGAGCGGCAGGCACACCAGGGCCGCCAGCGAGCCGAGGACCCACAGCATCGGCCGGACGCCGAACACGTCGCCGAGCACACCGCCGGCGGCGGCGCCCAGCGGGAGCGTGCCCCACACCGCGAACCGCATGGACGCGTTCATCCGGCCCTGCAGCTCCGTCGGGGTGATCGCCTGCCGCAGGCTGACCTGGTTGATGTTGTAGACCGCGATTCCCGCCAGCATCAGCCCGATCGCGACGGAGACGAGCAGCGAACCGGCGCCCGGTCCCGCGGAGGCGATGAGCAGGATCGGCAGGACCGCCAGCAGCGCGGCCCCGACCAGCGTCGGCCCCAGCCCCAGGGCCCTGACCACCCGCGCGCTGACCATCGCGCCGAGCAGGGCGCCCGCGTTGCCCAGGGTCAGGATGAGCCCGAGTGTGCCGGGCGTGAGGCCGAGGTCGTCGAGCGCGAACACGACCAGCAGCGCGGTGAGCGCGCCACCGAGGCCGATCAGGTTCATCAGTCCCGTGCACACGGCGATCGCTCGCAGCGTGCGGTTGCCGAAGACGAACCGCAGCCCCTCGCCGATCTCGGCGGCCATCCTCCGCCTCGGGGCGGGCTCGGGTCCGGTGGCCGCGGGACGGCGGGTGATCATGCCGACCAGTACGGCCGACACCAGGTAGCCGACCACGTTGAACAGCAGCACGAGCGGGGCGACCAGCACGTGGACGAGCAGCCCGCCGAGGCTCGGTCCTCCCAGGTACGCGATCGACCGGGACACCTCCAGCCTGGTGTTGCCCGCGGGAATGTCCTCGGTCTCGACCACGGAGGGCAGGAACGCCTGGTCGGCGATGTCGAAGAACACCGTCTGCACCCCGACCAGCAGGCCGACGACCAGCATCAGCCCGATGCTCAGCATGTCGAACAGGTAGGCGAGCGGCAGGGTCGCGAGGACCACCATCCGCCCGACGTCGGTGAGGATCAGGATGCGGCGCCGGTCCCAGCGGTCCACCCACACGCCCGCAGGCAGCGCGACCAGCAGGAACGGCAGGGTTTCCGCGGCCGCGAGCAGGCCGACCTGGGTCGTGGACGCGTCGAGCACGGTCAGCGCGATCACCGGGATGGCGAAGAAGGTGATCTGCGAGCCGATCTGGCTGACCGTCTGGGCCGCCCACAGCAGGGTGAAGTCACGGTGACGCCAGAGACTTCGCCGGTCCGCGGTGGGCGTGGCCTTGCTGTCCATGGTGGGGGGTGTCCCTTTCTCCGTCGGCTTCTCTTCCGGCCTCTTCGTAGGCCCGACAGCTTCTCTTCCAGCCTCTTCGTGGATCCGACAGCTTCTCTTCCGGCTTCTTCGTGGATCCGTCGGCTCCTCTTCCGGCTTTTTCGTGGGTCTGTTGGCTTCTCTTCCGGCTTTTTCGTGGGTCCGCTCAGCCGGTGGCCAGGTGCTCGCGCAGCGAGCGCGGGCGCATGTCGGTCCACACCAGCTCGATCCGGTCGAGGCAGGTGTCGCGGTCGCCGACGGTCCCCTCCTCGGTCCATCCGGGGGGCAGGGCACGTCCGACGGGCCAGATCGAGTACTGGTCCTCGTCGTTGCGGACGACGCGGTAGTCGGTGGGATCGGTCATGGACACTCCTCTTGTCTGTTCGGGGATGTGAGCGTGTCTTGCCTGTTCAGGAAGGTGGGTGTGTCTTGTCTGTTCAGGGATTTGGGCGTGTCGCGGACAGCAGGTCGGCGACCGGCCGGTCCAGCCCGTCGGCCAGGGTGTCGAGTACGCGCCTGACGTGGTGCAGCAGCTCCACGGCGCGCTCGTCCGACACCTGCTCGCGGTAGTAGCTCACCTTCAGCAGCAGGGCGGGGTCCGGCCAGACGACCAGCCGCAGCGTCTCGTCTCCGGGGGCGCCGTTGGCGATCGGGTTCCAGCCCGCGAGCCGCGACTGCAGCCGCCCGTCGAACGGGAAGTTCTCGACGACGATCTCCGAGTCGTACAGCCGGTCGGCGTCGTCGATCCCGCACCAGCGCTGGACGTCCAGGGGCGAGACGTACTCGAACCCGGCCGCCTCCGCGTGGTTGTCCTGCAGACCGCGCAGCCAGTCCCGGCAGCGGGCCGCGTGGTCCACGACGACCCGGCTGGGCAGCCGGTTGTTGAGGCAGCCCACGATGTCCTCCGCGCCGCCGACCGCGTCGGTGCGGCCCGAGACGACGGTGCCGAAGACGAGGTCTCCGGTGCCGAGCGCGTGGCCGAGCGCGATCGCGTACGCGCCCTGTACCAGGGTGTGCAGGGTCAGCCCCGTTTCGGCCGCCCGCCGGTTCAGCAGGGCCGTGCGCCCGGCGGGCAGCCAGACGCGCTGGTCGGCGTGGATCGCACCACCGTCACCGGGCCCGCCTTCACCAGAACCGGGACCGAGCCCGCCGTCGCCACAATCCGGGCCGAGCCCGGTGGCGCCGGAACCCGGGCCGAGTCCGGTGGTGACCAGCCCGCGCGGTGCTCCGGCGAGCCTGCCGGTCCAGTACGACCGGGCGGCGGCCTCGTCACGCTCCTGCCACCAGCGGGCGATCACACCGGGCTCAGGCCGGGTGGCCAGGGTGACCGGCTCGCCCGCGCGGAACCCGTCGTGCAGGTCGAACAGGTCCCGCAGCAGCGCCGAGAACGACCAGCCGTCGAGGGCCAGGTAGCAGTAGTCCCACACCAGGAAGGCGGCCCCCGGCCCCCGGTCGAACACGGTCAGCTCGACCTGGCAGCGGCGCAGCGGATCGGCCGGGGTGCTCCTGACGACCTCCAGGTGCCGGTCGACCGCGAGGACCGCCTCGGCCGTGCCGAGCCCGCCGAGGTCCTCGCGGCGCACGCGGAGCGCGGCGTTGCGGTGCACCACCTGCAGGTCCCCGCCGTCGTACGCGCGCAGCGAGGTGCGCAGGGCCGGATGGTGCTCGACCAGCGCGTTCCACGCCAGGACCAGCAGGTCCACGTCGACGTCCGTGCCGCTGACGTCGAACGCCTCGTACACCCGGTACATCCCGGGCCGGGGCCGGTGCCGCAGCCGGTTGAGCCCCCAGCGCTGCATCGGCCCGGCCCGCTCGATCCGCTCGGCGTCGAGCAGCCCGGCCAGCAGCGCCGACCGGCTCGCGCCGTCGATGCCGAGATGGGCGGTCTCGGGCAGCCGGAACCTCCGGGGGGCCGGTCCGGCCTCGGTCACCGGCGGCTCGCTCTCCCCCGGCGTCCAGGTCGCGCCGAGCGCCCCGGCCAGCTCGCGGACCGTCTGGTGGGCGAACACGTCCCGCGCGGTGAACGGCATCCCCTCGGCCCTGGCCAGGGAGACCACCCGGATGCTGGAGATCGAGTTGCCGCCGACGGCGAAGAAGTTGTCGTCGGCCGAGAGGTCCTCGCGGCCGAGCACCTCCCGCCAGACGCGCAGGAGCGCCGCCTGCCCGGCGTCCATCGGCTCCGGCCCGCCCGTGGCCGGTCCCCGCTCCCGCCCCTGTTCCCGTCCCCGTCCCCGGACGGGCTCCGGCAGCGCGCTCGGCACGAGCTTGCCCCCGGCCGTACGCGGCAGATCGGCCAGCTCGACCAGGTAGGCGGGAACCTGGTAGCCCGGTATCCGCTCGACGAGGAAGCGTCGCAGGTCGTCGGTGTCGAGCGTGCCGCCGGGCCGGGCGACCACGTAGGCGATCACCTCGTGTGAGCCGTCGGTGCGCACCGCGCGGGCGGCCACCTCCTCGACGTCGGGGTGGGCGGCGACCGCCACCTCGACCTCCCTCAGCTCGACCCGGTGACCGCGTACCTTGACCTGGCCGTCGACCCGGCCGACGAAGCGCAGCACGCCGTCGGCGTCGACCTTGGCCCGGTCGCCGGTGCGGTACATCCGCGCGCCCGGCTCGCCGCCGAACGGGTCGGGCACGAACCGCAGCGCCGTCGCGGCGGGCAGGCCGAGATAGTCCCTGGCCAGGCACGGGCCCGCGACGTACAGCTCACCGGCCAGGCCGGGCGCGACCGGCCACATCTCCGCGTCGAGCACGTAGGCGCGCATGCCGCGCATCGGCAGGCCGATGGGCACCACGGGGCCGAGCCCGCCGTCGCTCACCGAGCCGGTGTGGGTGATCGAGGTGATCAGGGTCTCGGTGAGGCCGTAGGCGTTCACCACCGGCACGTCGGTACGCTCGGACCAGCGTTCGAGGTCGGCCACGTAGCCCGCCTCCGCGCCGATCACCACGGTGCGCAGCGCCGGGGGCAGCGGACGCGGGCGGCGTTCCAGGTCGCGCGCCCACTCGGCCCAGTAGGAGCTGGTGAAGTCGGCCAGCGTGCCGCCGCCGTCGGCGAGCACCCGTTCCAGGTCCACCGGGGCGATCCTGTTGTCCTCCAGCAGCAGCACCCCGCCGCCGACGCACCACACCGGCACCGTCTCCTCGAAGCAGACGTCGAAGGTGAGCGCGGCGAACTGCAGGAACACGTCGTCGGCGGTGATCGCGAGCCGCTCGGCGAAGATGCTCGCGTAGAACGCGAGCGCGTCGTGGCCGACCGCCACCGGTTTGGGAAGCCCGGTCGATCCGGAGGTGAACAGCACGTACGCCAGCGCGTTGAGAAGGGTCGCGGGCGCTCCCGCGTCTCCCTCCCCCGCGCCGCCGACGTCCAGGTCACCTGCCTCCGGGCCTCCCACCCCCACGCCACCGGCCTTCGCGCCACCGGCAGTGTCGATCCCGTCCAGGTCCAGCCAGGCGAGTTCGGTGGCGAGGTCGAGCCGCTGCGCGACCTCCTTGGCCGCCTCCGCGGACCCGGCCAGCCCGAGGCGCACCCCGGCCGCCTCCGTCATCGCGCGCAGCCGCCGGTCGGGCAGGGACAGGTCGAGCGGGACGACGGCCGCGCCCGCGTACCAGGTGCCGAGCACCGCGACCGCCCAGCCCACCCCGCGCGGCAGGGCGAGCAGCACGGTGTCGTCCGGTCCCGCGCCCGCCGCGCGGATCCGCGCGGCCAGGCTCCTGGCCCTGCCGTCGAGCTCGCGGTAGGTCACCTCGACGCCCTGGCAGGTCCTGGCCGCGACGGCGTCCGGGCACAGGGCGGCCCGTTCGGAGATCTGCAGCGGCACCGGCACCCGGGTCGGCAGGACCGGCCCCTCCGCCTCGACCGGCCCGAACAGCAGGCTTCCGCTCCCGCCCGCGTCCAGGTCGCGCACCAGCCGAACGTCCCCGTCGCCTTCGTCCGTCCCGTCGGCCACGAAGGACTCCAGCAGGGCCAGGTAGGATCCGGCCAGCGCGGCCACCGTACCCTCGTCGAACAGGTCCGTACGGTACTCCCAGTCGGCGACGACTCCCCCGGCGGTGACCTCCACCCCGAGGCCCAGCTCGAACTTGGCGTTCGTGCACGGCGTCGCCATCCGTTCGGCGGTGAGACCGGCGCCGAACCCGGGGGCGGTCGCGTCGAGCTGGTCGAGGCCGCACACCACCTGCACGATCGGCGCGTACGCCGTCGAGCGCGGGACCCGCAGCCGGTCCACCAGCTCCTCGAAGCCGACACCGCCGTGGCGCATCGTCTCCAGCACCCTGGCCCGTACCTGGTCGAGCAGGTCGGCGACGGTGTCGCCGGTGCCGACGCGCAGCCGCAGCGGGACGGTGGTGACGAACATGCCGACGGTGTCCGCGTCGTCCATCGACGTCCGCCCCGACGACGGCGAGCCGATCACCAGGTCGCGCTGCCCGGTCAGCCGGGCCAGCAGGACCGCGTACGCGGCGAGCACCACCATGTACGGCGTGACGCGCCACCGCGCGCAGGCGGCGACGAGCCGCCGCCACAGCCGGGGCGGGATCGTCCGGCGCAGCGCGGCGCCCGCGCTGCCGCCGCCCTCCGGCCGTGGCCGGTCCGCTGGCAGGTCGACGACCTCGGGAGCGTCGCGCAGCGCGTCCTCCCAGTACCGCAGGGTCTCCTCGCGGCCGGGCGGCACGGTCGTGTCCCGGCCGAACCAGGACGCGGGAGCGGGGAGATCTGCCTCGGTCCCGTCCGCGAGCGCGCGGTAGAGCAGGCCGAGGTCGCGGTACAGCACCCGCAGGGACAGGCCGTCGCACACCAGGTGGTGCGCCACCAGGACCAGCACGTGGTCGTCGGCGGACAGCCGCAGCAGGGCCGCGCGCAGCAGCGGGCCACGAGACAGGTCGAACGGCCTGTCCACCTCGTGGGCGAGCCTGGCCCGCGCCATCTCCCGCGCGGTATGCGGCGAGTGCGAGAAGTCCACCACCGGCATCGCGAGCACGACCGGCCCGGTGTCCTCCAGGAAGGGCCGCTCGCCCGCGACGACATGGCCGCGCAGGACCGGGTACCGGTCGAGCAGGGCCGTCAGCGCCCGGTGCAGCACCCCGGAGTCGAGCGGGCCGCGCACCCGCAGGGAGGTGTTGATGTGGTACAGCGCCGCCCCGCCGTCCGGCTGGACCGTACGCTCCCACTGCTCGCCGAACCAGAGCCCGAGCTGCGCCGGGGTCAGCGGCGCCCGGACCGGCGCGCCGGTCATGCCCGGACCTCTTCCGCGGGCGGGGTCACGGCGAGGTGGCCGACGAGCTCGGCGACCGTCGGGTGGGCGAAGAAGTCGGCGACCGGGAGGTCCACGCCGGTCGACGCCTTGAGCCGGTGGCGGATCCGCAGCACCGCGAGCGAGTGCCCGCCCAGGAGGAACAGGTTGTCGTGCCGGTTGACCTGGGGCACGTTGAGGATCTCCGCCCAGATGCCGCTCATGGTACGTTCCAGCTCCGCCCGCGACGCCCGGTCCCGGCCCGCCACCTCGCCCGCCGCCTCGCCCGCCGCCTCGCCGCCGGTGAGCGGTCCCGTGCCGTACGACGGTCTCGTGTCGTGTGACGGTTCTGTGCCATGCGACGGCTCCGTGTCGTGCGACGGTCCCGTGTTGTGCGGCGGTTCCGGCAGCCGTGCGCGGTCGATCTTGCCGGAGGTGGTCAGCGGGATCTCGTCGAGCACGACGTAGACGCGCGGCACCAGCCCCGGGGGCAGCTTGCTCGCGGCGTGCGCGGCGAGAGCCCCCACCGGCGGCGGCTCGCCCGTCGCGGGCCGCACGTAGGCGACCAGGGTCTGCGCGGGGGACTCGCCGCGTACCACGACGTAGGCCGCCGCGACGGCCGGGTGGGTGCCGAGCACCTGCTCGATCTCGCCGAGCTCGACGCGCAGGCCGCGGATCTTGACCTGCTGGTCGCGCCTGCCGAGGTATTCGAGCCTGCCGTCCAGCGCCCACCGCGCGCGGTCGCCGGTGAGGTAGAGCCGCCCGCCCGGCCGGGGGCCGTACGGGTCGGGGACGAACCGCTCGGCGGTGAGGCGGGGGCGGCCGAGGTAGCCGTCGCAGACGCCGTCACCGCCGATGGCGAGCTCGCCCTCGACGCCGCGCGGCAGCAGGCGCCCGCCGGGGTCCGCGACGTGGACCTCGACGCCGGGCCCTGGGGCGCCGAGCGGCCAGGGTCGGCCGGGCTCCGCGGTCACCGGGCCGCCGGTGACGAACACCGTCGCCTCGGTCGGGCCGTACAGGTTGCGGACCATCGGCACGCCCGCCTCCTCAAGCAGCCGTACGAGCGGCGCGGTGCCCGCCTCGCCGCCCAGGTTCACCGAGCGCACGCCCGCCGGGATCGCGCCCTCGCGCAGCAGCTCGGAGAGCATGCCGGGGACGACGTTGGCCTGCGTGGGGACCAGGCGCGCGGGCAGCGAGGGCAGCGCGAACAGGTCGTCGACAAGCACGATCGTCCCTCCGGCCGCCAGCGTCGGCAGGATCTCGTACACCGAGACGTCGAACGTCAGGGCGGTGGCGGCGAGCGTGCGCTCCATCAGCCCGTCCGGGGTCTCCGCGAGGGCCCAGCGCACGAAGTGGCCGAGGTTGGCGTGCGTCACCCGGCACCCCTTGGGGAGGCCCGTACTGCCCGAGGTGTACATGACCCACGCGGTCGAGGCGGGGTGCGCGGGCCGGAACGGGGGGCTGTCCGCGGGTTCGAGCGCCGAAACAGGGGGCGCGGCGTCGGCGGGTTCGAGCCCGGTGACGTCGATCGGCTCCCAGTCCCCCGGGGGCAGCAGGTGCGCCGTACCCGCGTCGACGAGGACCCGGCGCGCACCGGAGTCCTCAAGCATGTACGCGAGGCGGTCGGCCGGGTGGGCGGGGTCGAGCGGCAGGTAGCCCCGGCCGGAGAGCAGCGTGCCCAGCAGCGAGACCAGCGCCGACGGTGTGCGGCGCAGCAGGATGCCGACCGGCGCGCCGGTGCCCGCGCCGGACTCGTCGAGCGTCCGGGCGACGGACCGGGCCCGCCCGGCGACCTCCGCGTAGCTCAGCGTCCCGGCCGTCGTGCTGATCGCGGGCGCGTCCGGAGTGCGCGCGACCGAGGCGGCGAACAGGTCGGCGAAGGGCGTCGCAGGCGCGGCCGGACGGCCGGTTCCCAGGGCGAGCAGCCCGGCCAGGCTCCCCGGGCCGACCAGGTCCACCTCGCCGAGGCGGGCGCCGGGGTTCTCGGCCATCGTGGCGAGCAGGTGCAGGTAGGAGTCCGCCACCTCGGCGATGAACTCCCTGGCGAACAGGTCGCTGTTGTACTCCCACAGCAGGGTGACCCGGCCGTCGAGGCGGCCGTCCGCGCCAGGCTCCGCCTCGGCCCTGGGGATGACGACCACGTTGAGGTCGACCTTCGCCGAGCCGTTGTCGCGCTCGTAGACCGTCGCCGAGCAGCCGGGCAGTTCCAGGTCGGGCATCCTGGCGTCGTTGGCGCTGAACATGATCTGGAAGTAGGGGTTGGCCGCCGGGTCGCGGTCGGGGTTGAGCGCGCGCACCAGTTCCAGGAAGGGCAGCTCCTGGTTGGCCGTGGCCGCGCGCACGGTCGCGGTACTGCGGCGCAGCAGTTCCGCGAAGGTGGGGTCGCCGCCCGCGTCGCAGCGCAGCACGACCGCGTTGACGAACATGCCGATGACGTCCTCGGTCTCGGCGAGCTGGCGGTTGCCGAACGCCGAGCCGACCGCGAGGTCGTCCTGGCGGGTGTAGCGCCACAGCGTGGCGTAGAAGCCCGCGAGCATGGCGCTGAACAGCGTGGTGTGGTGGGTCCTGGCCAGCTCGCGGAGCGCGGCGACGGTCCGCGCCGACACCTCCAGCCGGACCATGCCGCCCTCGAAGCCCTGCGGTCTCGAACGGGCCCTGGTGGTGGGCAGCGACACCGCGGGCGGGCTGCCGGCCAGTGTCGCGGCCCAGTGTTCCCGCTGTCGCCGCATGACCTCACCGGCCAGCGCCCGCCGCTGCCAGCGCGCGTAGTCGGCGTACCGGAACTCGATCTCGGGCAGCCCGGCCGGTTCCCCGGTGACCTCGGCGGTGTAGGCGGCGCGCAGTTCCCGCATCAGCAGGCCGAAGGACCAGCCGTCGTGGACGAAGTGGTGCTCCACCAGGATGATCTCGTGGGTGGCCGGTCCGAGCCGTACCACCGTCCAGCGCACCAGCGGCAGCTCGCCGAGGTCGAACGGCGTGGTCATGTCGCGGACGACGAGCTCCTCCACCCTGGCCCGCCGCTCGGGCTCCGGCACGCCGGACAGGTCGACGAGGTGGACCGGCATCGGGCCCTCGGCGTGCACGCGCTGGTACGGCACCCCGTCGTCGTCGTGGAAGGTGGTCCGGAAGATCGATTGGCGGGCGGTGATGACACCGGCCGCGCGCCGCAGCGCGTCGAGGTCGAGATCGCCCTCCACGCGCATCGTCGTCTGCGCGTGGTAGGCGATGTTGCCGGGGGCGAGCCGGTCGAGGAACCAGACCTGTTGCTGCTGCGCGGTGAGCGGTACGCGGTCGTCGTCGCCGCCGCGCTCCATCGGAGGCAGGGCGGTGGGGACGGTGTCCGCGCCGGGGCCTCCCCGGTCGACGAGCGCGGCGAGCGCGGCGACCGTCGGGTGTTCCATCAGGTCGGCGACGGTGATCTCGGCCGGCCAGCGGGCGCGGATCCGGTTGGTGATCCGTACGGCGGCGAGGGAGTGGCCGCCGAGGTCGAAGAACGAGTCGTCGGCGCCGATCCGGTCGACGCCCAGCGTCCGGCTCCACATCCGGGCCAGCTCGGCCTCGGTATCGGTGACCGGCACGCGGAAGGGCACGTCGTCGGCGCGTCGCCACAGCTGGGACTTGGGCAGGGCGTCGGCGTCGATCTTCCCGCTGGGCAGCAGCGGGAGCGCGTCGACGACGACGTAGCGGCTGGGGAGGTGGCCGGTGGGCAGGGACCGCGCCAGGTGCTCGCGGAGCCTTCCCGCGGTGGGCACGCGGTGGGAGTCGACCGGCACGACGTAGGCGATCAGCCGGGTGTCGCCGTCGTCGCCGGTCTCGGCGCGCGCGTGGGCCGCGGTGACCTCGGGGTGGGAGCACAGGTGCCGGACGACCTCCCCGGGGTGCACCCGCTGGCCCCGGATCTTCACCAGGTCGTCGGCCCGGCCGAGGATCCGCAGCACTCCGCCCGCGTCGAGGACGCCGCGGTCGCCGGTGCGGTACAGGCGCGCTCCCACACGCCCCGACCAGGGGTCGGGGACGAACCTGTCGGCGGTGAGCCGGGGGTCGCCCCGGTAGCCGAGCGCCACCCCCGCCCCGCCGACGTGGACCTCTCCGGGCCGTCCGGCCGGGACCGGCTCCAGGTTCTCGTCGAGCAGGAGGATCTCGGTGCCCGGGACGGCCGTGCCGACGGGCAGGGTCGCCCCGTCGGTGCCCGCGTCGGCGTCGGCTCCGGTGAGCGGGTGCGTCGTCGAGGTCACCGTCGTCTCGGTGAGACCGTACGCGTTGATCGTCTCGACCCGGCTGAACCGGCGCCAGGTGGCGAGCGTCGCGGCGCGGCCCATGTCGCTGCCGATGACGAGCAGGCGCAGCGAGGGGGGTACGGCGCCGCCGCCCTGGTCGAGGTCGCGGACCCACTGCTCCCAGTAGGGGGTGGGGAGGTTGGCGACGGTGACCCGCTCGCGGGCGAGGAGGCCGGTGAGCTGCTCCGTGGTGATCGCCGAGGTCGGCGCGAGCACGAGCGTGGCCCCGGCCAGCAGGGTGGGGAAGATCTCCTCAAGGGCCACGTCGAAGCTGACGGTGGCGAACTGGAGGACCCGGTCCTCACCGGTCAGCGCGTACACCGCCCGGACGGCCCGCGCGTGGGCGCCGAGCGCGCGGTGCGGGACCTCGACGGCCTTCTGCGTTCCGGTGGTGCCCGAGGTGAACAGCACGTAGGCGAGCTGCTCGCCGTGCGGGAAGGGCCTGGCGAACGGTCCGGCGAACGGCCCGGAGCCGGGCTCGGCTCGCTGAGCGCGGTCGAGCTCGGAGAGCGTCCCGGCCTCGGACTCGCCGGGCTCGGCTCGCTGACCGGGGTGCGTCCTGGCCTCGGATTCGCCGGAGTCGAGGAGCGTCCGGACACCGGCCCGTTCGGCGACGGTGGCGCCCGCCGCGTCGGTGAGGCACAGGTCGGCGGTGGCGAGCATGCGCAGCCTGCGGTCGAGCGGCAACCCCGGGTCGACCGGCAGGAAGGCGGCGCCGGACAGCAGGACGCCGGTCAGCGCGGCGATCAGCCCCTCCCCCCTGGGCAGCATGATCGCGACCACCGTCTGCGCTCCGGTGGGGCCGAACGGGTCGCCGACGCGCGACGCGACGCTCAGCGCCCGTTCCCGCAGCTGCCGGTAGGTCAGTTCCGCCGAGCCCGCCCGTACGGCGATCCGCTCGCCACCCGTCCTCAACGACTCGGCGAGGACGGCGCACAGCGGGTGGGAGGAAACATCGGCGTCGTGGGGCTTGGGGTGGGGGTAGGGCTTGGGGTCCACACAGTCTCCCTGGTCGTCAACCGCGCTCAAGCAACGCCGGGCATGTGAGGACGGCACGCGGGGCTCGGAGAATGAGCCGTGCGCGGCGTTGAGCCGCCTCACCGGGCATCGGAGAACCGCCGCCCGAATCTCTGGATGTTCCCTGGTCTGTTTCGGCGGCCCCACACACACCGAACCAAGGCATGAAAACCCGGATCTGCTCGGACACTCATCAGCTGAGTTACGTCCGATCGCGACGCGGATAACGTCCGGGATACCTGTCGTTTACCCGCCGCACTTTCATTTCCAGAGCCATAGCAGAGCACAGCGGTTGTCACCTAACAACCCCGCAATACCTTCTTGTTATTCTGGCCGCACGTCGGAAAAATGGGCCTTGTCGTTCGTTCGAAATTGTTGTACCGATCCCCCCGCCCCGAGTCGGCGAACCGGCATGTGACGATGTTTTCGCAGATGGAAGCCTTGAGGTGGGTAACGCTCCCGAACGGGAGGCCGCGGTTCCCGGCGGGCCGTGCGGCGGAGAGATCACGCCGCCGCACGGCCCGGCTGCCCGGCGCACGAGCGGCGCCCCTACCGAAGGGCGGCGCGGAAAAATGGAACCGTCCATTGACGCGGGCAGATTTCCTGGTGCATCATTCAGGCGTCGTCAGGCCGTTATTGATGATTTTTCGCCGACGCCGTGATTCTTATATCCATCGCGCCATTCTCCGGGGTGCGTAACACGGTGACAGCCCGACTCCCGAGAGCGAATAGCGCTGGTCAGGCTGCCATCCCTTAGTCGGAATTTCACGATCAAAGGAACGGGCATTGACTGACAAGTTATGGGGCGGCCGCTTTGACGAGGACATCACCAGGGACGTTCTCGACTACACGCTCACCGTGGACGTCGACGAACGGCTCGTCTTCGCCGACCTGTGGCAGGACATCGCGCACGTGCTGATGCTGGGCGCCCGGGGAATCGTCACCGGCGAGGTGACGCGGGCGCTGCTCGGCTCGCTGCTGCGGCTGTGGGACCAGAGCGAACGCGGGGAGCTGAAACTGCGCCCCGAGCTTGAGGACGTCCACTTCAACATCGAGCAGAAGGTCATCGAGGATCTGGGGCGTGAGGTCGGCGGCCACCTGCAGACCGCGCGCTCCCGCAACGACCAGGTGTCCACGGACACCCGCATGTACCTGCGGCGGGTCCAGCTCGACGCGGTCGAGGCGAACCTGGAGCTGGTCGGCGAGCTGCTCGGCTTCCCCGAGGAGGAGCTGCTCGCGATCCTGCCCGGCTACACCCACGGCCAGGCCGCCCAGCCGATCTCCGTCGCCTTCTGGAAGACCGCGCACGCGAGCATGCTCCTGCGTGACGTACGGCGGCTGCGCGGCGCGTTCGACCGGACGGACGAGTCCCCCCTGGGCGCCTGCGCGCTGGCCGGCACGTCCTTCGCGATCGACCGCGAGCTCACCGCCCGGCTGCTCGGGTTCGGCGGCGTGCTCGGCCACGCGCTGGACGCCACCAGCGCCCGCGACCACCTCATCGAGAGCGCCTCGGCCTTCGCGATCGGCGGCAACAACCTGTCCCGCATGGCCGAGGAGATCGTGATGTGGAGCGGGCACGAGTACAGCCTGGTCGAGGTCTCCGACGCCTACGCCACCGGCAGCTCGATCATGCCCCAGAAGAAGAACCCGGTCGTCGCCGAGCTGGCCAGGGGACGCACCGGGCGGACGGTGGGCACCCTCGTCCAGCTCCTCACCATGTCCAAGGGGGTGACCCTCGGCTACAGCTGCGACCTCCAGGAGGACAAGCCGTACCTGTGGCACGCCATCGACACCTACCTCTCGACCCTGCGCATCGTGGCCGGGCAGACCCGGGGGCTGCGGTTCGACACCGCCCGGGGTGAGGAGCTGTGCTGGGACAACTTCTCCACGGCCACGGAGCTGGCCAACCACCTGGTCGCCGACCGGGGGCTCGCGTTCCGCGAGGCGCACCACGTCGGCGGCGCGCTCGTCTCCGCCCTCCTCAAGCGGGGCGCGACGCTGCGGGACACGGCCGCCGGGGCGGAGATCCTCGCCGGGCTCGGCCATCCCGTCGCCGAACCCGTGCTCGCCCGCCTCCTCGCCCCCCGGACCGCGGTGGCCGGCTACACCAGCCCCGGCGGCACCTCCCCGCGGAGTGTCGTGATCGTGCGCGCCGAACTGCGCGCGGCGGTGACCGCCCACACCGCCTGGCTCGACAGGACACGGCGAAGGATCCACGGCGCGTACGAGGCCGCCTTCGACGCGGCCCGCGACGTCGCGGGCGGAGCCGACGTCGGCAGGGCCCTCGGCCGCGTCGCCCCCGACCTGCCCACGCTCGACGGAGACCTGTCATGAAGATCGTTCTGGCCTACTCCGGCGGCCTCGACACGTCCGTGGCCCTGCACTGGCTCAGGCGGCGCCACGACGCCGAGATCATCGCGTTCTGCGCGGACATCGGCCAGTTGGAGCCGCTGGAGACCGTACGGGAACGGGCGCTGCGCACCGGCGCCTCGAAGGTCTACGTGGAGCCGCTCACCGACAGGTACCTGAGGGACTTCGCGCTGCCCGCGCTGCAGGCGCACGCGCGTTACGAGAACAAGTACCTGCTGGCCGCGCCGCTCTCCCGGCCGCTGATCGCCCAGCGCATGGTCGAGATCGCCCGCGCCGAGGGCGCCGACGCCGTGGCGCACGGCGCCACCGGCAAGGGCAACGACCAGGTGCGGTTCTACACCAGCGTGACCGCCCTCGATCCGGGGCTGCGGGTGCTGGCGCCGGTCATCGACTGGGAGCTGACCACCCGCGAGACGGAGCTCGCCTACGCGCGGGAGCACGGCATCGAGGTGTCGGTCAGCAAGGAGAACCCGTACAGCATCGACACCAACATCTGGGGCACCAGCATCGAGTGCGGTGAGCTCGACGACATCGACCGGCCTCCGCCCGGCCACGCCTGGCAGCTCACCGCCGACCCCAGGACCGCCCCCGACCGGGCCGAGCGGGTCACGGTGGGTTTCGAGGCCGGGGTCCCCGTCTCCCTCGACGGCGACAAGCTGGAGCCGGTCGACCTGGTGTCCCGCCTGACGGCGACCGCCGCCCGCCACGGGGTGGGACGCGTCGACATCGTCGAGAGCCGGATCGTGGGGTTCAAGACCCGCGGCATCTACGAGGCACCGGCGGCGACCGTGCTGATGGCCGCGCACGAGGAACTGGAGGCGATCGTCCTCGACCGTGAGACGCTGCACCACAAGCAGGGTCTCGCGCACCGCTACGCCGAACTCGCCTACTACGGCTACTGGTTCTCCGACCTGCGCCGCGCCCTGGACGGTTTCGTCGCCACGCTGCAGCCGAGGGTGACGGGCGAGGTGACCGTCGAGCTCTACAAGGGGACCTGCTCCGTCGTCGCTCGCCGCTCGCCGAACTCCCGCTACAGCGACGCGCTGGCCACCTACGAGGCGGGAGACACCTTCGACCACCGGTCGGGCGCGGGTTTCGCGTACGTGTGGTCGCTACCGCTCAGAGGCTCCTCACACTGACCCCACGACTCACACTGACCACGCGACCCACGCTGACCCCGCGACTCACACTGACCCCATGACCCACGCTGACCCCACGACCCACGCTGACCGCGCAGCTCGCGCTGACCCCGCGACCCGCGCTGCCCCCGCGCCGGTCCCCGGTGAGCGCCGAGCCGGTCCTCAGTGGGAGACGGTCAGCACGATCTTGCCGGTGGTACGGCCGGTCTCGCCCCGCTCGTGCGCCTCGGCCGCCCGCTCCAGCGGCAGGACGGTGTCGATCTCGACGCGCAGCCGTCCTTCGGCCACGAGCCCGGCGACGGCCCGCATCCCGGCGTGGTCGGGTTCGACGAGCGTGAACCCGGAGCGGACGCCGAGCCTCTCGGCCTCGTCGGCGGGCGGGACGTCGGCGGGCGAGGAGAGCGACACGAGGACGCCCCCCGCGCGCAGCACCCGCAGGGAACGCGACCCGTAGTCGCCGCCGACGGTGTCGAGGACCACGTCGACGTCGCGGACCGTCCCGGCGAAGTCGGCCCGGGTGTAGTCGATCACCTCGTCCGCGCCGAGGCCGCGCAGGAACGGGTGCTTGGCCTCCCGCGCGGTGCCGATCACGTACGCGCCGCGCGCCTTGGCGATCTGCACGGCCAGGTGGCCGACACCACCGGCGGCGGCGTGGATCAGCACGCGCTGCCCGGCCCGCAGGTCCGCGGTCTCGGTCAGGCTCTGCCACGCGGTCAGCGCCGCGAGCGGCAGGGCGGCGGCCCGTACGTGGTCGACGGCCGCGGGCCTGCGGGCGAAGTGGCGCGCGGGGGCGGCGACGTACTGCGCGTAGGCGCCCGCCTGGTGCGGGAACCTGGGCATGCCGAACACCTCGTCGCCCGGCCGGAAGAGCGTCACCCCGAGCCCGGTGGCCTCGACCACCCCGGACACGTCGTAGCCGAGGATGACCGGCTCGCCCCAGAGCCCGAGCCCTCCGGCGGCCCTGGCCTTCCAGTCGGTCGGGTTGACCCCGGCCGCGTGCACCCGGACCAGGATCTCCCCCGGTCCCGGGCTCGGGCGGTCCACCTCGATCTCGGCGAGGACCTCAGGCCCGCCCCAGGACCGGGGGCTCATCGCGCGCATCCGTACGGCGGGGGTGCTGTCGTTCATCGATCGTCCTGTTCCGTTCGCCGGGGCCGCACGCTGTCGTGCGGCCGGTCACCAGAGTGCGCGACGGACGGGTGGGACCGGCACTGGCTCGATGGCCATCATGTGACAGGATCTGGCCATGCACCGCGTCGTCGTCCTCGCCCTCGAAGGTGTCATCCCGTTCGAGCTGAGCATCCCCGCACGCATCTTCGGCAGCGCCGAGCGGCCGGACGGCGGGCCGCTCTACGAGGTGATCGTCTGCACTCTGGACGGGCGGCCGGTCGGCAGCGACGCGGGATTCTCCATCGCCGTCCGGCACGACGCGACGGCGCTGGCCACGGCCGACACGCTGATCATCCCGCCCTCCGGCGCGCTCGACGCGATCCGCGAGTACGAGTGCCTGCCCGGACCGCTGGCGGACGCCCTGGCGCTCGTCCGGCCGGGCACCCGCGTCGTGTCGATCTGCACGGCGTCGTACGTGCTGGCCGCCGCCGGTCTCCTCGACGGCCGGACCGTCACCACCCACTGGAGGGTCGCCGAGCACTTCCAGCGGACCTTTCCCCGGGTCAAGGTGGACCGCGACGTGCTGTTCGTGGACGACGGCGACGTCCTCACCTCGGCGGGGGTCGCCGCGGGGGTGGACCTGTGCCTGCACCTGGTACGCCGCGACCACGGCAGCGCGGTGGCCAACCAGGTGGCCCGCCACTGCGTCGTCCCGCCGTGGCGCGAAGGCGGGCAGGCCCAGTACGTCGAGCGGCCCGTCCCCGAGGCGTCGGCGGCCACCACCACCCCGACCCGCGTCTGGGCGCTCGAGCACCTGCACCGGCCGCTGTCACTGTCGGAGCTCGCCGGACACGCCCGGATGAGCGTACGCACCTTCACCAGGCGTTTCCGGGCCGAGGTGGGCGTGACCCCGGGCCGGTGGCTGAGTGCCCAGCGCGTGGAGCTGGCCCGGCGGCTGCTGGAGACCAGCGACCTGCCGATCGACCACGTCGCCGACCGGGCGGGGTTCGGCACCGCCAACTCGCTCCGCCAGCACCTGCGCGCCGCCCTCGGCACCTCCCCCGCGGCCTACCGCCGCACCTTCCACCAGGCCGTACAACCAACTGGCAGGATTTATCCCCATATAGGGGACAGAGATAATTAACGGGACGTCGTCAGGACACCGGTAGCATGGCGCTCCGACGACACGGCCCTCCACACGTCGCAGGGGAGCATGTTGTGGCAGGACGCCTCGCCTTCGCGCGGGCGCGAGTAGCCTCCGCGTGGGCACGCCTCGCCTCCGGGCCCGCGCGGGTCGTCTCCGGGCCTGCGCGGGAAGACGGCTCCGGGGACCGGGCGGCCGGGCTCGCCCCCCGGCTGGCGCTCCTCGTCGTCACGGTGGTGTTCGCCGGTTTCGTCGTGAACGCCTTCCAGTACGTGATCGCCACGAGCACGACGTTCGGCCACGTCGCGCCGGCCGCGTTCTGCCTGGTCGTGATGATGGTCCTGCAGCTGGGGCTGTTCAGCAATCCGCGCGTGGACACCCGGGGCGGGTGGGGCTACGCGGCGTTGCTCGCGCAGGCCGTCGTGACGCTGGCGCCCCTCGCGTTCTACGGCAGGGGCTGGACCGGCATGCAGGGCTTCCTCGCCGGTGACGCGCTGCTCCTCCTGCGCCCGATCGCGGGCTGGCCGGTGTTCGGCGTGATCGCGCTGGCCACCGGGCTCTTCCAGTACCGGATCACCGGGGCGACGCCGGAGGCCCTCTACATCACGAACCTGACCGCGGTGATCGGCCTCGTCGTCTACGGCCTGTCCCGGCTGCTGTCGCTGGTGCGGGAGCTGGACGAGGTCCGCTCCGACCTCGCGGGCCTCGCCGTGGCCCGCGAGCGCCTGCGCTTCGCACGCGACCTGCACGACCTGCTCGGCTTCTCGCTGTCCGCCATCACGCTGAAGACCGAGCTGGCCCAGCGCCTGATCCCCTCGCGGCCGGACCGGGCCCTGCGGGAGCTCTCCGAGATCCTCGACGTCTCCCGGCAGGCCCTGTCCGACGTCCGCGCCGTGGCCTCCTCCTACCGCGACCTGTCCCTCGACGACGAGATGGCCTCGGCCCGCTCCGTCCTCGCCGCGGCCGGGATCGCCGTCACCGTACGGCGCGAACAGGGCGATCTGCCCCCGAGGGTCCGTACCGCGCTCGCCACCGTACTGCGCGAGGGGGTCACCAACCTGCTGCGGCACAGCGAGGCCGGGACCTGCGGCCTCACCGTCGCCCGCGACGGGCGCGCCGTGTCCATCGAGATCGTCAACGACGGCGTCCGCGACGCCGCCGATCCCACCGGCCACGGCAGCGGCATCGGCAACCTCACCTCCCGCGTCGAGGCGCTGGGCGGCACCCTGACCTCGGCCTCGGGCCCGGACGGGACCTACCGCCTGCACGCCGTCATCCCACTGCGCGACGGGGACGACGGCGAGGACGACGACGTCCCCGCCACCGGCTCGCGGCGCGGGCGCCCCCGATACGATCCCGGTCCCGCCATGGCGCCCCGGCTGGGCCTGGCCGTCGCCACCGCGGTGTTCATCGGCTACGCGGTCAACGCCACGCTCTTCGTCGCGGTCGCGGGGCTGGGCCCCGGCGGCGTGTTCGTCGCCGAGAGCTGTGTGCTCGTCTCCCTGGGCCTGGTGCTCGGCTTCTTCAGCCGCCCGGCCGCCCGCGTACGGTCACCGCTGGGCCTCGCGCTGCTGGCCGCGCAGGCCGTGGTCACCTACCTGCCGGTCGCGCTGTTCGGTGACCCCTACCTCGGCCTGCCCGGCCTGCTGGCGGGCAGCCTGCTGCTCGCCCTGCCCACCCGGTTCGGCCTCCCCCTCTTCCTCGTCGTCATGACGAGCACGGGCGGCGCCCACCTCCTGCTGGGCGGCGACCCGATCAGCGTCACCTACGGCTTCCTGGTGACCATCAACCACGGCCTGGTGGTCTTCGCCCTGTCCCGCCTGCGCTCGATGGTGCGGGACCTGCACGAGGCCCGCTCCGAGCTGGCCGACCTGGCCGTCACCCGCGAACGCCTGCGCTTCGCGGGTGACCTGAACGACCTGCTCGGCGTCTCGCTGTCCGCGATCACGCTGAAGTCCGAGCTGACCCACCGGCTGGTGGACCGCGATCCCCCCCGGGCCCTGCGGGAGCTCTCCGAGATCCTCGGCATCTCCCGGCAGGCCCTGTCCGACGTCCGCGCGGTGGCCTCCTCCTACCGCGAGCCGCCGCTCGACGGGGAGATCGCGTCCGCGCGGGCCCTGCTCACCGCGATGGACATCGAGGAGCCGCCGGACGCCCGGGGCGGGCGGTGACTCCCCGGGCGCTGGAGAAAGGCGCTCACGACCCCTCGTTCACCCCGATGGCGGCGGCGGGGCAGACGGCGGCGGCCTCGCGGACCGAGGTGTGCCGGTCCGCGTCCGGCTCGGGGTCGAGCAGGACGACGACGCCGTCGTCGTCACGCTGGTCGAACACCTCCGGCGCGATCAGCACGCACTGACCGGCACCGCAGCACTTGTCCTCGTCCACGGTGACCCTCATACCGGGCTCCTCTCTGTCGGCCGGGGGTGGCGGTGCCGGGTCACCAGCGGACCGGGACCGTACGCAGGCCGCCGACGGCGAGCCCCTCCACCCGCTCCAGCTCCTCCACCGGGACGGCCAGCTCCAGGGTCGGGAGCCTGCGCAGCAGCACTTCGAGCACGACCTGCAGCTCGGTGCGGGCCAGTGCCTGGCCCAGGCAGGAGTGGGCACCCGCGCCGAAGGCCAGGTGCGGGTTCGGGCTGCGGGTCAGGTCCATCTCGGCGGCGGCCTCGAAGACGCCCTCGTCCCGGTTGGCCGCGGCCATGCTGCACACCACGGTGGTGCCGCGGGGCAGGGTCGTACCGCTGACCTCGGTCTCCTCGCGCAGGTAGCGCGGCAGGCCGAAGCCGGAGTTGGCGTCGAGCCGCAGCGTCTCCTCCACCGCCGTACGGATCAGTGACGGGTCGGCGAGCAGCCGCTCCCACCGGCCTCGGTCGGCCAGCAGCATGGAGACCATCTTGCCGATCATGTTGGCGGTGGTCTCGTGCCCGGCGACCAGCAGGCCCATGCCGGTGACCAGGATCTGGAGGTCCGACAGCCCGCCGTCCTCGGGGCCACCGGCCGCGATCAGCTCGCTCAGCAGGTCCTCGCCCCGCTCGGCGCGCTTGGCGGCGACGTGGTCGGACATGTACTGGAAGAACTCCGCCTGGGCGGCCTCGACCTCGGCCCTGCCGTAGCGGGTGAGGTTGAGCAGGGTGTCCGACCAGTACGAGAACCGGTCCCGGTCCTCCGCCAGCACGCCGAGCATGTCGCAGATGACGTAGACCGGGAGCGGGAAGCCCAGGTCGGCCCTGAGGTCGCCGGGCTGTCCGCGCTCGACCATGTCGTCGACGAGCCGCTCGGCGATCCGGGTCATCCCCGGCCGCAGGGCGGCCATCCGCTTGGCGGTGAACCACTTGCCGACCAGGCGCCGCCAGTGCTGGTGCTCGTCACCTCCATCCGGGATGATCTGCGCCATCTCGCTGTTGAACACCCCGCCTCCCTCCACCGACAACCGCGCCGCGTCGGGGGCGTTGAGCTGGCGGGTGAAGCGCGGGTCGGCGAGCACCTTCCTGACGTCCTCGTAGCGGGTCAGCAGCGTCGCCCGGTCGCCGCTGGGCAGCGTCACGTGCGCCACCGGGCACCGGCCGCGCAGCTCGGCCCATTCCGCGGGCGGCTCCAGCGCCGCGTCGTTGGGGATCGGGTAGCGCAGAACCTGCTCGTTGACACTCACGCGCGTCTCCTTGCGAATGGATGGGTTGACCAGGCCGTACCACTTCTCACCCGCGCGCCCGTCCCGGCCGGAGGGCCGGTGATCGCGATGCTTCCGGACGGGCTCGCCGGGTGGCGCTCCGGTGCGGGGCGGCGGCGGCCCGGATCGCGCGTGTCCGCATGTGACGCGGTCCTTTCCGTCGTCCTGCACCATCACGCTACCCTACACATGTCGGGAAACCTACATGTGTCGTTTGACGGTAAAGTGAAAGGCGTGGCCACGACCAAGAACAGCAACGTCCCCTCGGGCGACCGGCGCGTGCGCCGTACCCACACGGCCCTGGCACGCGCGCTGATCCAGCTCGTCGAGGAGCACGACCTTCCCCGGATCACCGTCGCCGACGTCGCCGAACGCGCCGGGGTGAGCCGCTCGACCTTCTACGACCACTACCGCGACGTCCACGAGCTGGCCGAGGTCGCCTGCACCGCGATGATCGACGGACTGATCGGCTCCCTGCCCGCCCCCGGTCCCGAGGCGGCGGACCCGGTGCCGGAGGCGACCCAGTCGCTGGAGGCGTTCTTCGCCAGCCTCGCCGGGCACGCCGGGCTCTACCGCGCCCTGCTGGGGCCGCAGGGCAGCGCGCGCGTCGTCGACCACATCCGCCGCCGCATCGCCACGGCCGTCTACGACCGCATCCACCAGGACGCCGCCGACACTCTCCCCGAGCCCGAGGGCTCGCCGCAGGACACCCCGCACAACGTCCCTGCCGCGTTCGCCGCCGGGGCGCTCATCGGTGTGGCCGCCGACTGGCTCCAGCGCGGATGCCCGCGTCCTCCGGCCGAGATGGCCGCGCTGACCTGGCCGCTCTTCGGCGCGCTCTACCATCTCGACGCCGGTACCCCCACCTGAGCGACGCCCCCTCCTCTCGCGAAGATCTCCCGCGAAAACGATTTGCGGCCCACCGTCCCCGGCCAGCATGCTGAACGTCATGTTGATCAGGGACGCGACGTCCGGCGACTGGCCCGCGATCTGGCCCTTCCTCCATCGGATCGTGGCCGCCGGTGAGACCTTCACCTGGGATCGCGACGTCAGCGAGGAGCGGGCACGGGCGATGTGGCTTCTGGAGCCTCCCGGCCGCACGGTCGTCGCCACCGACGCCGACGGGACCGTCCTGGGCACGGCCAAGATGAACCCCAACCACATGGGGCCCGCCTCGCACATCTCCAGCGCGAGCTTCATGGTCGATCCCGGGCACGCCGGGCGCGGTGTCGGCCGGGCCCTGGGCGAGCACGTCCTGGACTGGGCGCGCGCCGAGGGCTACCGGGCGATGCAGTTCAACGCCGTCGTGGAGACCAACACCCGGGCGGTGGCGCTGTGGCGCTCACTCGGCTTCGAGGTGCTGGCGACCCTGCCGGAGGGCTTCCACCACCCGGCCGAGGGCTACGTCGGGCTGCACATCATGTACAGGTCCCTCTGATCGCGTCGGCCGGACGGTGACCGGCTCCAGGGTCAGCCGAGTCGAGGTCAGCCGAGATCGAAGAAGATCGTCTCCTTCTCGCCCTGGAGGTGGATGTCGAAGCGGTGGACGCCCTCGCGCTCCGGCGTGGCCAGCAGCGTGTGCGCGCGCTCGGGGGGCAGTGTGTCGAGGAAGTCGTCGTGGGCGAGGTAGACACGGGTGTAGAGGTGGTGCAGCAGGCCGCGGGCGAACACGCACACGCTGATGTAGCCGTTGCCGGGCACGAGGGTGCGCAGCGCCCAGCGGCCGTCGGCGTCGGTGGGGACCCGGCCGAAGCCGGTGAAGTCGACACCGTTCCTGCCGAGGACCGCGCCGTTCACCGGGTCGCGGCGCAGCGTGCCGGGCGCGCCGGTGAGATCCCCGGACGGGGCTGCCTGCCAGAACTCCAGCAGCGCGTCCGGCACCGGGGCGCCCGCGCCGTCGTAGACGTACCCGTGCACGGTGATCCCGCCGGTCGCGATGTCACCGCCGCCGGGGAACGGGAGCGCGTAACCGTAGAAGGGGCCGACGGTCTGCGAGGGGGTGGAGTTCATCGGCCCTCCTCCGTCCAGGTGGCGGCGGGGCCGTCCAGGACGATGTCCCACCGGTAGCCGAGGGACCACTCGGGGACGGACAGGTCGTGCTCGTAGGCGGCGACCAGCCGCTGCCGGGCTCGCTCGTCGGTGACGGAGTTGAGGATGGGGTCGTACGGGAAGAGCGGGTCGTTCGGGAAGTACATCTGGGTGACCAGGCGCTGCGCGAAGGCGGTGCCGAAGACCGAGAAGTGGATGTGCGCGGGACGCCAGGCGTTGACGTGGTTGCGCCACGGGTAGGCGCCGGGCTTGATCGTGGTGAAGGCGTAGCCGCCGTCGCCGTCGGTGAGGCAGCGGCCGACCCCGGTGAAGTTGGGGTCGAGCGGGGCCGGATGGTCGTCGCGCTGGTGCGGGTAGCGGCCGGAGGCGTTGGCCTGCCATATCTCCACGAGCTGGCCGCGCACCGGGCGCCCGTTCCTGTCGAGGACGCGGCCGTGCACGGTGACGCGCTCGCCCAGCGGCTCGCCGAGGTGCTGCCTGGTCAGGTCGGCGTCGAGCGCGGTGACGTCGGTGACGCCGAAGACCGGCCCGGCGAGCTCGGCCGCGTCCGGGTCCTTGAGCGCGATCAGCGGCTGGCGGGGATGGCGGAGCGCGGTGCTGCGGTAGGGGCCGTAGTCACGGGACGGGTGGTGCGTCTCCGGGCCTTCGCCGCCGGTCCCGGGCCCGCGGAGCGCCGCGATCTCGAGGTCGATGTCGGCTTGCGTGGGAGGTGTTGGCATGAACTCCTGCCTTCGGGGAACGACGGCCGGGCCCCGGCCTGAGCCGGACGCCGGGACCTTGATGACGTGGGCGGCCGGGTCGTCGGGACCCCGGCGGCCGAGGGGCGCGCACGGCGTCCGCGAACACCCTCGCCTCCGCGTCCGTACGGACGTGAGGAGTCCTCCCGCGTCCGTACGGATTCCACGGATTCCACGGATTTTTGTGGAGCCCGCGGATTCTGTGGATCCCGTGGACCCTGTGGATCCCGCGGATTCTGTGGATTCTGTGGATTTCGTGGGTCCTGTGGATTTCGTATGGGTGAAGAGCCCCCCGTCCGTACGGACGGGGAACGATCCTCACCCTCTCACCTCCGCGTCCGTACGGTCGCGCAGTTCCGCCGGGCTCACCCCGGGCGCGGTCTCCACCAGCACCAGCCCCTCCCCCGTGACGTCGAGGACGCCGAGGTCGGTGATGATCCGGTGGACGCACGCCTTCCCCGTGAGGGGCAGCGAGCACTTCTCGACGATCTTCGGCGAGCCGTCCTTGGCGGTGTGCTCCATGATCACGATGACCCTGCGGGCGCCGTGGACCAGGTCCATCGCGCCGCCCATTCCCTTGACGAGCCTGCCGGGGACCATCCAGTTGGCCAGGTCGCCGCGGGCCGAGACCTGCATCGCGCCCAGCACCGCCACGTCGATGTGACCGCCGCGGATCATGCCGAACGACAGCGAGGAGTCGAAGAACGACGCGCCGGGGAGCACGGTCACGGTCTCCTTGCCCGCGTTGACCAGGTCGGGGTCGACGGCGTCCGGCTCCGGGTAGGGACCGACGCCGAGGATGCCGTTCTCCGAGTGCAGGATCACGTCCACCTCCGCCGGCAGGAAGGAGGGGATGCGGGTGGGCAGGCCGATGCCGAGGTTGACGTAGTCGCCGTCGCGCAGCTCGGCCGCCGCGCGCGCGACCATCCGGTCACGGCTCCAGCTCACGGGGTGGTCCCCCCTCGGGACGCGAGGGCCTGCGACTCGCCGCCCCCGGCTTCCCCTCGGGATACGGGGGCTTGCGGCTCGCCGCCCCCGGTCTCCGTCCGGGAGGTGGTACGCCGTTCGACGGCCTTGTCGGCGGCCTGCTCCGGGGTGAGCCGCACCACGCGCTGGACGAACACGCCGGGCAGGTGGACCTCGTCGGGGTCGAGCTCGGTCAGCTCCTCGACCTCGGCGACCGTGATCCGCCCGGCCATCGCGGCCAGCGGGTTGAAGTTCCTGGCGGCCTTGCCGAACACGAGGTTGCCGTACCGGTCACCCTTCGCCGCCCGTACCAGCGCGAAGTCGGTGGTGATGCCGTGCTCCAGCACGTAGGCCCGGCCGTCGAACTCGCGTACCTCCTTGGGTGGCGAGGCGAGCACCACCGAACCGTCCCGGCCGTGCCGCAGCGGCAGCCCGCCGTCGGCGACCGGCGTGCCGACCCCGGCCGGGGTGTAGAAGGCGGGGATGCCGCAGCCGCCCGCGCGCAGCCGCTCGGCCAGGCTGCCCTGCGGGGTCAGCTCCACCTCCAGCTCCCCGCTCAGGTACTGCCGGGCGAACTCCCTGTTGTCACCGATGTAGGAGGCCGTCACCCGGCCGATCCTTCCGGCCGCCAGCAGGACGCCCAGGCCGCCGCCGTCCACGCCGCAGTTGTTCGACACCACGCCGATGCCGCGCACGCCCGTGTCGTACAGGGCCTGGATCAGCACGTTCGGGATGCCGCTCAGGCCGAACCCGCCCACCGCGAACGAGGCGCCGTCGCGCACGTCCGCCAGCGCCTCCGCGGCGGTGGCGATCACCTTGTCTCTGCGCACGACGCTCCGTTCGGCGATGGTCGGTGATGGTCGGCCACGTGTTCGCTCTACGAACTTTAGTTCACTAATGTGCGTTCGAGTATGTGTATCGGTGACTGTCCTGTCAAAACGCCCTCGTCGACTGAATTGATGGAATGAACGGAAGCGGCCGACCCCCTGGAACACGGGCCGGGTGACCGCCCGCAAGAACCCGGCGTCGAGGCGCACCCCGGCCGCGCGAGGGTGCCATGTCTTCGTGTGACCGGCGAACGTACCGGGGTTTCCGTGCGGCCGGTGAACGTGCCGAGCAGGTGCCGTCCCCACTCACCACGATCATGGACTTGCCGCGAACCACCGGGGTATTCTGCACAGCCGGAGACTCACCGCGATTCCCCCGGAATCGAGGACACGTCGAGCTGCGGCTCCACCCTGGGATTCTCATCGCCCCTATGAGGGGTCGCGACATGAACCGCCAGATTCCACCGTTGTGGTACTCGCCTCATCGCCCCCGTGGGGGTCGCAACCCGTGCTCGTGAGCACACTCCTCGATGAGGAACCGCCGCTCCGAGAACCTCCGGCACGTTCGCCCGTCAGTCCATCTCGACGTCGTCGAGGAGCCGGAGGAGGCGTGAGAGGACGCGGACGCAGCCGGTGACGTCGGCGGCGGTCAGGTCGTCGCCGACGTGGCCGAGCATCGCGCGCTCGCGGGCGATCACCGCGTCGATGACGGCCTCGCCCTCGCCGGTCAGCCGGATGAGAGAGGATCTCCGGTGCGCCGGATTCGGGACGGACTCGACGAGCTGACGGGCAGCCGCCTCGTTGACCATCCGTTGCACGAACTGGCGGCTCAGCGCCTGGGTCCTGCCCATCCTCGGGACGGTCATCGGCCCGTGTTTGCGGAGCATGTTCAGCACGGCCCGGACACCGACCGACAGCCCCTCGCCCGGCACGTCCTGCTCCACCTTGCGCTGGGCCCGCCGGTACAGCGGCCCGACCAAGTCGAACACCTCGGCCAACCGGTCGGCCAGCTCACCCGGCGCCAGATCCCGCTCTGTCTCGTTCACCCAGCCATCATGACACCTTAGTTGTCATTTTGCCGAAAAAATGACACCTTAGGTGTCATGAGTGACCTGTTCTGGCGCGAAACCGGCTCCGGCCGACCCCTTGTCCTGCTGCACGGCGGCTTCCTCGACCACGGCATGTGGGACGAGCAGCTCCCCGCCCTCGCCCCGCACTACCGCGTCATCACCCCCGACGCCCGAGGCCACGGCCGGTCCCCCAACGCCACCGAGCCGTTCCGCCACACCGACGACCTCGCCGCGCTGCTCCGCCACCTCGGCACCGGCCCCGCGATCCTCGTCGGCGTGTCCATGGGAGCCTCCATGGCGGTGGACACCGCCCTGGAGCACCCCGACCTGGTCAGCGCCCTGGTCGTCAGCGGCGCCGGGACCAGCGAGCCGTACTTCACCGACCCCTGGACCACCCGGACCCTCGCCACCTGGACCACCGCGATGGCCGCCGGTGACCTGGAGTCCTCGGTCGAGGCGTTCCTGCTGCTCGCGGCGGGCCCGCACCGGACGCTCGACGACATCGACCCCGGCGTCGTACGCCGCCTGCGCCACATGACCACGCACACCATGGGCAAACACACCCGCGACGAACCCGACCTGCTCGTCCCGATACGCGACACCTGGGCCCGCGCCGCCACGATCAGTGTCCCCGTGCTGGCCGTCCACGGCACGATCGACTCCCCCGACCACATCGGCATGGCCGAACGCCTCATCGGCACCGTCGCCGACGGCCGCGCGGCCTCCGTCGACGGTGCCGCCCACTACCCCGGCATGGAACGCCCCGACGTCTTCAACAAGATCCTCGCGGACTTCCTGCGCACCCTGTGAGATCTCCCGTACGACCACCGGGGCCGAGCCAAAAAGCGGGGGCGGGGGCAGGCGGGGGCGGGCGACCGGTGATCGTCGCGCCGCCCCCGCCTCGGCGGTCTCACCGCCCCTTGGGCACGATGGGAGCATGACCACCACCGTTCCCGGAGCCGGAACACGACGGGCGACCCCCCGTACGAGCCGAAACGGACCGTCGTCCACCGGATCCCACCCGTACCGTACGGCCGGGCCGTGATGGCGGAACGTACCGCGGTGATCGTCGGCGGCGGGATCGGCGGGCTGGCGGCGGCGGTCGCGCTGAGCCGCCGGGGCTGGCGGGTCGAGGTCTGCGAGCGGGCCCCGGAGTTCACCGAGATCGGCGCCGGTCTGTCCCTGTGGCCCAACGCGCTGCGGGCCCTGGCCGCGCTGGGGCTGGGCGACCGGGTCAGGGAGCTGGGCGCGGTCGAGGCCGGTGGCGGCGTGCGCGACCGGGCGGGCCGCTGGCTGGCGCGGACCGACAACGCCGAGCTCGAACGGCGCTTCGGGATGCCGCTGGTCGTGGCACACCGCGCCGACCTGGTACGGACCCTCGTCGAGGCGCTGCCGGGAGAGACACTGCGACCGGCGACCACGGTCACCGGGATCCATGACGACGGCGACGCGGTGGTGGCCGAACACGACGGCGGGCACCTCCGCGCCGACGTGCTGGTCGGCGCCGACGGCCTGCGCAGCACGGTGCGCTCCCTCGGGTGGCCCACCGCGAGACCGCCCCGGTACGCCGGATACACCGCCTGGCGCATGATCACCGAGCCGCTGCCCGCCCCGCTCACCGACGGTGCCGCGAACTGGGGCAGGGGCGAGCGGTTCGGGTACACCTCGATGCCCGGCGGCCGGGTCTACTGCTTCGCCACCGCCACGGTGCCCGCCGGGGGCGCCGGTCCGGACGGCGAGTGGGCCGAGCTGCGCCGCCGGTTCGGGACCTGGGCCGAACCGATCCCCACCCTGCTGGACGCGGTTCCCGAGACCGGCGTGCTGCGGCACGACATCTACGACCTGCCGTCGCTGCCCGGCTACGTCAGCGGCCGGGTGGCCCTGCTCGGTGACGCGGCCCACGCGATGACGCCCAACCTGGGGCAGGGCGCCTGCCAGGCCCTGGAGGACGCCGTCGTGCTGGCCTCCTGCCTCGACCGGGCGCCGGACATCGCCTCGGGCCTGGCCGACTACGACCTGCGGCGCAGGTCCAGAACCCAGGACGTGGTACGCCGGTCCGCCCGCCTGGGAGCCGTCGGGCAGTGGTCGTGGCCACCGGCCGCCACGGCCCGTGACCTCGCCGCCAGGCTGACGCCGGGTTCGGCGACCCTGCGGTCCATGACACCGATCCTCGGCTGGAAACCCTGATGCCCGACTGGACGTATCACCCGCTGCGCGGCCTCGCGGGCGCCCTGCTCGGTCCGCGACGGTCACAACGGGCCGCTCTGCGGGCGTTGGCGACCCTGACCTCGCTGCCCGGCGGGCGCGGGGTGATAGCGGGCGCGTTCGGTCACCGGGCGCCTCCGGCCGTGCTGTCCGGGACCGTCGCCGGGGTCGGCGTGACGACACGGCTGGGCGCGGTGGTGCCGCCGTCGGCGGCACGCGACGCCGTCCGCGCGCTGCCGACCCAGGGAGCCGGTTTGGTCGTGGTGGCGCCGGTCGGCCGGGCCGACGTCGGCCTGGTGCGTGAGGCGGCCGCCGGTCGCGAATGCCCGGTGTTCGCGCGGACGAGCGACCCCGAGACGGCGGCGGCGCTCACTCCGTACGTCGACGCGGTGCTGACCGACGACGCGCACGTGACCCGGATGACCACTCCGGCCGTCGCCGACGCGCTGGCGGCGCTGCGGGACGACACCGGGGCCGTGCTGGCGACCCCTGCGGTCCTGGTGGAGGCGGGGCCCGGCTGGTTCCAGCGGGTGGCCGAGGCGGCCACGCCCACGGACCCGGCGCCGGGTCCGTGGGAGGTGGGTCGCGATCCCCGGTGCTGGCCCGCCTGGTGGTGGGGCATGTGGGTGGGCATCGGGATGATCTGCGCGGGCCTGGGCGCGGCCGCCATCGCCCTCGGCCCGGTCCTGCTCTGGTACGACCGGGACCTCCTCGGCCTGGACCTCCGGCAGCTGCACGACGTCAACCACAACCTGGTGGGCTTCCTGCGGCACGACAGGATCACCATGGCCGGCACGATGGTGGCGGCCGGGGTCCTCTACACCGGGCTGGCCGCCGGTGGGATCCGGCGCGGGTGGCCGTGGGCCAGGAACGCCCTCCTGGCCTCGGGGGTCATCGCGTTCTCCACCCTGCTCCACTTCCTGGGGTTCGGATTCGTGGAGCCGCTGCACGCCGCGGTCACGGTCGCGCTCGTCCCGATGTTCGTCCTCGCCGTCCGCCGGGCCCCCACCCGTCCGCGGTGGACCTCGATGGCGGAGGGGCCGGAACCCGAGCGGATGAGGGCGCTGCTGGGCCAGCTCCTGCTGATCGTCACGGGGGTGGGGCTGTTCACCGGCGGGGCGGTCGTGTCCGTCGTGGGGCTCACCCACGTGTTCGTCCCCAGCGACCTGGTCTTCCTGCACACCGCGCCCGGCGACCTGCACGCCGCCGCCGGTCCTCGGCTGCTGCCGTTCGTCGCGCACGACCGGGCGGGGTTCGGCGGTGCATTGACGGCCGCCGCCGTCGCCATCACGCTGCTGGGCGCCTGGGGATGGCGCCGCGGTGAGGCATGGGTCTGGTGGTCGCTGGCGTCGGCCGCGCTGGCGGGGTTCGTGCCCCCCGTACTGGTGCACTGGACGGTCGGCTACACCGACTTCTGGCACCTCGCCCCCGTCTACTTCGGGACCTGCCTGACCACGGCCGCCCTGCTCCTGGCCCGCCCCTACCTGTGCGCACGCCAGCCTGATGGCGGCGTCACGGGGTCGGCTTCAGACGGATCAGGGCGACGCCGTACGCGACGATCCAGACGACCCACATCAGCCAGCCGACGAGCCCGAGGGGACCGGCGTGGTCGATGACCAGCGGCGTGAGGGTGGCCGAGCCGAACAGCAGCGCGGCCGACGCCAGCCCCAGAGGGCCTGCCAGGGCCGGATGAGACCGGCGCGCAGTCCGGCGACGGACAGGCCGAGGAGGACGAGTGCCAGGAAGGCGCCGTTGAGGGTGAACAGCGCGTCGTGCAGCACCCCCCGGTCGTGCGGTCCGCCGTCGACGTCTACGCGGCCATGTGCGACATCGACACCTACACCACGCTCACCACCGAACGCGGCTGGTCACCCGGCGACGTCGAGCGCTGGTGGGGCGAGGCACTACTCCGCCACCGGCTCATCGTCCTCGGGACGCCCCGTGTAACCGATCGTTTCAGGACGACTTTTTGATCGTTCTCGATGAGGAAGTGACCACGAAGACCGGCCATTGGCTCGCACCCGGCATCAACCCCGGCGAGGTCATCGACTGGAACCACCGAGTCGGGGACGGGTTGATCGATCGGTGCACGGACCAGGTCCATCGAGTCTCACGATGACGTAGGTAACAGCGGCAACCGCGACGCCCTCAACGATCCTGGGCGACGCTCTTCCTTTCTTCCGGGCCGCTTCCCCGAGATGGACGAGGCAACAGCGCGGGTGAAACGACTGAAACCGGGAGTCTCCACGCCTCTTTGCGTAGGGACCTCCGGCCAGGTGCGAACGGCCATGCGCGGTGAGGAGTCCCGACGGGTTGAAACCAGACCACGTGACCAGTGTGAAGCGGAACATGTTCCGCTTCACGGTTAGCTGCGGTATGCCAGCCACTCATGGGCGGCACGGGCCATCCGCTTGACCCAGGGCGCCGCGTCGTTGTTCGCGATCTCGCCCCACAGCCGCACATTCGCCCGTGCGAAGACTTCCACCCCGTCCTCCGGCGCTTCGCACCACGCAGGGGTTTCTTCCACGACCCGTTCCGCTTCCTCCGCGGTATGACCACTCGCCATCAGACGCAGGATGAGACACGCCGGATCGATCCATCCCGCACCTCTCGTGGGCCACGCCCAGTCAATGAGCAGGGCTTTCCCACCTGCCATCAATACGTTGAGAGGGTTGTAGTCGGTGTGCAGCAGCCGATCGCCTTTGAACCACTCCACCTCTCCAGGATCGGCGACGTAGGTCCGCCACCGATGCTCAGCTAGCTTCACCGGCACATCAGGGCAGACAAGCTCGCCAAGCGCCGTCATGGTGTCCACAAGACGGGGAAGATCCGGCGATCCAGGCAAAAAATCAGCGTGACGGCCATCAATGGCTTCGAACCCAAGAACGTCCCACTCACCGTCAACCCGCCACAGCAGGCGAGGAGACAGCCCGCAGACGTAGGGGTTGATCACCGCCTCCATCTCTTGGGTCCACCGACGCGGGTAGTCCCGGTGTAGCCCTTTGATGAACACCTTCCCCGAGGCCGTATCCAACAGCGCCGCAATCGCGGAGTTGAGCCCTTCGGACACTGTTCGCGACGACCACACCGCACCGGCGTGTTTCTCAACGGCAGTCCTGGTTTGGCCCGGAAGGTCGTCCCAGTGGATGCGCTCCACCGCCATAGCTCTCCGTTCCTCGCGTCGAAGGGCCGCCCCACGGTCATGGTAGGGGCGGCCCTCACCCGAACACCTTCTAGTAGGGCTGATCATCACCGGCAGAGCAGGAACACTTGTTGGAGTCGACGAGTGTGTCCAGGTCCGCGATGAACTCAACCTCTGGTCTGTCGGCGGGTCGGGCCCCGATCTCGACGAAGATGACGGTCATTGGTCTTTCACCTCCTCCCGTTCTCGGTGCTGGCAGTAGTTCCGCAGGGGCGACCTCGCCTTGCGGTAGAGGGCGACGAGCGGCATGCAGGTCCCACACGAGCCGCTCAGCGTGCAGCCGGTGCATCCGCCCTGCCTCAGCAGCAGCGAATCGGCGATAGTGCCCAGCCTGGCCAGCCCTCCCACGCCCTCGTCCATCAACGGGATCTGCGGATCGCGGCCGATCTTGCAAATACTGGCCATGCCGTGCGGATCAACGTGGAAGAAGGTGTGTCCCGCCTGGCAGCCGGTGAACGGTTTGCGCTCACGCAGGTGCTTCACTGACTGCGACGGGAGGGTTTCCGAGCCGCCGTAGATGGTCGGCGACATGTTCATGAAGGCCGCGTGCGGGATTCCCCAGTCATCGGCCATCGCCTGCATCTGTTCCAGCTCGTGTCCGTTCGTGTTGGTCACGATCAGGCTGAGTTTCAGAGGGAGACCGGCCTCACGCGCCGCTGCCAGTCCCTTGGTGAACAGCCGGTAGGCCCCCCGGCGTCGGGTCAGCCCGTCGTAGCTGGCTTCGGTCGCTCCGTACATGCTCAAAGTGATGTCGTGCGGCCGATGGGTGGTGAGCAGTTCCAGGATCTTCGGGTTCGCCAGTCGAGAGCCGTTGGACAGGATGGTCAGCATCATGCCGAGTTCGTAAGCCAGGCCGTACACGTCGGGGAACAGCTTGTCGATCATCGGTTCGCCGCCGGTGAGCTGGAGCCACAGCACTCCGGCGTCCCGCAGGATGTGAAGCAGTTTCTCGCGCTCAGGCCATGACAACCCCTGAAACCTCTTCAGACCCAGGTAGCAGTGCTCGCAGTCGTAGTTACAGCCCAGGTTGAGTTCGTATGTCGCGCGCACATATCCATAGGGGGACTCGCGCCGGATGAGCGTCGTCTCAGCGAACGGGCGAAGCGTGGCGTCCCGCCCCCAGGTCTCGGTGACGGCATCGGTGAACCACGCGGGCCAAAACGCTGTTTCGGTGAGTTCCCGATACTTGCCCTCGGAGATCTTCAGGCCCTGCGGACTGCCGGGACGCAGTACCAGATACTCACCGAGGAACGGGCTCACGATGAGGTGGTGCGTGGTGGTCATCTGTCCTCCGGGCTGTTCTCTTGTCGTGACTGGTCTTCCAGCGATTGGCCCCCGACACCACGGGTGCCAGCCGTTACGCCACCCCCGCCGCCTTCATGTCCGCATCTCGAACCAGACCGCACAGACGACGCACAGCCCATCCCAACGCTGGAGCATCGCCTCTACCGCGCTGTGGAAAACCTCCCGGCTCACCGCGCCGCCGCCTCACGGATACGCTGCGCCACTCTCACGTCAAGAGCGTCGATCCGCTGACTCCGCCCCCACGAGAAAAACCACCTCCCGCCGTACACGAGGGCGGGTCCGCTCTTTTATAAGCCTGGATGAGACCGAGAGCTACGCCATGCCTCTTAGTACAGACAGGAGGAGCGTCGCGACTCTTGGGCGTAAGCCGTAACCTCTGCTGTACGGAGCGGAGAAGCACTCATAGGGCGAGCATCGCTGCGGGCAGTGGCCCTGGTTAATGCCGTAGCACTGGCAGCACTGGGATTATTCTTCTCACGACTATCTGTGCGGTAGCACTTCCGCGCCTAACCTAACGTTATGAGACAGGACCAAGACCGTCCCTCGCTTCAGTTCTGGTCCACGCCCGCCGTAGCAGCCGCTCTCGCGGAGTGCGACATTCCCGCCGTCCTCGCTGAGGTGCAGCGGGTCAACGGATGGACGCAGGACCAACTGGCCGAGACGGTCGGCTACTCCCAGAGCTGGGTTTCCAAAGTACTGCGGAATCGTCAGCCGCTCACAGTGGACCAGGTCCGGGAAATATCAGTCCGAATCGGACTTCCACTTCATTTGCTCCGATTCGGTGCCCGAGGGGATGACGATCCAACGAAACGCAGAGACTTCGGCAAGGCAGTAGCTTTCACGGCTCTCGCAGCCCTACCCCTGCCTAAACGTGCGGAGGTAGACGAAACCACCGCCCCCACTTTGACCGGCATCACCGGCGCTCAACGGCGCCTGGAGGCAACGACGCCCGCTAATGAGCTAACCCGAGGAGCCGTAGCCCATGTGAATCTGGCGAACCGTGTCCTCGGACGCGCCGCCCAATCCGACTTTGCCAATGACATCCGTGCGGTGATGAGCGAAGCCGCTGGTTTCGCCGCATGGCTTCATGCCGACACGCACGACATCGGCACCTCGCGCACCTACTACCGTTTGGCGATCGACAGCGCCCGTCAGGCCGAACACTCTCTGTTGGCGGCTTACATGATCGGCAGTCTGGCCGCCTTCGAGATCGACGCCGATGATCCCATTCTGGCGCTAAACCTACTCGCCCAAGCGCGGAGGGAACTAGGTGAACAGCCACCGGCAACCGCACGAGCATGGCTGTACAGCATTGAGGCATTCGGCCACGCGACCGCCCATGATGCCCCCGCCGCTGTAGCCGCATTACGAGAGGCCGAATCCGCGGTGATTGCCGGCGAACGGGCAGCAGCACCGCCGTGGCCTTGGGTCTTTCCGTTCGATGACGCGAAGCTCGCGGGCTATCGCGCACTGGTCATGGTGCGACTCGGCCGTGCGGACGAAGCCGTGACCGCTTTCGCCGAGTCGTTGTCATCGGCCCAACCGGCCATCAAGCAACGTGGAGTGCTCATGACGGAGATCGCCACCGCCAAGGCCATCTCCGGGGACTATGACGAAGCTTTTCACCTGGTATCAAATGCCCTGACGGTAGGGATCACCTACGGCTCGGAGCGGATCATTCAACGTGCCAGACGGTTCCGCCGAACCTACGGCGGTCCGATGACAGGCAGCGCCCGCGCGTTCGACGAGCGTCTTCGCGCGACTCTCCTTTAGAAAGAAGGCCATGAGCCGTATCGCCGTCTCCGGACACCGGAGCCTTTCCCTTACGACCACTACCCTGATCGACGATGCCGTTCGCTCACTGCTCGCCGAACATGCCCCCATGATCACGGGCCTGTCATGTCTCGCGGACGGAGCCGACCAGATTTTCGCCCGAGCCGTCGTCGACCTGGGTGGAGTGCTGGAGGTCGTGATCCCCGCCAGGCAGTATCGGGAAGGACTACCCGCCGAGGCGCACCAGGAGTACGACGCGTTACTCGTCAGAGCCGAGCGGGTTCACGCGATGGATTTCATCGAGTCCACGTCTGAGTCACACATGGTGGCCAGTCGTTTCATGCTCGATCATGCTGATGAGCTACTCGCCGTCTGGGACGGCAAGCCTGCCAGGGGATACGGCGGAACGGCGGATGTCGTAACCGAAGCCAAAGAGCGAGGGCTGACGATTCATGTCATCTGGCCTGAAGGTGCTCAGCGCTAACGCTTACGTCTGTTTCGCGTAGCGCGTACAGGTGAGTGACCCCGCCACCCAATTGTCCAGGGCTCCCGGAACCCGTCAAGCACGGCTGTGACCGTAGGACAACCAGCCTGCGTGGAAGGTCACCGGGAACACGTGCACACAAAGCCGCACTCGACAGAACCCGGTCGCAGTCCCGGTGTCAGCAGCTATGAGGGTTGGGGGAGGTGTGGAATCTCGCATGGTGCCGACCGTTCCAAACAGCCGGACATGGGCAACGCGCCGACGCTCCGGCCAGGTCGCGCCCTAGACACCTGGCATGAAAAAATCCCCGCAAGAACCCTTGACCTGCGGATATATACAACGATCCGACTAAAAAAAGATGCACCCTAACTCGATAGTCGGCTTGCCCACTATCGAGTTGTGACATAACTTCGGCGACCCTTTTGTGGTCCCGCTGATGCCCTTTTCGTGAGCGATTCCAATGGCTCAGGGGACGAGAACGGCGCGACCCGCTACCAGTACGCCCTCGTGGTCTTCGCGGGCTGATCCCGCCCGCCGTCGGCCCGGCCGGACCAGCCCCAGCGGGCATGAGGCCGCCCGGTACTAGCTCCTGGCCCGGGGTTGGGCGCGGACGTGCATGCGCTCGCCCTGGGGCCCGAAGATGCTGAGGATCTCGACGGCCCCGGCCCCCGCGCTGCCGAACCAGTGCGGGAGCCGGGTGTCGAACTCGGCGACCTGGCCCGCGGCCAGGACAAGGTCGTGATCGGCCAGAACGAGCCTCAGCCGGCCGGACAGCACGTAGAGCCACTCGTAGCCGTCGTGAACCCGCGGCTCGGGCTCGGTCTGGTCGGCGGGGACGAGGATCTTCCAGGCGGCGGCGCCTCCCGGCTGGCGGGTGAGCGGGACCACGATCCGGCCGTGCGCGCGGCGAGGCGTGAGACGGATCCGGGGATCGCCCACCTCGGGCGTGCCGACCAGCTCGTCCAGCGGCACCTGGTGGGCCTGGGCGATGGGGAACAGCAGCTCCAGGCTCGGTTTGCGCTGCCCGGACTCCAGACGCGACAGCGTGCTCTTCGAGATCCCGGTCGCCTCGGACAGCGCGGCGAGGGTGATCTCCCGCTGGGTCCTGAGCCGCCTGAGGCGGGGCCCGACCTCGGACAGGGCCTGAGCGATCTTGTCCATACCGTCAATTGTTGCAGGTACGGCAACCAGGTTTGCCGATCGAGCCTCCTCGTCTCTCTTCCGGCGGTACGGCGGCCGCGGGCGTGACGGCGTTCCCTTCGAGCCTCCCTTTCGATGACATGGCGGCGGGTGTGACGGCATTCCCCTCGCCCCTCTCGGCGGCACAGGGACAGGCGTGACGGTGTTCCCTTCGAGCCTCCCTCTCGGTTACGTGGCGGCGTTCCCTCTGGTCGGGTGGCAGGTCGGAGGCCCGTTCCAGGGGCCGCGCGGGTGCCGGGCGCCGGGAGCGCCCCCGCGGGCCGACGTGGCGGGCGCGCTGTCCCGCCGGGAAAACGGTGCCCGCGTGGCGTACGGCTTTCGCACCCGCGACCGGTGTCGGCTGATCTAAGGTGGCGATGCCTCATCACATGATCCACGGGTGATATGGGGTGATCTCCCCCCTCATGCTGTGAAAGCCGAGGTCGAGGAGAAAAGCCCCATGTCTCGCAGACATGCCGCCACCGCCGGATGCGTCCTGGCGATCATCACGCTCACCCTCGCCGCCGTACCGGCCGGCGCCGACCAGCGGAGGAGCGTCCCTCCGGGGGCAGCCGTACCGGTCGTCCACGAGACGCCGGGTGCGCAGCCGCCGCCGGCCGTCCTGGAGGCCATCCAGCGCGACCTCGACCTGTCTCCCCAGCAGGCCCGCGCCCGCGTGGCCAACGAGGCCCGCCTGATACCGATCGCGGCGCGGCTGAGCAGGAGCCTCGGGTCCCGCTTCGGCGGCGCCTGGCTTCGCGCGAAGACCGCCAACATCCTGGTGGTCGCCACCACCAGCGTCGCCGACATTCCCCGGATCCTCGCCGCGGGCGCCCAGGCCGAGGTCGTCTCGAAGTCGCTGGCGGAACTCTCGGAGATCAAGAGAAGGCTCGACGTCACGTTGCCTCCGAAGCCGCTCGTGTCGAGCGTGCGCTACGTCGACATCAAGCGCAACAAGGCGGTCGTCCTGGCCTCCGAGCCCGTCCAGGCGCAGAGCTACGTCCTGAGCTCCGGTGTGGAGGAGAACTCGGTGGTCGTGCTGCCCTCCTCCGAGACCCCCCTGCCCCTGTACGACCTGGTGGGCGGCACCGCCTACTACATCGGCGCCACCAGCCGCTGCTCGGTCGGTTTCTCCGTACGCAAGGGCGCTCAGCAGGGTTTCATCAGCGCCGGCCACTGCGGCAAAACGGGCGAGACCACGACCGGCTTCAACCGCGTCGCCCAGGGCACCTTCCAGGACTCGGCCTTCCCGGGCAGCGACTACTCCTGGGTCGCGGCCAACGGCAACTGGACGGCGACCCCGGCGGTGGACAACGGCGAGGGCGGCACCGTTCCCGTCGCCGGTTCCCAGGTCGCCATCGAGGGGGCCTCGGTCTGCCGGTCCGGATCCACCACCGACTGGCACTGCGGTCTCATCCAGCAGCGCGACGCCAGCGTCACCTACCCGCAGGGCACCGTCTCACAGCTGGTCCGCACCAGCGTCTGCGCGGAACCCGGGGACTCGGGCGGCTCCTTCATCGCCATCGACCAGGCCCAGGGCGTCACCTCCGGCGGTTCTGGCGACTGCAGCCAGGGCGGCACCACCTACTTCCAGCCGATCGGTGAGATCCTCACCGCCTACGGCCTGAGCCTGGTGACCACCTCGGGCACCCAGCCACCTCCCGCGACCGGTTGCACCGGCTACCCGAACACCTACACCGGCACCCTGGCCGCCGGCCAGTCGGCCTACCAGCCCAAGAACCTCTACTACCACTCCGGCGCGGGGGTCCACTCCGGTTGCCTGAAGGGGCCCGCCGGTGCCGACTTCGACCTGTCCCTGCAGAGGTGGAACGGTACGGCCTGGCTGACCGTCGCCAGCTCGACCGGCCCCGGCCCGGACACGCGGATCAACTACACCGGTACGACCGGCTACTACCGCTACCGGGTGGTCTCCGTGACCGGCTCCGGCTCCTACACCCTGGGATTCAGGGCACCGGCCCCCTGATCCGGCACGCGCCCCGCCTCTCCGCCTCCCCGTGAACCGCCCGCCCGTCCTGCTCATGACCGCTCGACGGGCGGGCGGCGGTGAGGGTCGCGGGGCCGGGCGCAGGGTCTCAGTTTTAGCGGATCTCGCGCTTCAGCGGGTCTCGCGCTTCAGCGGGGCCAGGTCCAGTCGCGGATCTCGGCCGGGTCCTCGCCGTACTCGCGGGTGTGGGCGCGGGCGCGCAGCCGGGCGTCGGTCATGTGCTGGCGCAGGTGCGCCGACCGCTCGGCCAGCCCGGGAACCCGGTCGATGACGTCCATGACCAGGTGGAACCGGTCGATGTCGTTGAGCATGGCCATGTCGAACGGCGTGGTCGTGGTGCCCTCCTCCTTGTAGCCGCGTACGTGGATGTTCTCGTGGCCGTTGCGGCGGTAGGTCAGGCGGTGGATCAGCCACGGGTAGCCGTGGAAGTTGAAGATGACCGGCCGGTCGGCGGTGAACAGCGTGTCGAACTCGGCGTCCGGCATGCCGTGCGGGTGCTCGGTCGGCGGCTGCAGCCGCATCAGGTCCACCACGTTGACCACCCGGACCCGCAGCTCGGGCAGGTGTTCGCGCAGCAGGGCGGCGGCGGCCAGGGTCTCCAGGGTGGGCACGTCACCGGCGCAGGCCAGCACCACGTCCGGCTCGGTCCCGGCATCCGTGCTGGCCCACTCCAGGACGCCCAGGCCGCGCGTGCAGTGCGCGATCGCCTCGTCCATCGGCAGCAGGTCCAGCACCGGCTGCTTCCCGGCCACGATCACGTTCACGTAGTCGCGCGAGCGCAGGCAGTGGTCGGCCGTCGACAGCAGCGTGTTGGCGTCCGGCGGCAGGTAGACCCGTACCACCTCGGCCTTCTTGTTCATCACCACGTCCAGGAAGCCGGGGTCCTGGTGGGAGAAGCCGTTGTGGTCCTGGCGCCACACGTGCGAGGACAAAAGGTAGTTCAGCGAGGCGACCGGCCGCCGCCAGGGGATCTTGCGCGAGGACTCCAGCCACTTGGCGTGCTGGTTGAACATCGCGTCGATGATGTGGATGAACGCCTCGTAGCAGTTGAACAGCCCGTGGCGGCCGGTCAGCAGGTAACCCTCCAGCCAGCCCTGGCACAGGTGCTCGCTGAGCACCTCCATCACCCGGCCGCCCGATCCCAGGTGCTCGTCGGTCGGGAGCGTCTCGGCGTTCCAGGCCCGGTCGGTGACCTCGAAGACCGCCTGCAGCCGGTTGGAGGCGGTCTCGTCGGGGCCCATCAGCCGGAAGGTGTCGGGGTTGGCGGCGATGACGTCGCGCAGGAAGGTGCCCAGCACCCGGGTGGGCTCGCTCGTGGCGGCGGCGGGCGACTTGACCTCGACCGCGTGCTCGCGGAAGTCGGGCAGCGCCAGCGGCCGCAGCAGTTCGCCGCCGTTGGCGTGCGGGTTCGCGCTCATCCGCAGCGGCCCCTCGGGCACCGTACGCAGGATCTCGGCCACCGGCCGCCCGTCGGCGTCGAACAGCTCCTCGGGCCGGTAGGAGCCCATCCACTCCTGGAGCATCGCCAGGTGCTCGGGGTTGTCGCGTACCCCCGACAGCGGCACCTGGTGGGAGCGCCAGGTGCCCTCCACCGGCAGGCCGTCGACCTCCTTCGGCCCGGTCCACCCCTTGGGGGTCCGCAGGATGATCATCGGGGGCCGGCCGCCCTCGGCGATCTGGTCGAACACCGTCTCCAGGGTCTCGGCCATGATCTGGTGCACGGCCTCGGGCTCGTCCCCGGCCACGAGGTGCGGGCGGTATCCGTAGCCCTCCATGAGCTTGACCAGCTCGCCTTCGGGGATGCGGGCCAGCACGGTCGGGTTGGCGATCTTGTAGCCGTTCAGGTGCAGGATGGGCAGTACGGCGCCGTCGCGGCCCGGGGCGTGGAACTTGTTGGAGTGCCAGCTCGCCGCGAGCGGTCCGGTCTCGGCCTCGCCGTCGCCGATGACGCAGGCCACCACCAGGTCCGGGTTGTCGAACGCGGCCCCGTAGGCGTGGGCCAGGGAGTAGCCGAGCTCGCCGCCCTCGTGGATGGAGCCGGGCGTCTCGGGCGCCACGTGGCTGGGGATGCCACCGGGGAAGGAGAACTGCCGGAACAGCCGCCGCATCCCCTCGGCGTCCTGCGTGATGTCCGGATATTTCTCGGTATATGAGCCCTCCAGCCAGGAGTGCGCCACCGCAGCCGGGCCGCCGTGCCCGGGACCGGCGATGTAGATCATGTCCTGGTCGCGTTCGGCGATGATCCGGTTCAGGTGGGCGAAGCAGAAATTCAGCCCCGGCGTGGTCCCCCAGTGCCCCAGCAGCCGGGGCTTGATGTGCTCGGGCCGCAGCGGCTCGGCCAGCAGCGGGTTGTCCAGCAGATAGATCTGGCCGACCGACAGGTAGTTGGCCGCGCGCCAGTAGGCGTCGACGTGCGCGAGTGCGTCCATACATCGACAGTTCCTCGACTGAGGCGTTCGAACCCCGGCACGGCGAACGCGTTCACCCGGCACGGGCCGAGCGCATACGTACGCGGGCGTATGTGGGACGCACGGGGACGAGACGCGCGAGGCCGCCGGGTGGCTGCTTTCTATCGGATCGCATCACCGCCACCAACAGTCCCTCTCGCCCCACTACCGTGTTGGGGTGGAATGTACGAAGATCTCCGAATGAGCCGAGAGCGCCGTAGAGGTGCGTTCGAGGTTGCTGTGGTTCCCGCCACCGGGAACGTCGGGAGTGAACGATGAGGTTTGTCGGGTTTCGGGATGGGCGTCAGGTCCGGGTGGGCGTGCTGACCGGTGGCGACCGGGTGGCGCCGCTGGCCGAGGTGGACGAGTTCTACGAGGACCTGCCCGGCTGGACCGCCAGGGCGCGCGAGCTGGCCGGTGGCGAGCCGGGATCGTTCGGGTACGCGCCGGCCGAGCTGATCCTGGCCCCGGCGGTGACCGGTTGCGCGCGGGTGGTGTGCGTCGGGCTGAACTACCGGGCGCACGCCGCCGAGGGTGGCTTCCCGATCCCGGAGACACCCGCGGTCTTCGGGCGGTGGACGGTGTCGCTCGCGGTCGACGGGACGCCGGTGCCGGTGCCGCCGGACGAGCCGGGCCTGGACTGGGAGGTCGAGCTGGTCGCGGTGGTCGGTACGGAGATGCGGTGCGTGGACGAGGAGACCGCGCTCGCCGGGGTGTTCGGCTACGCGACCTTCAACGACCTGAGCGCCCGCCGGGCACAGCGGCTGACCGCGCAGTGGACGCTCGGCAAGAACTCCGACCACAGCGGGCCGATCGGCCCGGTGGTGACCGCCGACGAGGTGGGCGACCCGGCGAACGGGCTCCGGCTGGTGACCCGGGTCAACGGCGAGGTCGTCCAGGAGGGCGACACCAGGGACATGATCTTCCCGGTCGGGCGGGTGCTGGCACACCTGAGCCGGACCATGACGCTGCACCCCGGCGACCTGGTGGCGACCGGCACTCCCGCCGGGGTGGGGCACGCGCGCACCCCACCGCGCTTCCTGCGGCCCGGGGACGTGGTCGAGGTGGAGATCGACCGGCTGGGACCGGTACGCAACCCGATCGTGGCCTGGCCGGAGAGCTGACCGATGTCACATACCTCGCATTCCAGCCACCCTCCCCGGGACTCCACGACATCGCAGACCTCGCGTTCCAGCCATCCTCCCCGGGACTCCACGGCTCCGCCCGAGCACTCGACGAACCCCACGACATCGCAGACCTCGCGTTCCGACCACCCTCCCCAGGGCTCCACGGCTTCACCCGAGCACTCGACGAACCCCACGACGTCGCAGACCTCGCGTTCCGACCGCTCTCCCCGGGGCTCCACGACATCGCGGCTCTCGCGTTCCGACCACCCTTCCCAGGACTCCGCGACATCGCGGCTCTCGCACTCCGGTCACCCCCGGGAGCACCCCGGCCACCCGGGAGGCGCCCTCACCCCCCGTTCGGGGCTGGAGGATCGGCCGGGGGACTTCAACGTCACCCTGATCACCTTCGCCGCGATGGCGCTGTACGACGCCCTGGACGGCGAGCAGCGGGCACGGGCGCTGCTGCCCTTCGGCGACGCGGACCGGCCGAACTGGAACTTCCTGCCCGCCTCGGGACGCGCCGGGGTGCCGCTGCGGGACCTGAGCTTCGACCAGGGCATCCTGGCGCACCGGCTGATCGCCCAGTCCTGCTCGGAGCGGGCGTACGCGCAGGTGGTGCAGGTGATCTCGCTGGAGCACGTGCTGCGCGAGCTGAACCTGGAGCGGTTCGGGCACGTGGCCAGGGAGTTCCGCAACCCGGGGATGTACTTCCTGACGTTCTTCGGCCAGCCCAACCCCGACTCGGTGTGGGGATGGCGGCTGGTGGGCCACCACCTGTCGCTGAACTTCACGATCGTCAACCAGGACCACCTCGCGGTGACGCCGTTCCTGCTGGGCTCGGAACCGGCTCGCTTCGGCCCGTACCGGGTGCTGGGCGAGGAGGAGGACCTGGGGTTCGCGCTGCTGCGCTCGCTGGACGACGGGCAGCGGGAGCGGGCGATCATCCACCCGGTGCCCCCGGCGGACTTCGTCACCCGTACGGTGCCGAAGATCGGCGAGGTGGAGCTGCCCGACCCGCACGGGGTCGGCCGCCGGGACGCGATGATCACCGAGGCCGACCGGCAGGCCCTGCGCTACCTCAGGTCGCACCCGCGCGGGATCGCCGCCTCCGACCTGACCTCCCGGCAGCGGCGCGCGTTCGACGAGCTGCTGGAGTGCTATCTCGACCGGGCCAGGCCCGGCCAGGTGGCCGCCGAGATGGACCGCGTCCGCGCCGCCGGTGACGGCGACCTGCACTTCGCCTGGGCCGGGGCCGACGACTACGGGCTCGGCCACTACTACCGGATCCAGGGCCCGGTCACGTTGATCGAGTTCGACAACACCGAGGACGACGCCAACCACGCCCACAGCGTGTGGCGCGACCCGGACAACGACTTCGGCGAGGACCTGCTGATGAGACACCTCATCGAGGAACACCGCGGTGCCGCGGGGTGAGACGCCGCCCGACGAGAGGAACACCTGAGTGAAGATCGCCATTGTCGGTGGAGGCCTCGGCGGGCTGGCCACCGCCCTGATGCTGCGCCAGGCCGGTGTCGAGGCCGTCGTGTACGAGCAGACCGCCGAGCCGCGCGAGGTCGGCGCGGGAATCGTGGTGGGCCCCAACATGGTCCGCCCCCTGGTACGGGCCGGGCTCGGCGAGCGGCTGGCGTCCTTCGCCGTCCCGCTAGAGGCCGCCTGGGAGTTCAGGCGCTGGGAGGACGGCCGGGTGCTGTCCTCCCAGCCGATGGGCGAGGAGTGCCGGAGGCTGTACGGCACCGACTGCTACGTCGCGCACCGGGCCGACCTGCTCGACATGCTGCTGAAGGCGCTGCCCGCGGACGCGGTCAGGACGGACCGGCGGCTGGAGATGCTGCAGCAGGACCACGACGAGGTCGAGCTGACCTTCACCGACTCCAGGGGCGTGAAGACGGCGGTGCTCGCCGACGCGGTGATCGGCGCGGACGGCATCCACTCGGCCGTCCGGCCCAACGTCGTCGACGAGGAGCCGCCGCGCTTCTCCGGGCTGTGCGCCTACCGGTGCCTGGTCGACGCCGACCGGGCGCCGGAGCTGGCGCTGCGCCGGGTGCAGACGCTCTGGCTGGGCCCGGGGCGCCACTTCGTCCACTACCCCATCCGGGACAGGAAGCTGATCAACGTCGTCGCGATCGTGCCCGCGGGCGAGTGGCGCGTCGAGTCGTGGACGGCCGACGGGCGGATCGAGGACCTGGCGCGCGAGTTCGAGACCTGGGACCCCCGGCTGGGTCAGCTGGTCGCCGCGGCCACCGAGACCAAGCGCTGGGCCCTGTACGACCGCAGCCCCCTGGAACGCTGGACGTCGGGGCGGGTGGCCCTGCTGGGTGACGCCGCCCACTCGATGCTGCCCTTCTTCGGCCAGGGCGCGGCCCAGGCGGTCGAGGACGCGGTGGTTCTCACGAGCTGCCTGCGCGACGCCTCCCGCGAGACGGTGGCGAAGGCGCTGGTCCGCTACGAGGAGATCCGCGGGCCCCGGGCCTCGCGGGTGCAGCTGATGAGCCGGGGCCGCGAGGTGCAGAACCACCTGCCCGACGGGCCCGCCCAGCTGGAGCGCGACGCGGCCCTGGCGGGCAGTGACCCGCTCCGGCAGAGCGCCTGGCTCTACGGCCACGACCCCGAGACCGCCATCGCGGGCTGAGCAGCGGGCCTGACGGGCGGGCGGTGCGGCGGCACGGCCCGCCCGTCGGGCAGCAGCTCGCCGGTGTCCTCGAAGAGCACCACCCCGTTGCAGAGCAGGCTCCAGCCCTGCTCGGGGTGGGAGGCGATCGGCCTCGCGGCCTCCCTGCCGGGCGCGTACGCGGAGGGACAGGGTGTTTCGTGCGGGCACATGGCGTACCTCACCGGTCTGCGCTGGTCTGCCTCGCGGCGGTGTTCCGCCACCGTCTCCTTCGCAGGATGCGGCACCGGGGGCGCCCTGTCCCGGTACAAATCCGCACAGGGGCCCCTCACTCTGTCTTGCGCACCCCTCCCAGGAAGCGGTGGGCGATCACCACGAGGGCGAGGAAGAGCCCGCTGACCACCTGCTGGAAGGAGGCGTTGAGGTTGCCGACCTGGTTGATCAGGTTCTGGATCACGCCGAGCAGCAGCGCCCCGGCGATCGTGCCGCCGAGGGCTCCGGCTCCCCCGGTGAGCAGGGTGCCGCCGATGACGACGGCGGCGATCACGTCGAGCTCCAGCCCGATGCCGAGGATCGTCACCCCCGACGACAGCCTGGCCGCGTTGAGCGCTCCGGCCAGCCCCGCCAGCAGCCCCGACATGAGATAGACGGCGACCTTGGTGCGGACGACCGGCACGCCCATGAGGCTGGCGGCGTCCTCGCTCCCGCCGATGGCGTAGACGTTCTGCCCGAAGCCGGTACGCTGCAGCAGGACCATCCCCATGCCGAGCAGGACGGCGGCGACGAGCACCGGGTAGCCGACGTTCAGGACGGAGCCCTGGCCGAGCAGCGCGAAGGACGGGTCCTCGACCAGGTAGGTCGCGGCGCCCTCGTCGGAGACGGCCAGCATCAGCCCCCGCGCGGCCAGCAGCCCGGCCAGGGTGACGATGAACGGCGCCATCCCGGTCCTCGCGATGATCAGCCCGTGGACCAGGCCGAACAGCCCGGACACCACGAGCGGCAGGGCGAGCGCCACGAGGAGCCCGTACTGGGAGCCGTACGCCGCCAGGACGCCGCCGAGCACGAACAGCGACCCCACCGACAGGTCGATGCCGCCGGAGATGATGACGAAGGTCATGCCGATCGCGATGATCGCCAGGAACGAGGAGGATGTGGCGATGTTGCCGACGTTCGCCACCGTGGCGAAGGAGTCGAAGGCGAGCGAGCCGACGAGCGCGAGCACGGCGAGCACGATCAGCGCGCCGTGCCTGCGGAAGATCCTCCCGGCGCGCTCACGGCGGGCCTCGGTCTCCGCCGGAACCGTGGTGAGGGTCATCGGCGCTCCCTGGCGGCGTAGACGGCGGCGAGAATGATCACGGCCTGGGCCATCTGGGTCCAGGACTGCGGCAGGTTGTGCTTGATCAGTGTGGCCTGAAGCAGCTGCATGAGCAGCGCGCCCATCACCGTTCCCAGTACGCGGACCCGGCCGCCGCTCAGCGGGGTGCCTCCCACCACCACGGCGGTGATGGCCGACAGCTCCATGAACAGGCCCAGCGAGGTGGGGTCGCTGGCCTGCAGCCGGGAGCTGGCCAGGATCCCGGCGATCGCGGCGAGCACGCCGGAGATGACGTAGACCAGCAGCAGGATGCGCCTGACCGGGAGCCCGGCCAGCTCGCTGGCCACCCGGTTGCCGCCGACGGCGGCCACCTGGCGCCCGAAGGTGCTCTTGCGGACGACGAACAGCACGATGAGGGTGAGCGCCACCGCCACCAGCACGACGTACGGCACGCCGAGCACCGACTCGCTGCCCAGGGCGGTGAGCGCGGGGTTGCCGATCTCCTTCAGCTGCGGCAGCAGAACGTTGGCCAGCCCGCGTATCCCGACGAGCAGCGCGAGCGTCGCCACGATCGGCTGCACCCCGACCACGGCGACGAGCGTGCCGCCGACGGCCCCGACGACCGCCCCCGCGAGGATCGCCATGAGCATCGCGGGCCAGGCGCCGTAGCCGAGGTAGAGGGCGATCACCGACGCCGACAGCGCCATGACGGAGCCGACCGACAGGTCGATGCCCTCGGTGCCGATGACCAGGGCCATGCCCAGGGAGACCACGACGACGGGGGCGACCTGGAGGAGCTGGGTGCGGAAGTTGCCGACCGCGAGGAAGTTGGGGGTGAAGGCGGCGTTGAACAGCACCAGGACGACGACGGCGACGTAGACGCCGTACCGCTGCAGCCATGACAACAGCTCCGCCCTGCCGGGCAACGCGCGGACGGCGACCGTCCCGGCCTTCACCGGGAAACCTCCGTCGGCCGGACGACCACGGACACGACAGCCTCCACCGGCCGGACCATCACGGACACGACAGCCTTCATCGGAAAACCTCCACCGATGGGGCGATCACGGGCACGACAGCTTCATCGAAGGACCTCATCGGCGTGGCGACCACGGACACGACGGACCTCATCGGGGGACCTCCACCGGCCGGGCGATCATGGACATGATCGCCTCCTCGCTCACCTCGGTGCCGTGCAGCTCGCCCTGGACGGCGCCGTCGCGCAGCACCACGACCCGGTCGCAGCCCTCGACGATCTCCTCCAGGTCGGAGGAGATGAGCAGGACGGCCAGGCCGTCCACGGCCAGCTCGTCGATGAGCATCTGCACCTCGGCCTTGGCGCCGACGTCGACGCCCCGGGTGGGCTCGTCCAGCAGCAGCACCCTGGGACTCATGGCGAGCCAGCGGGCCAGCAGCACCTTCTGCTGGTTGCCGCCGGACAGCTCGCCGACCGGCTGGCCGGGGCTCGCCGCCTTGATCCTCAGCCGTTTCACGAAGGTCTCCACGATCCTGTCGACGCGGCGGTCGGAGACGATGCCCGCCCGCGAGAGCCTGGGCAGCGCGGCCAGCGCGATGTTCTCCCGCACCGACAGGGTCGGGATGATCCCCTCGGCCTTGCGGTCCTCGGGCAGCAGGCTGATGCCCGCGCGAATCGCCGCGGAGACCGAGCCGGTGCGCAGCGGTACGCCCGCCACGACGACCTCCCCGGAGTCCACCCTGAGGGCGCCCGCGATCGCCTTGGCGGTCTCGCTGCGCCCGGCACCGAGCAGGCCGCCCAGGCCGACGACCTCGCCGGGCCGCAGTTCCAGGGAGACGCCGTCGAGCAGGTGCCTGCGGGTGAGCCCGGTCGCGGTGAGCACCGGCGGGTCCTGCTCGTCCTGGGGGTGGGAGCCGCTGAACTTGGTGGCGCCCTCGGCCCGCACCTCCGACAGCTTGCGCCCGAGCATGAGCGAGACCAGGCGCAGGCGTTCCAGCTCGGCCATCCTGCCGGTGTGGACGAGCCTGCCGTCGCGCAGCACGGTGACCCGGTCGCAGATCTGGTAGAGCTCGTCCAGCCGGTGGCTGACGTAGATCACCGAGCGACCCTGGTCGCGCAGCCCCCTGATCACCTCGAAGAGCCTGCCGACCTCGCGCGGCTCCAGCGAGGAGGTGGGCTCGTCCATGATGACGACCTGGGCGTCGACGGAGACGGCACGGGCCAGGGCGACCATCTGCTGGGTGCCCATGCCCAGGGAGCCGAGGGGGCGGCGGACGTCGACATCGACGCCGTACCCCTTGAGGATCTCCCTGGCCCGCTCGTGTACGGCCCCGAAGTCGATGAGCCGGAACCGGTTCCTGGGCTCGCGCCCGAGGAACAGGTTGCGCGCCACGCTCATGGAGGGGACCAGGTTGACCTCCTGGTAGATCGTGGAGATACCGGCCCGTTGCGCGTCGAGGGGGCTGGAGAAGCCCACCACCTCGTCGCGGTATCTCACCTGGCCCGCGTCGGCCTGGTAGACGCCGGTCAGCACCTTGATCAATGTCGACTTGCCCGCGCCGTTCTCTCCCACCAGGGCGTGCACCTCGCCCCTGCCGAGGGTGAACGACACGTGGTCCAGCGCGCGGACGCCGGGAAAGACCTTCAGCACCCCGGCGGCTTCCAGGACTCGGCCGGTCGTGGCCACAGGGCTCCTCTCCTCAGATCTCCCCGATCTTCCCGAGGGGCCCGGGGCGGCGACGCTCCGGGCCGGGTTCGGATGATCGGGTTCGGTGATCGGGCTCAACGGCCGGACCCGGTGACAGGGGTCCGGTGATCAGTAGGCCTCGGAGAGGGAGCTCTCCGCGTTGGCCTTGTCGTACTCGCGGTCGGAGATGATGACCTTCTCCGGGATGGCCTGGCCGTCGAGGAACTTCTGGGCGGTCGCGAAGGCCAGGGCCCCGAAGCGGGGGTTGGACTCGACCACGCCGACCAGCCAGCCGTCGGCGATGGCCTGGACCGCGCCGCGGGTGCCGTCGATGGAGACGATCTGGACGTCGCCCGCCTTCTTGCCCGCGCCCTTGAGCGCCGTGACGGCACCCAGCGCCATCTCGTCGTTCTCGGCGTAGATGCCGTCGATGTCGGGGTTGGACTGGATGAGCTGCTCGGTGACCTGCTGGCCCTTCTCGCGGGCGAACTCACCGGTCTGCTCGAAGGTGATCTCGATGTCGGGCGCCACCTCCTTGATGCGGTCCTTGAAGCCGCTGGTCCGCTCGGTGGTGACGTTGTTGCCCGGCGCGCCGAGCAGGATGGCCACCTTGCCCTTGTTACCCAGCGCCCTGGCCATCTGGTCGGCGGCGCGCTTGCCCTGCTCGACGAAGTCGGAGCCGATGAAGGTCAGGTAGTCCTTGCAGGGTACGGCGTTGATCTTGCGGTCGATCGTGATGATCGGCACCTTCTTGGCGGCGGCCTGCTGCAGGACCGGCTCCCAGCCGTCGGAGTTGAGCGGGGCGATCACCAGCAGCCGCGCGCCCTGGGCGATGAGCTGCTGTACGTCGCTGATCTGCTTGGAGAACTGCGACTGCGCGTTGGTGACCTTGAGGTTGGCGATCCCGAGTTTGGCGGCCTCGTCCTTGATCGACTTCGTCTCGGCGATCCGGAAGGGGTTGGCCTCCTTCTCCGACTGGGAGAAGCCGACCACGGTGGTCTTGAGGTCGAACCTCTGGGCACCGAAGGCGTCGATGGTGCACCCGGCGCCCGCGTCGGCGGCCGGGGTCTGGACGACCTGGCCACCCTGGGTGCCGGAACCGCTCGGCGCGGCGGCGGTCTCCTCGCCCTTCGCGCAACCTGACGTGACGAGGACGGCGGCGGCCAGCAGCGCGGCGACTCTTCCCGGACGACTCGTGAGCAGGGTCATGGTGCCCTCCTGGACAGGACGATGGAACGTCGATGCGCTCGATGTTCATCCGGCCAGGAAACAAATCCGTAAAGAAATGGACATCACTGGGTCACGATTGATCGAATTCGGTCAGATTCGGTCACCGACCTGTCGAAATTCCGATCTTTCCCGATCGTCAGATCCGGGCGACGTGGATCCGCACCCCCCGCCCGGTCAGGTCGTCCAGCACCTCGCGGGGCGCCTCGTCGTCGGTGATCAGGTGGGTGATCTCCTCGGTCGGCACGGTCTGCACCATCGTGTCGACCCCGACCTTGGTGTGGTCGATCAGCACGACCACCTCCTCCGCCGCCGCGGCCAGGGCCCGGTCGACGCTGGCGACCTGCATGTTGGGCGTGGACAGGCCCCGCTCCGCGGTCAGCCCGTTGCCGGAGATGAAGGCCCTGCGCACCCGCAGCCCGGCCAGGGAACGCTCGGCGGCGCTGCCGACCAGGGCGTGGATGGAGCCGCGCAGGGTGCCGCCGGTCATCACCACCTCGACCCGGGGCGAGTCGGTGAGCGCCTGCGCGACCAGCAGGGAGTTGGTCACCACGGCCAGCTCCGTCACCCGGGCCAGGCGGCGGGCGAAGTCCTGGGTGGTGGTGCCCGCGCCGACCACGATCGCGTCGCCGTCCTCGACCAGCGAGACCGCGAGGTCGGCGATGGCCCGCTTCTCCGCGGCCGCCGTCTGCATCTTCTGCGAGTACGTCGGCTCGCGGGACAGCTCACCGGGGAGCGTGGCGCCGCCGTGGTGCCGGTTGAGCAGGCCCTCGGCCTCCAGCGCCCGCAGATCGCGGCGGACCGTCACCTCGGACGACTGCACCGACTGGGCAAGATCCCGGAGGGAGACCGCGCCGTTGGCACGAACCAGCTCAAGGATGCGCTGACGGCGCTCCGCGGCGAACACGGGACGACGATACTCCGCCTGGCCCGAACTCTCTCCCCCACTTTTCACGACCGACCCCATCTGCTTCGAACCACGTGATCTGAGCCGATCATAATCGGTCGTCGAGCGACAACCTGGGCCGGGAGCAGGGTTTCTTCCCGCTCACGGGCATGCTCCCCGAGCCGGGCATCGTGGAACCCCGCCGGGACGACGCCGCCCCGGTCACCGCGGAAGAGCGGGAAAGGACGGGCGCCCCGGTCACCGTACGAACGCCTTCATGCGCCTTGTGCACCCTCATGCGCCTTGTGCGCCTTCGCGCCGCCGAGGTCCCGCCGCCTGCCGGGGGCGAAGCCTGCCGCCGTGTTTCAGGAAGGCCGTACCTACCTGTCGGTGGCGTTCCGGCGAGGTCCGTCGGCGCGCTCCGGGTGGGCCACGCTCATCTACCGGCCTCGGCGCGCAGCTCGGCGAGGAGCTCGCCCTGCTCGGCGAGAACCTCGGCCAGGATCGATCGCGCCACGGACATCAGGTCGGCCAGGTCACGGGTGGACAGGGCGTAGACGACGGTGGCGCCGTCCCGGGTGGCGGTCACGACTCCCGCGCGGCGCAGCACGGCGAGCTGCTGGGAGAGGTTGGAGGCCTCGACGTCGATGGCGCTCAGGAGGTCCCGCACCGGCAGGGGGCCGTCCTGGAGAAGCTCCAGCACCTGGACGCGGACCGGATGGCCGATGGTACGGAAGAGTTCGGCCTTGGCCTGGTGCAGCGGCACCGGCATGATCACACAGCTCCGGTGGCAGGCCCGCCACCGGCGTACCGTACGTCGACGCCGTGCTGGTCGGCGATGCGCAGCAGGTTTTCCAGCCGCCCGGACAGGACATCGATCGCGTGATCGTCGAAGGCCTGGCGCATGAGCTCCAGCTCGCCGTCGACATCGGCGATGCGTGCCCGTAGCTCCGCCGCGAACTCGCTCATGTCCCCCCACCTCCCGTGGATCAGGTCACTCCCCGGCGTCTGGTTTATCGGCACACCATTCCTCATGATGTGGCAAATTGCATAATTCTTCAAATCGTAATGACGTTGGCTATGATGGCGAAGGCCGTTTTCCAACAGGGCCCGCGGCCGGTTCGAGCCCGATCGATGACGGATCGACCGCGAAGCGGGATACTTGGTACGGCTACCGCAGGCTGACCTGCGGCGTCAGAGCGCGCCAGCCGGCGATGCGACAGTGACGAGAGGCCGAGCACGGCCTGCGCGAGGGAGTACAGCCAATGGGACGGGGCCGAGCCAAGGCTAAGCAGACGAAGGTTGCGCGCGAGCTGAAGTACAGCAGCCACAGCATGGATCTTGACCGGTTGCGCAAGGAGCTTGGCGCCGGTGACGATCCCGCGCCGGAGAGCGAGGCCGACGACCCCACCGGTGAGCCGACCGGCAGGTAACACCGCGGGCGGGCCATGACCCCCGCCCGGCCGCCGTGGCGCCGGTGGAGCTCGCGGAGCTCGACTCCGGGGTCCCACGGCCCCGGTCGCGTGGCGCTGCCCGCGAGGGTTCCCCCGGCACATCGACCGGCATGCCGATTGACGTACTCGATTGACACGCCGATCGGCCGGTGAACGCCCGTGGGGCGTCCGCCGCCCGAGGGCGAATTCCGCGCAACATCCGGCAACATCATTGAGGCACCCGCCCGGGGCTGCCTACCGTCACGGTTGTGCGTACCGCAACGCCGCGGTCACGCACTCCCGGTCAGCGCGTCGACGGAGAGCTCTGGCGGGTCCCACACATCCCATGGTGACCGGCTACCCTTCCCCCGCCGGGCACCGGGATCTGCCAGGTCACACGCCGTGGCCCCGGGACGAATCGCCGATCGCGCGAGGGCGTGCCTCGCGCGGGCGGAAAGTCTCCCCGGGCCACGGCCACCATTGCCCACACCGAGCCCCGGAGTCCTTTGGGTCTCCGGGGCTCGGCGGGCCTCCGGGGCTCCGCCCGGCCCGCGGAGATCTCCAGCTCTCGGGGGCTCCGGCCTCGGCGGGCCTTCGGCCCTCCGCCCGGCCCGCCGAACCGCGCCACAGGGCACAGAAACCTCCAGCCCTCCGGATCCTGGCTCTTCACCTGACCCGCCGAGCCACGCTACGGCGGGTCCCGGCTCTTCGCCCGGCCCGCCGAACCGCGCCACGGGCCGACACATGTCCCGACCTGTCCGGTTATGCTGGCTGGTCCAATGGACCCGAGCGGGTGGAGTTCCCGATGACGATCTCCTGGCGGACGGCCGAGGCCGCCCCGCGAGCCGTGCCCGGCGGCGACGGGCCGCGGCACGCGCGGGCCGGGACCTTCCCGCCGGAGGAACGGTGACGAACCGCTACGGGCCCCAGTTCGGGCCCGACATCACCTTCCTCGGCGTCGAGCGATGCTCGCTGGAGGACCCCGCGAGCTACGCGGGTGCCGACATCGTGATCGTGGGGGCGCCGTTCGACGGCGGCACCTCGCATCGGCCCGGCGCGCGCTTCGGGCCGCAGGCGATCCGGATGACCGACTACCTGCCGCACGACGGGGCGCGTCCCAGCCTGGCGCTGCGTACCGACGGGCTGCGCGACCTGCGCGTCCTGGACGCGGGCGACGTCGAGATGCCGCCCGGCGACATCCTGGCGTCGCTGGCCGCCCTGGAGGCCGCCGTCGAGAAGGTCGCCCGCTCGGGGGCCATCCCGGTAATTCTGGGCGGTGACCACTCGATCGCCTTCCCCGACGCCAAGGGGGTGGCGAACGTCCTCGGGCACGGCCGGATCTCCATGATCCACTTTGATGCCCACGCGGACACCGGGGACATCGAGTTCGGTTCGCTGTGGGGACACGGGCAGCCGATGCGCAGGCTCATCGAGTCGGGGGCGCTGCGCGGCGACCGGTTCCTGCAGATCGGCCTGCGCGGTTATTGGCCGCCGCCGGAGACGCTGGACTGGATGGCGGACCGGGCGATGCGCTCGTACGAGATGACCGAGATCGTGCGTCGCGGCCTGGACGAGTGCCTGACCGAGGCTTTCGCCATCGCCGTCGACGAGTGCGACGGCGTGTTCCTGTCCGTCGACATCGACGTGTGCGATCCGGGCCACGCGCCGGGCACGGGAACCCCGGAGCCCGGCGGCATCACCGCGCGCCAGCTCCTGGACTCCGTACGGCGCGTCTGCCTGGAGCTGCCGGTCGTGGGCGTCGACGTCGTGGAGGTCAGCCCGCCCTACGACCACGCCGACATCACCGCCGCGCTGGCCAACCGCGTGGTCCTTGAGGCGTTGAGCGCCATCGCCAGGCGGCGGCGCGACGCCCGGGACGGGACCGCGTGGAACCCGCTGCTGCCGCTGCTCGCCGAGCGCCCTGACCGCGGGTCCGGTCCGCTCGACCGGCCGGACCGCTGACCCGGGGCCACCCGGTCCTTCAACGGTCGTCACCGGATGGGCCTCCGGCGGTCGCCGCGGGCTCTAGCGGGTTCTCGGGCGGTTGCCCCACTTGGGCTTGCGGAACAGGTCGCGGCGCTCCAGCAGGTAGACGAGCTTCGAGGCCGCGGTCCTGACGGCCTCCTCGTGGCGGTGGCGCTTCTGCGGGACGACGGCGCTCCAGCGTTCGAGCAGGAGGGCGATCTCCTCGGCGAGCTCGCCGATCACCCGGTAGCGGGTGCTGAAGGCGTAGAGGTCGCCGTGCACCTCGTTCACCAGGTCCTCGTCGACCCGGTGGGCGAGCGGCCTGACCCTCCTGAGGATCCCGGCCTCCATCGCCGGGGTGACCGGTGCCCGGCGGGCGTCGCCCTCGGGCACCATGATGAGGGCCCGGACCCGCGCGACGGCCAGGGCGCGCTCGGCCTGCGGGGTCGCGGGGTGCTCGGCGAGGTCCAGGAGGCGGCGGAGGGTCTCCTGCGTCTTGTCGTCGAACATGGAAAACCCATTCCGCCTTCGCGTCCCCGTTGTCGCCGGACCGGGAGGGAAGGTCTCGGCGTCGGCACCCGCGCGTGCCGCGCACGTGCGATCACATGCTATTCGACCCGATGGGCCCCAATGAGCGGGACGCGTACCGGTGTGACCCGTGAGCGCGGGGTGAGGTGAGCAAGTCCCCGGGAGGTGCCAAGCACCGCCGCGTATCGGAACGCAAGGCGCCGCACACCGTCACACATCGGAACATGAGATGCCCGGCGAGCGCGAACGGCCACCGGCGCCCCGGGTCCCCGAGAGGTGTCATGCACCCCCGCGTACCGTCATACCGGACCCGGCACGAGGTGTCGTGCACCGGAACCCGAGCGGGCGGCCAGACGATGGTAGGTGCTGCGGGGGCAGGTTTCCCGCCTTTCGCCTAATCCGGTATTCGACGGCCTCTCGGCTCGGCTTTTTGCGCAAATAGCCTCACTTCTCCTTTTTTCTGCGAATACAGTCCAGCTTTGTCGGACGGCGCCCCCTTCTCGGAAGGGTGGAGGAGAGTGGACGGGGTGGCTCACAGCCATGGATCCGATCGGTGACGATCTGCTCAGAACCATCAAGCCCGAACTCGGGTACCGGGAGGGGTCCGGCCAGCACAGCAAGTTCGGCGAGTGGTACGCGGTCAACGTGGCCCAGGACCCGCAGTACAAGACGGCCCCCTGGTGCGCGATGTTCATCGCCTGGGCTGCGGAGAAGGCGGACGTGCAGGAGTACGTGGGGCAGTTCGCCTGGACCCCGTCGCAGGCCCGCTGGTTCGAGACCAACGACGCGTGGACGCGGACGCCGGAGCCGGGGGCCCTGGTCTTCTTCGACTGGTCCGGCGGCAAGGACATCGGGGGGATCGACCACGTCGGCATCGTGGAGAGCGTGAGCGGTGGAACGATCCACACCATCGAGGGAAACGTCGACAAGGTCTGGCTGAAGCGCAAGACCCGCGACCAGAGCAAGGTCGTCGGCTACGGGCTGCCGCGCAAGGTCAAGGAGAAACTGGCCGGTACCCCGGGAGGGGACGACGCCGCCCCGCAGGCGGCCGGGCGGATCGAGATCCGTCCCGCGCTCGCCCCGGGCGCGACGGCTCCGTCCGGTACGCCGGGAACGCCCCCCGTCTCCGTGGAGACCGCCGCGATCGCCGGGCTGCTGATCCTCATCCTCGGCACGACGTTCGTCCTGTCCCGGCTGCGCCCGCACGACACCCGGAGCCCCCGCGTCACGGCCGGACGGCACCGCAGGAGGAACGGGCGGCGGGAACGGGCGGACCTGTGGCCCGGTGTGACGCTCCCGGTCGCCGAGACACTCCCCCGCCCGGAGACCTCCCCGGCCTGGAAGGCTCTCCCCGGTCCGGAGACGCCCCCGGTCTGGAAGGCGCGTCCCCGGACCGGGGTGCCCCACCCGGGCGGGCGGCCGGACAATGCACCTCGGGTCCGCGAGCCGATCCGGGTGAGCAGGCCGAGCTGGGCGTGTGAGCCGTACCGCGCGGGCCTGCGGAAGCGCGCCGGGGGCACCGAGGTCCCCGGCCGTACCGGCACGGACCTCGGAAAGGAGGCGCGCGCCGCGTGACAGGTCCCGGCCCGAAACCGGACAGGGGCCGCCGACCGCCACAGGTTGCTTAATAAGGTTAGGCAAAGCTAAGTTGCTGGGGAACGGCATTCCCCCAGCGAAGGCGGCACGATGACAGCGGGCGGCGAGCGGACCCTTGAGCGCGCGGCGGATGTTCCGGCCTATCGCGGCCACCGGGTGGAGGTCCTGCGGACGGCGCGGCTCAGCCCCAGCTTCGTCCGGGTCACCTTCGGCGGCGAGGACCTGGCGGGCTTCGCCGACAGGGGCTTCGACCAGCGGGTCAAGGTGATCCTCCCCCTTCCCGACGGCGGCTTCACCCCGCTGGGCGACGGAGACGACTGGTACCAGCGGTGGCGGGCGCTCCCCGAGGAGCTGCGCAACCCGATCCGCACCTACACCGCCCGAGCCGTACGGCCCGAGTCGCGCGAACTCGACATCGACTTCGTCCTGCACGGCGAGACCGGCCCCGCCTCCCGGTGGGCGACCCGCGTCTCCCCCGGTGACCGGGCCGTGGTGGTCGGCCCCAACGCCGCGTACCCGGGTCCCGTCGGCGGCCAGGAGTGGGCCCCGCCCGCCGGGGCGTCGCACCTGCTGCTGGCCGGGGACGAGACGGCCGTGCCCGCCATCGCCACGATCGTCGAGTCGCTCTCCGGCTCCGTGCGCGTCACGGCGCTGCTGGAGGTCCCCGGGGCCGCCGACGCGCTCGCGCTCGACGTCCGTCCGGGCGTGAAGGTCACCTGGCTGCCGCGCGAGGGAGCCCGCCACGGCGACCTGCTCATCCCGGCCGTACGCGACACCCTGGCCGCGCTCGCCGGTGAGCGCGCCGTCACCGGCACCGCGAACCCGCTGGAGGACGTCGACGTCGACGCGGAGATCCTCTGGGAGGTCCCCGAGTCCTCGGGGGACTCGGGGGGCGGCGGCCTGTACGCCTGGCTGGCGGGCGAGGCGGGCATGGTCAAGCTGCTCCGCCGCCACCTGGTCCAGGAGGTGGGTGTCGACCGCTCCTCGGTGGCCTTCATGGGCTACTGGCGGCTGGGACGCTCGGAGAGCGCCTGAGCGCCTGAGCCCGGTGTCCGGGGCACGCCCCCCGGACGATCAGGCCGAGGTGGGATCGTCCGGGGCTCGTTCATGACGAACTACGATTGGTGCAGAATACGCACGCTTTGTCCATCACATGTCACCATATGTCACCGTTTGTCAACGCGGCGGGCGAAGCCGTGACACAACCATGACACGGCGAGGACGAGGCGCGCACACGGCCGGTCGACAGTGGACGGGGTTGACCGGCGGACGAGTTACGGGGGCGTGCTGTGAAACTCGGGGGCGTGTCGCGAGTGCTGCTGATCGAGGACGACCCGGCCGTACGGGAGGGCCTTGAGCTGGCCCTGACCCGGCACGGGTACCGGGTGCGCGCGGTGGAGTCCGGCGAGCAGGGGCTGGACCGGATGCGCACGGATCCTCCCGACGTCGTCGTGCTCGACCTGATGTTGCCCGGCATGGACGGGTTCGAGGTATGCCGCCGCATCCGGGCCTCCGGCCAGGTACCGATCATCATGCTGACCGCGCGCGGCGACGACATGGACGTGGTGGCCGGGCTGGAGGCGGGCGCCGACGACTACGTGGTCAAACCGGTGCAGCCCAGGGTGCTTGAGGCACGCATCGGCGCCGTGCTCCGGCGGATCGGCCGGGAACAGGCGGAGCTGGAGCGGCACGGGGACCTGACCATCGACCGGGCCGGGATCGTGGTCGCCAGACGCGGTGTGCCGGTGGACCTCGCCCCGACCGAGCTGCGCCTGCTGCTTGAGCTCTCCGGCACGCCGGGCCGGGTGCACAGCCGCCAGCAGCTGCTGGAGTCGGTGTGGGACCACGGGTACTTCGGCGACTCGCGCCTGGTGGACGCGTGCGTGCAGCGGTTGCGCGCGAAGATCGAGGACGACTCGGCGGCGCCCGTCTACGTGCAGACGGTACGCGGGTTCGGGTACCGGTTCGGGCCGGTGTGAGCCGCCGGTGATCCCCCGGCCGAGCCTGGGACTGCGTGCCCGGCTGCTGTTCGCCTTCGCGCTGCTGTGCGTGGTCACCTCGGCGGCGGTGGCGGGCGGGAGCTACGTCCAGGCCCGCAACGCCATCCTGCAGAGGACCCAGGACGCCGCGGTGCAGGCGATGGCCGGTCGCCTGGAGGCGCTCTACCCGTTGCGGAGCGCGACACCGGGCCCGGCCGAGCTCGACGAGATCGCCACGGCCGGGGCCGACCAGAACAGCTTCGCGGTCGCCGTCTACCGGGGGACGCAGTCGCCGATCCCTCCGCCCCTGGCGCCGGGGCACCTGAGACCGGGCGGAAAGGCCCGGATCCTGGATCTCGGGATGATCTCACCGGGGTTGCGGCAGGTGGTGGCCGGTGGCCGTACCGCCTGGCAACGTGTGGTGTGGCAGGGCGAGCCCAACCTGGTCATCGGCATGCCGATGCTGATCATCGAGCGGGACCGGACGACGCGGGTGTCCGGCATCGAGGTCTACAGCGCGCGCAGCCTGCTTTCCGAACAGCACAGCATCGACGAGCTCGCCGCACGTGCCTGGCTCATCGGCGGGGCGGCCCTGGCGTTCGCGGTCGCCCTGGCGTCGCTGGCCACCCGTGGCGTGCTGGGCCCGGTCCGCGAGCTCGGCCGGGCGGCACGCCTGCTGGGCGAGGGCGAGCTGCGGACCAGGATCGCGGTGCGCGGCTCCGACGAGCTGGCCGACGTGGCGCGTACGTTCAACAACACCGCCGCGGAGCTGGAACGGCTCGTCGGGCAGCTGCGCGAGATGGAGGCCGACGCCCGCCGGTTCGTGGCCGACGTGTCCCACGAGCTGCGCACCCCGCTGGCCGCGCTCACCGCGGTCGCCGACGTCCTGGAGGAGGAGGCGGCCCGGCTGCCCGAGCCCGCCGACAGGGCCGCCAGGCTGGTCAGCCAGGAGACGCTCAACCTCACCTCCCTGGTGAACGACCTCATCGAGATCAGCAGGTTCGACTCCGGCGTCGCGGCCCTCGCGCCGAACGAGGTCGACGTGGCCGAACTGGTACGCGCGACCCTGCGCGTCCGGGGCTGGTCGGAGCGGGTGCGCACCGAGGTCCCCCCCGGGGTGACGGCGCGGCTGGACCCGCGCCGGGTGGACGTCGTCCTCGCGAACCTGGTCGGCAACGCCCTGCGGCACGGCGAGCCACCGGTGTCGGTACGGCTTCGCGCCGACCCGGACTGGATCGCCCTTGAGGTCCGCGACCACGGACCGGGACTGGACGAGGCGGTGCTTCCGCACGTGTTCGACCGGTTCTACAAGGCCAGCGCGGCCAGGGCCAGGTCCGAGGGCAGCGGCCTGGGCCTGGCCATCGCGCGGGAGAACGCGCGCCTGCACCGAGGCGACCTCACCGTCGCCAACGCCCCGGACGGCGGCGCCGTGTTCACGCTGCGCCTGCCACGCCGGGCACCCGACCAGGACGGAGGCCCCGGATGAGGACCGGACTCGCCCGCGTGCTCGCCGCGGGCCTCGTATCGCTCGTCGCCGTGACCGGCTGCGGCGTGCAGCCCAGCGACGTCATCCTCGCCGGTGCCCCGCCGAGCGGACGCGTCGCACCGGCCATGGCGACCACCCTCTATCTGGTGAAGGATGGTCGGCTCGGCGCGGTGACGCGGCCCGGTGGTCCTCCGCTGTTCCCGGCGGACACGCTCGCGCTGCTGGCGAACGGACCCACCTCGGGGGAAAAGGCGCGCGGATTCACCACCGAGGTCCCGCCCGAGGCCAGCCTGTTCTCGGTGACCGCCAAGCCGGACGGCCACCTGGTGGTGACCCTGTCCACCCCGGCCGACGAGCTGTCCCCGCTGGCCGTCGGGCAGATCGTGTGCACGGCCGCCGCCACGGCGCCGGGCAGCTCTGTCCAGGTCACCGTCATCGGCGCCGGGCAGAGCGTCGGCCCCCAAAGCTGCCCGAAGTGACGCGCCGTACAGGAACGCCGTACAAGAACCCGGAGTGACACGTTGTGAAAAAACCCGGAGTGACGCGCTGTGCAAGAACACGGCCAAGGGCGCCCTGGCCGGGCGCCATGGAAAACGCGGCCGAGGGCGCCAGTCGGCAGCACCGTGAAAGAACGCGACCGAAGGCACGCCAGCCTGTCGGACGCCCTGGAAGATCGCGATCGAGGGCGTGTCAGCCGGACAGCGCGAAGCCCGCCGCCGCCTCCGCGTGCAGCCGGGCGCTCGGCAGCAGCGGGACGGCGGTGTCCTTCTCGGTGATCAGGAGCTCGATCTCCGTACAGCCGAGGATGACCCCTTCGGCCCCGTCGGCCGCGAGGTCGGCGATGATCCGGGCGTACGCGTCCCTGGATGACTCCCGGAGCACCCCGCGCACCAGCTCGTCGAAGATCACGCGATGGGCCAGTTCCCGCTGCTCGCGCCGAGGGACGACCACGTCGAAGCCGTGGGCGGCCAGCCGGTCCCGGTAGAAGGGCTGCTCCATGGTGAAGCGGGTGCCCAGCAGGCCGACCTTGCGCATCCCCCTGGCCTGGACCTCCGCGCCCACGGCGTCGGCGATGTGCAGCACGGGCACGCTCGCGGCCCGCGCCACGTCGTCGCTCACCCGGCTGAAGGTGTTGCTGCAGACGAGCAGGACCTCGGCGCCGAGAACCTCCAGTTTCCTGCCCGCGTCGGCCAGCAGCGTGCTCACCTCGTCCCAGCGGTCGGCGAAGACGAGGTCCTCGACGGTCGTGTAGTCGACCGACCAGATGAGGCTGTTGGCGGAATGGCTGCCGCCGAGCCGCTCGCGTACCCGCTGGTTGATGACCTGGTAGTAGATCACCGTAGATTCCCAGCTCAGTCCGCCGATGAGACCTATGGCGCGCATGGAGCTCCGTTTCGACAGCCGGTGGCGGTCCAGCCACCGGTCCGGTTGGGTGGTGCGTCCCGGCCCCTCGGTGACGCTCCGGCGGTCAGGCACCGGCCAGCGCACGGGCGCAGGCACCGAGCCCGATCTCGCTGGATGCCTTGACGAACACCACGTCCCCCGGTTCGAGAAGCGCGGTGGCGAGCCTGAGGGCCCCGGCCACGTCCTCGACGGTGTGGACGGCCACCCCCCGGTCCGCGGACTCCGCCGCCTCCGCCATCGCGAGCGGATCCCCCGCCCCGACCGCGATCAGCACGTCGAGGCGGAGGTCGGCGACGAGCCTGCCCATCTCCGCGTGCCGGGCGCGGGAGGCGTCCGCCTGCTGCCCCATCGCGCCGAGCACGGCGACGGTACGGCGGGTGCCGGCCAGGGCCCGCACCGCCCGCAGCCCGGCCCGCATGGATTCGGGGCTGGCGTTGTAGGCGTCGTTGACGACGGTGACGCCGTCGGGCCGTTCGACGATCTCCAGTCGGCCCGAGGAGCGCCGCCGCGCGGCGGTCAGCCCCTCGGCGATCTCGGCGACGTCCAGGCCGAGCGCGGTGGCGACGGCGGCGGCGGCCAGGGCGTTGCCCACCTGGTGCTCGCCGATGAGGTCGAGCCGGACCGGGGCGCGGCCGGAGGGCGTCACCAGCTCGAACGCGGTTCGCGCGCGGCCGGTCATCCGCACGCCTTCGGCTCGCACCCGCGCCTCCGCCGACCTGCCGTACGACAGGATCCGGGCCCTGGTGCGGCCCGCCATGCCCATGACGTACGGGTCGTCGGCGTTGAGCAGGGCGAACCCGTCCGCCGGAAGCGCCTCGACCAGCTCGCCCTTGGCCTCGGCCACGTCGGCCGGCCCGCCGCCCATGCGCTCCACGTGCGCGGTTCCGACGTTGAGCACCAGCCCGACCCGGGGCGGTGCGATCCCGGTCAGGTACGTCAGGTCGCCCTTCCGGCCCGCGCCCATTTCCAGTACCAGGTACCGGGTGGTGGCGTCGGCGCGCAGCACGGTGAGCGGGAGCCCTAGCTCGTTGTTGAACGACCTGTCGGTGGCGACCGTCGCGGCGTGCCGTTCGAGCACCTGGGCCAGCAGGTCCTTGGTGGTGGTCTTGCCCACCGAGCCGGTCAGGCCGATCACGGTCGGGCCGATGTGTCCGAGCAGGTGCCTAGCCAGCAGGCCGATCGCGAGCTGGACGTCCTCGACCACGAGGGCGGGTACGCCGACGGGCCTTGAGGCCAGCACGGCGACGGCGCCGCCCGCGACGGCACCGGCCGCGTGGTCGTGGCCGTCGGCGCGGGCGCCGACCGTCGCGGCGAACAGGCCGCCGGGCACCACCTCGCGGGAGTCGACCGCCGAGGGCGCCGTCACCGCCACCCCGGGGTCGCGCACGTCGTACAGGCTCGCGCCGACGACCCGGGCGATCTCGGCCAGCGTCATGGGGATCATGAGCCGCTCCTGGCGAACGCGAGGTCGATGAGGCGGCGCAGCAGGTCCGGGTACGGGACGCCGCTCGCGGCCCAGGCCCTGGCGTAGACGGAACGCGAGGTGAAGCCGGGCATGGTGTTGATCTCCAGTACGTACAGGCGTCCGGTGTCCTCCTCGTAGAGGAAGTCGGCGCGGGACAGGCCGTAGCCGCCGATCGCCCGGAAGGCGCGCAGGGACAGCTCGCGCACGTCCTCGGCCACCCGTTCCGGCAGTACGGCGGGGATGGCGGCGATCTCGGCCCGGCTGAGGTACTTGGCCTCGTAGTCGAGCCAGTCGCCGGGCACGATGAGCTCGCCGGGCACCGAGGCGTCCGGGGTGTCGTAGCCGCCGAGCACGCCGCAGATGATCTCGCGCGCGGTCACGCCCTGCTCGACGACGACCATCCGGTCGTAGGCCAGCGCCAGGTCCACGCCCGCGCGCAGCTCCTCCATGGAGGTGACACGCGAGATGCCGATGGAGGAGCCCATCCCGGCCGGTTTGACGTACATCGGCCAGTCGAGCGACTTCACCAGGCCCCAGTGGTCGGTGGTGGTGCGCCATTCGTACTCGGTGAACCACACGTGCGGGGTGACCGGAATGTCCTCCGCCAGGAACGCGCGCCGCATCGCGACCTTGTTCATGGCCACGGCGGAGGCCATGACGCCGCAGCCCACGTACGGGATGCCCAGCGTCTCCAGGTGGCCCTGGACGACGCCGTCCTCGCCGAACGGCCCGTGCAGCACGGGGAAGACCACGTCCGCCAGGTCGCGGCGCAGCTCCACCGGCCACCTGCCCCGCCGGTCGATGATGACGGCGACGGGCTCGTACAGATCCCTCGGCAGGGCGTTGAGCACGGCCTGCGCCGACTGCAGCGACACCTCGTGCTCGGCGGACGGCCCACCCGCCAGCACAGCCACGCGTACGCGTTCGGTCACGATCGATCAGCCTTCCTCGGTGGCGCGGAGACGACGGGCGCCGGTCAGTCCGTCCACTGTCGGCCGGTCGTGTCCTCGCCCCGTCAGCGCCGTGTCATGGTTGTGTCACGGTCGCGGGCTACAGCCCCGTGTACTCACCGGCGTGGTCCACACCGGGGTGGGGCCGTCGTCGCGGTGGCCTGCCGCCACGGTCCGGGCGGTACTCGAAGTGCCACCACTCGTTGTCGTAGATGCGGTACAGGTCGTGGCGGGCGCCGTGTTCCTCCAGCCAGCGCGCGCCCTCATGGGGGCGCACGTCCAGCGCGACGCCCTTGACGTGGCTGGATTCCGCCGGTGGCAGTACGAGCATGCGTGCCAGCGCCGGGGAGCCGGAGCGGCGCACCTCCTCGTCGAACATCCGTTGCTGGACGTGGGGGTCGCGGTATCCGGAGGTGAGGCCGATGAGCTGGCCGTGACGCCAGAGCGCCCGGGTGCGCGCCGCGGTGAACGCCGTCAGGGCGCCGTCGGTGAGCCCGGTGAGGTCCTCGGCGGGGAATCGCATCCGCAACGCCCAGCCGCAGGCCAGCTCGCGGGCGCGGCCGGGACGCCGGACGAACGCCGCGGGCAGCAGGAACACGGCGAGCACCAGCGTGGCCGCGGCGTACAGCCGGTCACGGGGCCGGGACGGGATCGTGCGTGGCTCGTTCATGACGAACCACGATCGGCACCGGATATGCGCGCGTTGTCCGCCGAATGTCACCGTTTCCCGACGGCGGCCACCGTCGGCGGGACCGTGACACGACCATGACACGGCGCCGACGAGGCGAGCACACGCGGCCGACAGCGGACCGGGGCTTTCGGCACCGCCGGACGAGCCGGGCCGGGCCGGGGCCTGCCATCTCTCCGGCAAGTTTCCGCGCCGTTCTCTTTGCCGGGACGCGCCTGGTGTCCGCGGTGGTTTCCGGGGAGGATTTCAACCAAAGGCGCATACAAGGAGGATTCACACCACAGGCGCGGGAGCGATGTCGATCATCGGGAGGCGACGGTGACATGACGGCACTTCCGGCGATCTCGGAGGTGCGTGCGCGTCCGGTCGTCGTCCCCATGACACGGCCCCTGCGTACCGCGTCGGGGTCGATGACGGCCGCCCCCCTCGTCCTGCTCGATGTGATCACCGAGGGCGGGGTGACCGGGCACTCCTACGTCTTCGCCTACAGCCCGGCGGTGCTCCCGGCCCTGACCTCGATCGTCCGCGAACTCTCCCCCGAACTGGCCGGCGGGCCCGTTTCGCCGGTGCGGCGGATGCGGGAGCTCCAGGCGCGGTTCCGGCTGCTCGGGATGCAGGGGCTGGTCGGCATGGTCGCGTCGGGGATCGAGATGGCGCTCTGGGACGCCCTCGGCAAGCTGACCGGCCAGCCCGTCGCCTGCCTTCTCGGTGGCGAGCCCGTGCCGCTGCGGGCCTATGACAGCTACGGCATGATGGACCCCCGGCGAGAGGAGCGGGCGCTGCGCGGCTCCGTCGAGAACGGGTTCCGGGCGATCAAAATCAAGATCGGCTATCCGGACGCGGCCCGCGACGTGGCGGTCGTACGGCGGGTTCGCGAGATCATCGGACCCGACGTCGAGCTGATGGTCGACTACAACCAGTCGCTCGGCCCGCAGGAGGCCCGCCGCCGCATCGAGCGGCTCCGCGAGTTCGACCTCTACTGGGTGGAGGAGCCGGTCGCCGCCGAGGACCTCGCCGGCCATTCCTACCTGCGGCGCACCACCGGCGCGAGGATCCAGACCGGGGAGAACTGGTGGTTCCCGAACGGGTGCCACGCGGCCATCGCGGCGTCGGCCTGCGACTTCGCCATGTTCGACATCATGAAGATCGGCGGCTTCACCGGCTGGACGCTCGCGGCGGGACAGGCGCAGGCGGCCTCGCTGCCGGTGTCCAGCCACCTCTTCGTCGAGGCGAGCGCGCACGCCATGGCGGTGACGCCCACCGCCGACTGGATGGAGTATCTCGATCTCGCCGGTGCGGTGCTCCACACCCCGTACCGGCCGGTCGACGGCCACGTCACGGCCGTGGGCCCGGGGCTCGGGATCACCTGGGACGAGGACGCGATCGCCCGGTACGCGGTCTGAAGCCGGTCTTCAGGAGACGGGGCTCGCGAGGGGGGTCGGCTCAGGTGATCGCCAGGGGCGTACCCAGGCCTCCTCCTCGCGGCGCACGGGGCGCCCGCAGTGGTCGCAGCGCCCGCCCGCCGTGGTGGCCTGGCCGCAGGTCCGGTGGACGACCCGCATGGGTTCTGCGGGCTCGTCGGGCACGGTGTGCTCCTGACCCCAGGCGGCGAGGGCGCGCAGCACCGGGAGCACGTCGGCGCCCGCCGCGGTGAGACGGTACTCGTTACGGGTACGCCCGCCGTCGCGGTAGGGCACCCGGGTGAGCAGGCCGAGATCGACGAGGCGGCCGAGCCGGGCGGACAGGATGTTGTCGGCGATGCCCAGGTCGGACCGGAAGTCCTCGAAGCGGGTCGTGCCCAAGGTGGCGTTGCGCAGGATCAGCAGCGTCCACCGCTCCCCCACGGCGTCGACGGCCCGGCCGATCGGGCAGGGCGCCCCCACCCGTGCCTTTCGAGCGGTTGCCAAGGCTTTAACCCCTTTCACCCATAACTGGCTTGCGATAAGCAAGTCTACTTCATACGGTTGGCCGTAGACCTAACTATCAAACTGCAAGTTAGAGACGTGTTCGCCGCCTCCGCGGGCGGGAGCGGCGAACACCGCGGTGATACCCACGGCCGGGGAGCGGCTGCCCGGCCAGGAGGGAACAGACGGTCATGCCAGAGCGGAGAACCGAAGCGGACCGGACCTTCCCGCCGGTCGCCGGGGAGACACCGATCGGCCGCCGGACCGACGGCCCGGTCGCGGTGCTGACACTCCAGCATCGGCCCCACAACCTGCTGGACGCCGCCTTCGGCGAGCGGATCGTCGAGGCGCTGCGCTGGGCGTGGGCCCGGGGCGCCCGGGTGGTGGTCGTCGAGAGCGGGCTGCGTCACTTCTCGGCGGGCGCCGATCTCGACGCGATGCTGGCCGCCGCGACGGAAGGGAACGGCGTCCTGGGCTGGCGGCTGCCCGACGTGCTGCGCGCCTTCGACGAGCTCCCGATCCCGATCGTGGCGAGCGTGCACGGAATCTGCGCCGGAGGCGGGCTGGAGGTGGCGCTCGCCTGTGACCTCATCGTCGCGAGCGAGTCCGCCAAGCTGGGATCGGTGGAGGCGGCCGTCGGCCTGCATCCCCTGATGGGCGCCGTCCAGCGGATCACCCAACGTGCCGGTGCCGCGCGGGCGAAGGAGATGGCCATGCTCGGACGCCGCTACGACGCGCGCACGATGGAGCGCTGGGGAATCGTCAACCGGGTCGTCGCGGACGAGCGGCTGAGCGCGGCGACGATGGCCCTGGCCCGTGAGCTGGCGGCGGGGCCGACGGTGGCGCACGCGGCGACGAAGAGGCTGGTGTCGATCGCCGTCGACCAGGGCGTCCGCGCGGCCGACGAGGCCATGTCCGAGATCCAGGAACCGATCTTCCGCTCCGCGGACTTCCGTACCGGGGTGGAGTCGCTGAACCGCGACGGCCCCGGCCGGGCGCGCTTCAGAGGGTGTTGACCGTGTCCGCACCGTTGACCGGCATCCGTGTCGTGGACTTCTCCCGGGTGCTCGCCGGACCGCTCTGCGCGCAGACACTGCTCGAACTCGGAGCCGAGGTCGTCAAGGTGGAACCACCGGGCGGCGACCTGTCCCGGCAGGCGTTCCCCCGCGAGGCCGAGATCTCCGGCTACTACGCCCAGCAGAACGCCGGAAAGCGCGACGTCTCCATCGATCTCAACGCGCCGGGCGCGCGGGAGGTGGCGCTGCGCCTTGCGACCGCGCGGACGTGATCGTGGAGAACTTCCGGCCGGGGACGCTGCCCTCGTTCGGGCTGGACTACGCCACCGTCGCCGCGCGCAACCCGCGCGTCGTCTACGCCTCGATCAGCGGCTACGGCCAGCACGGCGCGTGGCGTTCCCGGTCGGCGTACGCGCCGACCATCCAGGCCGAGACCGGCGTCACCAAGATCACCATGGACCGGTTCGGCACCCCCGGGGGAACGCCGCGCACCGACTCGCTGTCACACGCCGACGTCTACTCCGGGCTGCACGCCGCCATCGCCATCCTGGCCGCGCTGGAGCACCGGCACCGCACCGGCCGGGGCCAGTACGTCGACGTGGCCATGGCCGCGGTCATGTTCTCGATCAACGAACGCGTTCACGCGGACCTGTCGGACCGCGACCTCGGGGCGGAGGTCCCGATCCTGGGTGCCACGGACTGTCCCTTCTTCGTCGGTCCGGAGGGAGAGACCTTCGTCAGCCCGATGAGCCTGGTGGGCAGCGCGTCGTTCCCCCTCTACCTCGCCGCCATGCGGCGCTCCGACCTCGCCGACGACCCGCGGTTCCGGACGCCCGAAGCGCGACGGGAGCACCTGGACGAGCTGCACGCCGTCGTTCAGGAATGGATCTGGACGTTCGGCGACATGGCCTCCCTGGACGCGCAGCTCGACGAGGCGAAGATCCCCACCGGGCGGCTGCGCACCGTCGGCGAGTTCGCCGGCGGCCGGTGGGCACGCGAGTGGGCGGCCACGCGTACGGTTCCCGACCGCGACGGCGGCCGGATCACGGTGCCGGGGGCGCCCTGGCACTTCAGCGCCACCGACGAGCCCGGCCTGTCAGAACCCGGCTCATCAGAACCCGGCTCACCGGAGAGAGTGCCCGCCCGGCAGGGCGAACACAACGACGACGTCCTGCGTGAGCTGGGATTCGCCGAAGGCGAGATCGGTTCTCTGCGGCGCCTGGGCGCGCTCGTCGAGCCCGGCCGGAACGAGGGAAACGGGAGCGGCCGGGCGAACGACTCCGAACGGACTCACCCGGTAGACCGCCGCGGTGCCCCTGTTCCTCGCGCTCGCCGGAGCACCGGCAGCCACGAGACGACACCGGAGAGATCATGACTCAGCGAACAGACACCAGGGTCCACACCGTCACACACGAGGTGAGCCGCCTGACCGTCGGCGTCCCCACCCCGTTCCAGGAGTTCCGTGAGCACTACGAGCGCGCCGTCCCCGCGTTCGACGCCGACCGCTTCGAACGGCTCGTCAGGGACGACGCCGACTGGGACACCGTCCTGCGGGCGACGGCCGAGAACGCGCCGCACGACTTCCTCATCTACTGGAGCTTCGAGGCCATGCCGTTGATGGGGCTGGCCGGAGACCGCTGGCTGTGCGTGGAGTACCTGATGGGCAACCACACGATCGCCCAGCGGATGTTCCACCACGATCCGGCCGTCCTGCTCTACGCGCCACTGCGTACCGCGATCTACGAAGACGCGCAGAGCACGACCTGGTTCACCGTGGACCAGCCGAGCACCCGCTTCTCCAGCTTCGGCGACCCGGACATCACCGAGGTCGGCCTGGAGCTGGACCGCAAGCTCGCCGCCCTGCTGGAACACCTCGACGCTCCGGTACCCGCCGAACTCGTCCGGGGACGGGCCTCCCATGGGTGAGGGCCCTGTCGCCTTCCGCCCGGCGCAGCCTTCCGCCCTGCCCACACCGCCCGCCGCCCGCGGGCGCGCCGTCGCGGCAGAGACAGCGGAGGCGGCGGAGGTGAGGGCGGAGTGAGGATCCTGGTCGTGGGCGCCGGCGCGACCGGCGGCTACTTCGGGGGCAGGCTCGTCCAGGCGGGCCGGGAGGTGACGTTCCTGGTCCGGCCCGGACGGGCCCGCCTGCTGCGCGAGCGCGGACTGCGGATCACGGGGTTGGGCGAGGAGACGACGCTCACCCCGGAAACGATCCTGGCCGGTGAGATCACTTCGCCCTTCGACCTGGTCCTGCTCACGGTGAAGGCCACCGGGCTCCGGGGGGCGGTGGAGGACCTGGCGCCCGCCGTCGGCCCGGACACGCTGATCCTGCCCGTCCTGAACGGCATGCGCCACCTCGACGACCTGGCCGGACGCTTCGGTGACCGCGCGGTGCTGGGCGGGGTGGCGATAGTGGCCACCACGGTCGACGCCGACGGCGACGTCGTCCGCCTCGCCGATATGCGGAGCCTGACCTACGGCGCCCGCGCCGCGCCCGCCCCGAGAACGCTGGCCGACGCACACCGCGCGCTCGGCGGCGCGGGGTTCGACGCCACCCTGTCCGGCGACATCATCGGCGAGATGTGGGCCAAGTGGGTGTTCATCGCCGCGACCGGCGCGGTGACCTGCCTGATGCGCGCGACGGTCGGTGAGGTCGCCTCCGTCCCCGGCGGCGTCGAATTCGCCCGGGCGGTGGTCGCCGAGTGCGCGGCCGTCGCCGCGGCGGCCGGCCACGCCGTACCGAGGGAAGAGCTCCAGAACACCCGCGACGCGGTCACCGCGCCGGGCTCCTCCTTCGCCTCCTCCCTGTATCGCGACCTGGCCGGCGGCCAGGGCACCGAGGCGGAGCACATCTTCGGCGATCTCACCCTGCGGGCGCGCCGGCTCGGGGTCGCGGTCCCCCTGCTGGACCTGGTCACACTGCACCTGCGCGTGTACCAGGGCCGCCTCGGAAAGAACCCGTGATCGACGGCCCCGTGGCCGGGAAGGCTCCGCCTCGCGGAAAGGCAGCTGGCATGAGCTCGCAGTTCGGTGACTACCAGAACGAGATCTACTCCGACGGCCTGCGCGGCGTGGTGCCGCACCTGCCGATGACCTTCGCCGACCTGGAGGCCAGGGCCGAGGCCGCGCTACCGCCCTCGGTGTGGTCGTACGTCGCGGGAGGCGCAGGCGACGAGCACACCCAGCGTGCCAACGTCGCCGCCTTCCAGCACTGGGGCCTCGTCCCCCGGATGCTCGCCGGGGCCGTACGGCGTGAGCTGTCGGTGGAGCTGTTCGGCATGAGCCTGCCGGCCCCGCTGTTCATGTCCCCGATCGGGGTGATCGGCCTGTGCGCCCAGGACGGGCACGGGGACCTGGCCACGGCACGGGCGGCGGCCCGCACCGGGATCGCGATGACCGCCTCGACGCTGTCCGCCGATCCGATGGAGGCCGTGGCCGGGGAGCTCGGCCAGACCCCCGGCCTCTTCCAGCTCTACACCCCCACCGACCGGGAACTGGCGGAGAGCCTGATCCACCGGGCCGAGGCCGCCGGATTCAGGGGCATCGTCGTCACCCTCGACACCTGGGTCACCGGCTGGCGCCCCCGCGACCTGAGCACCGGCAACTTTCCCCAGCTGCGCGGGCACTGCCTGGCCAACTACACCTCCGACCCGGTCTTTCGCGCCCAGCTCGACCGTCCCCCGGAACAGGACCTGAGAGCCGCCGCGGCGCACTGGGCCCGGATCTTCGGCAACCCCCTCACCTGGGACGACCTGTCCTGGCTGCGTTCGACCACCGGCCTGCCCCTGCTGCTGAAGGGCATCTGCCACCCCGACGACGCCCGCCGGGCCAGGGACGCCGGTGTCGACGGCGTCTACTGCTCCAACCACGGCGGCCGACAGGCCAACGGCGGCCTGGCCGCCCTCGACGCACTGCCCGCCGTGGTCGAGGCCGCGGACGGGCTGCCGGTCCTGTTCGACTCCGGCGTCCGCTCCGGGGCCGACGTGGTCAAGGCCCTCGCGCTCGGCGCCACCGCCGTCGGCGTCGGCCGCCCCTACGCCTACGGTCTGGCCGTGGGCGGCACCGACGGCGTCGTCCACGTCCTGCGCGCCATCCTGGCCGAAGCCGACCTGATCATGGCCGTGGACGGCTATCCCACCCTCGCCGACCTGACCCCCGAAGCCCTGCGCCGAACACCGGGCGCCACCCACCCCTCGTAGCACGACGCCGGTCCCACCGGGTATGGGGGCGTCCGCCGTCCGGTGGAGATCAGGCTGGACGGCCGCCCCCGGTCCACCTCGCCGGGAGCAGCAGAACCGCCGGCACCGGCTCCGGTAGTCCCCTCGGCGCGACCTCACCCCCGCCAGCCTCGCCGAAGTCGACGACGGGACCGAAGAACGGGGTGTTGTGGAAGTTGACCTTGCCGCCGGAGAACGTCGCGTCGTGGAAGGCGACCGCGGTACCGGAGAACGTGGCGTCGACGAAGTCGACCATGGCGCCGGAGAAATGGGCCCTGTTGAAGTCGACCGTGCCGCCGGAGAACCGGGAGGTGTTGAAGTGGACCGCGCCCCCGGAGAACCGGGCGCCCTGGAAGTCGACCGTGGCGCCGGAGAAATGGGCGCCCCAGAAGTAGACCGTGGCACCGGAGAGGGTGGCGGCGGCGAAGACGACGGTGCCGCCGGAGAACGTGGTGGCGGCGAAGGCGACCGTGCCGCCGGAGAACTTCGCGTCCCGGAAGTCGACCATGCCGCCGGAGAACGTGGCGTCGGAGAAGGTGACGAGCATGTCGCCGGAGAACGTCGCGCGCCGGAAGTCGACCGTGCCGCCGGAGAACGTGGCCTCAGAGAAAACGACGATGTCGCCGGAGAACTTCGCGCCCCGGAAGTCGACCATGCCACTGGAGAACGTCGCGCCCCGGAAGTCGGCGATACCGCCGGAGAACATGGCGTCGGAGAAGTCGCCGCCGTCGAAGACCACGCCGGTGAAGTCCAGGGTGTGGCCCTGCCAGGACACCGTGGCGTTCTTGCGCAGGTGGGCGCCGATCAGGCGGATGATGGTGTGCCGGACCTCTCGCAGCCCGGCGAACGCCAGGTGGTCGGCTTCGGAGGCGTCGTCGGGGGGCTTGCGGGTGTAGGGCATGCGCAGGTAGGCGCACAGCACGTCGACGCAGGTCTGGCGGAGCTGGCGGGTGGCGGCGTCGTCGGCCAGCCCGGCCAGGGCGTGGACCCCGCCGAGCCGGACGGCCGGGGAGGGGTCGCCGAGCTGGGCGACCGCGGCGGTGAAACGGTCGGTGAGCTGGCCGCGTTCGGTCAGCTCGTGGGTGCGCCGCTGGCCTTGCTCGGTGAGCTCGAAGATGCGCAGCTGTGCCTGTTCGTTGAGCTCGGCCGAGCGGCGGGCCGCCTCCACGGCGTCGTGGGCGGCCTGGGCGCTGCGCCGGGCCGAGGCGGCGTTGGCGGCGGTGTAGTAGATCGCCGCGGCGGCCAGCAGCCCGGTTCCGATGGACAGGGCGCGGTTACGGACCGCGTCCAGTGCCTCGGCCAGTTCCTTGCCCCGCAGCCCGATCACGCCGTCGACGTGCTCCAGCACCCAGGCCGCCCCCGGGCCCAGCATCCACGCCAGCCCCGCGACCAGGGCCACGCCCAGCCCCGCGAACACGAACCGGAAAAGAACTGACCACCACCTCATCCCTCCAGGCTGATTGGTCCGCGTGGCCGCCACGGCGTGATGACCGTCAGCGATGGCCAATCGTGACCGGGCACTCGGGCAGCCCTTCGTCCGCGTCAGATGCGGTGCGGTCGCCAGACCGGGGGCGGGCAACGGCGGGCTGATAGGGGAGGTCACTGAACCGGGCGTGGGCGACGGCGGGCGAACTCGCGCGGTCGTTCACTGGACAATGGCGCCCTGGGCGACCAGCCGGACCGATCGCCGCCGCTGATGCCACCGCCCGCTGGCTGGGCCACCGGGCCCGAGGGCGGGGACTTTCCCGGACGACACGAGGGTGTCAGTGCGCGGACGTACCGGCGGTGTCGGCGGCGTCAGGAACGGTATCTGCGGTGTCGATGTCGGCGTGCAGGGTGTTCAGGATGGCCAGGATGCGTTCGGCGTCGGTGAGCAGGCTTCCGGTCACGGCCCAGCCTCGGGGCTGGTCCAGCTGGCCGGTGCGGACCTCCTCGGTCATCTGTTCCTGGATGGCTCCGGCCCGCTCCAGTGCGGCGGAGATCAGCGCGCTCAGCCTCGCGGGCTCGTCGGCGGTGCGCATCTGGGCCTGGAGGGCCTGGGCGAGCAGGCCCAGCAGCGCGGCGTAGTCGCGGGCGAACTCGTCGCTGATCCACGGCGGGCCGTCATCGTGGCGGCGCTGACGCTGGGCGGCATAGGCCAGCGCCCGTACCAGAGCGTGGATGTGCACACCGATCTCGCTCATCGCCCCCAGCAGTCCCGCGTGGTCATCATGAGCCTGAGGGACGCGGGCGCGGCGCAGGTTGTAGCGGCGGCTTTCGGTGCCGTCGGCGATGGCCGAGGTGGCCTGGGCGAGGTGGGTGTCGAGCCGGTCGGCGTGGCGCTGCCAGCCGGGCAGGTCCGACAGGTCACAGCGCTCGCGCAACCCGGCGGCCACGGCCTCCAGCAGCGCGGCGGCCTCCTTGCTCAACCGGCGCACCGCCTTGTCGGGACGGCGCTGGTACAGCGGCGGCCACAGCACCGCGTTGACCAGCCCGCCCGACAGCGCGCCGACCCCGGTGGCCACCACGTACGCCAGCAGGTAGCGCTCCTGGGAACCGGCGCCGAACGACAGCATCAACACCGCGGTGGTCGCCACGTCGGTGCCGTGCCGGCCCATCCGGCGCCAGCGCGCGGCCACCAGCGCCGGTGGCACGACCAGCACCAGGCTGAGGGCGTTGAGGCCGATCAGGTTGCCGACGCTACCGGCCAGGATGACACCGGCGGCCACCGCGCACACCCGGCGCACCCCGTTGGTCAGCGTCCGGTACACCGTGGCGTGCACCATGATCACAGCGGTGGCCGGGGCGATCCACACCGTCTCGTGGGGAAGGAGCCGGTCGGCCAGGAACCAGGCCAGCGCCGCGGCCAGGGTCGCCTTGGCGATCTGGCGCACCTCGAACCGCTGCTCGGAGTCTCGTTCGCCCAGCCCGGCCGCCTGGCCGCGCACATACCGTACTTCGCGGCGGATCGCGGCCCGCACCCAGCTCATGCCTTGGTTGGCCACCCTACGACCATCACCTAGTGATCACCTTTTGGCAAGTCGGGCATCCTCACGCCGACCGGCGGTCAGAGGAGGGTGCAGACGATGGGGGCGATCAGGACGGTCAGCGGTCCGCTGAGCAGCCCGGCCGCGGCGCCGTAGGCCGCGACGGCCGCCCCGTGGCCAGGGGCGGTCGCGTCGGCCAGGAGCCGCTCGACGCGCTGGACGGCTTCCACCTGGGCCAGGGCCAGGGTGTGGGCCGGTCGCAGCTCGCCGGGTGTGGTCATCCGGACGATGGCCTGGGCGACGACCAGGTCGCCGTGGTGTCGGCGGGCCCGGTCGTCGGCGAGCATCTCCAGCAGCACCGACACCGCCCGTACGGCCGTCCGGGGGGCGCCGAGGACTGGGAAGGCCCGCGCCAGCGCCGCGAAGGGCAGCAGGACCAGGTCGTGACGGCCGTGGGCGTGCGCGCGTTCGTGGGCCAGGACGGCGCGCACGTGGCGAGGGCTCAGCCGCTCCAGCGCGCCCCGGCTGACCACGACGCGGGCCTGGCGCCCGGGGACGCAGTAGGCGACGGGCCGGGCCTCGGGCAGGACGTAGGCGCCGTAGTCGCGGTCCAGGTCGGCGACCAGGTCGACCATCAGGCGCTGACGTCGCCGCCCTGCGTTTGTCTTGGTGAGGGTTCGCACCGTGTGGGCCAGCAGCCAGGCGGGCAGCGCCAGCGACCACAGCAGCGCGGCGACGTGGCCCCAGCCCAGGCCGGACAGGCCCCGTCCGTCGACGATCTGGTCGCCGAGGGTGTGTACGCCGTGCGGGAAGGCCGCCGCCAGCGGCGCGACCGCGGCGACCAGGCCCAGCCCGAGGGCGCCCAGTCCGGCGGACAGGCCGATGGCCTGCCACAGCACCAGCGCGGCCCGCGGCTGGCGGCTCGTCCACGCGGCCGAGGCCAGCCGTACGGCCACTCGCTCGCCGAGCAGGAGGGGAAGCAGCGCGGTGCCTGCGGCGAGCATCCACGCCGTCACGGCGCCTGCCCCTCTCGCCGGTCCCGCTCGTCGTGCTCTACTTCTCCCTCTACTTCTCCGTGCCGCTCGTCGTGCTCCGCTTCCCGGTGCCGCAGGGCCAGGCGCAGGGCGGTGGCGACCTCGGGGGAGACGGTTCCGACGAAGCGGTGGACCACGGCGTCGACGTCGCCCGCCTCGCTGAGGGCTTCCTGCATGACCTCGGCGACGAAGGCGTCCTTGCCGCCACTGGCCCGGTAGCGGTGCGCCCGGCCGACGCGTTCCCGGGTGACCAGGCCCTTGTGGGACAGGCGCAGCAGCACGGTCAGCACGGTCGTCACCGCGGGCCGGGACGGCAGGGAGTCGGCGACCTCCTGGGCGAGCATCCCGCCGGGGTGCCGCCACAGGGCCTCCATGATCGAGCGCTCCAGATGGCCGAGCCGCACCGGTGACCCCTCTCCTCGTGATCGCCTCACCGTGGGCAGAAGGGTACGCCAGGCCTCCCGGCGAGCCCTCCCGCAGGGGCCTCCGTCCCCTCGGCGTCCCCTCGGCGGAGGCGATGTCGGCGGTTTTACGCGAATCTTCTACGCCGTGTAGAAGTATGGGGACGCCCGGCCACCCGGCCGGGGCGTCCGGACATTGAGGAGCGTAGGTGTCACAGCAACACGACCGGACCGGGAGCGGGCACGCGGACGACCGGCGGTCCATCCGAAGGAAGAACCTCGCCGTGACCGCGGCCGTGGTGGGCGCGGTGGTCGTGGTACTGGCCGCCTTCGTCCTCATCAGCAGGATTGGCGGCGGAGGCGGGGACGCGACCGGCGCCGTGGCCGCCGGGGAGTCGCGGCTGGTGCGGGCCGACAGCCACACGGTGCAGAGCGCCGCCGACGGCAGGGTGACCCTGGTGGAGTTCCTCGACTTCGAGTGTGAGGCGTGCAGGGCCTTCTTCCCGGTCGTGGAGGAGCTGCGCGAGCAGTACGCGGGCAAGGTCACGTTCGTGGTCCGCTACTTCCCGCTGCCCGGCCACTTCAACGCCGAACGCGCCGCCCGCGCCGTGGAGGCCGCCGCCCGGCAGGGCAGGTTCGAGGCGATGTACCAGCGGATGTACGAGACGCAGGCCCAGTGGGGCGAGAAGCAGGTCCCGGCCGACGCGGTCTTCCGCGGTTTCGCCCAGGGCCTCGGCCTGGACATGGCCGCCTGGGACCGGGCCTATGACGACCCGGCCACCCTGGCCCGGGTGAACAAAGACGTCGCCGACGGCCAGGCCCTCGGTGTGAGCGGTACGCCCACGTTCTTCCTCAACGGCACCAAGATCCAGCCCCAGTCCCGCGACGAGTTCAAGGCGGCCATCGATGCGGCACTCGCCGGCTGAACCCGCCCCCGCCGAGCACCCCGAGCACGGTCATCAGGCAGGCCGTGACGAGACGGGCGAACGGCGGCCCGAGGAGCCGTTCCCCCACCTGCTGCCCTGGCTGCTGGTGATCGGCGGCGCGATCGGGCTGCTGGCGGCGTTCGTCCTGGCCGTTGAGAAGATCGCCCTGCTGAGGGACCCGGACTACGTGCCCAGCTGCAGCGTCAATCCGGTGCTGTCGTGCGGGTCGATCATGAAGACCCCGCAGGCCGAGCTGTTCGGCTTCCCCAACCCGCTCCTGGGGGTCGCCGGTTTCGCCGTCGTCCTGACGGTCGGCGCCGCGCTGCTGGCCGGGGCCGCCTTCGGCCGGTGGTTCTGGCTGGGCCTGCAGGCGGGGGTCACCTGCGGCGCGATCTTCGTGCACTGGCTGATCTTCCAGAGCCTCTACGTCATCGGCGCCCTGTGCCCGTACTGCATGATCGTGTGGGCGGTGACGATCCCGCTGTTCTGGTACGTCACCGTGCGCAACCTCGCGCGGGGCCACCTGCCGGGCGGGGCCCGCGTCGTGGCGACCCTGAGGAACTACCACTCGGTCGCGATCGCGTTGTGGTTCGGCGCGGTCGTCGCGCTGATCGCCGTGCGCTTCTGGTCGTTCTGGAGCACCCTCGTCTGACCTTCCCGCGAGTACGGGGTTTCCCGGCGTCAGGAGACCCCGCACTTCGGGGACATGTCGACGTCCGCCTGCGAGATCGAGGTCTCGACACGCGTCGGCGGGTCAGCCGGCGGGCTCCCGGGCTCCGATCAGGCGCCGGACGGTGGCCAGCCCGTCCGGCGTGCCGGGCCAGTGGCGGACCAGCGCCTGGGGCCCGGCCCGCCGGATGACCGAGCGCAGGACGAACGCGACGATGATCGCGTCGTCGGCGTAGCCCAGCACCGGGATGAAGTCGGGGATCAGGTCGATGGGCAGCGCCAGGTAGCCCAGCAGCAACCACAGCCGGTTCCGTACCCCGCGCGGCAGGGTGCGATCACGCGCGAGCGCGGCGATCAGGCGGAGCAGGTCGGGGAGCAGCCGCAGGGTCTCGCCCAGCGCGCCGCCCTTGGGGCGGGCCGCCGCCAGGAAGCCGACCAGCACCAGCCAGAGCAGCAGCGACCCGCCCGCGATCGCGGCCAACGTCCGCCACACCTCAGGCACGAGTCGCCCCCCTCCATAACCTCAACGCCCAACAGGCGAACGCTATCGGCCCGGCTCACACATGGAAATAAGGTGACCGGCTGTGCTATTTTTTGGCCATGCGGTCAAAAAACAAGGCAGGTGGCCAGCAAGAGCGTTCGTTCATCGAGACCGCCCGCCGGGACCAGATCGTCCAGTGCGCGATCGACGTGATCGCCGAGCTGGGCTACGCCCAGGCGTCACTGGCCCGGATCGCCGAACGCGCCGGGATCAGCAAGGGCGTCATCTCCTACCACTTCGGCAGCAAGGACGACCTCGTCCAGCAGGTCGTCGACGACGCGGCCGTCGCCGGGGACGCCTTCGTCCGTCCCCGGGCCGAGGCGCAGACCACGGCCGCGGGCATGTTGCGGGCCTACATCGAGGCGAGCGTGGAGTTCTACGGCACCCACCGGCGGCACATGCTGGCCCTGCTGGACATCTGGACGAGCTTCCGCACCGAGGACGGCCGCCAGCGACTCGACGTACGGGCCAACGAGGCCGAGATGGGGCAGGTCGAGGAGATCCTGCGGTTCGGGCAGGCCGCCGGTGAGTTCGGCGCCTTCTCCACCCGGGTGATGGCCGTGACCGTGAAGCAGGCGGTCGACGGCGTGCTCATCTTGATGGCGGCCTACGACGACATCGACTTCGACACCTACGCCCGGGAGCTGGCCGACCTGTTCGACAGGGCCACCAGAAAGGAGAAGTGATGGAGCTGGAACTGCGGCCCCCCAGGCACTCCGTCGACCCCAGGGCGATCCGCTGGTGGAGGGCGCAGGCGCTGGTTCCGGTGCTGCCGCCGGTGCTCGTACTGGCCGTGCTGGCCGCGCTGATCGCGCCCGCCCGGCCGTGGCTGCTGTTGTCGCTGCTCGTCGTCGCGGTGCCCGGCGTGGCGTACGCGCTGGTCATGCCGGGTCAGCGGTACCGGATCCATCGCTGGGAGGTCACCGACGACGCGGTCTACGCGGCCTCCGGCTGGCTGTGGCACAAGTGGCGGGTGGCGCCGATGTCGCGCATCCAGACCGTCGACACCCTGCGCGGCCCGCTCCAGCAGGGTTTCGGGCTGTCGGGGGTGAAGGTCACCACGGCCTCGGCCGCCGGATCGATCAAGATCCAGGGGCTGGACCGGCACATCGCCGCCGACCTCGTCGAGCGGCTGACGGCCAAGGCACAGGCCGTACCCGGGGACGCGACGTGAACCGTCGTAACGAGACAGGGGAACAGCTCGACGCCCGGGGACGCGACGTGAACCCCCGTAACGAGACAGGGGAACAGCTCGACGCCCAGGGGCGCGACGTGAACCCCCGCGACGAGACGTGGGAACGACTCGACGCGCGGACCGTCGCGGTCGCGCTGAGCTGGCTGGTCGGCCCCTCGATCCCCTCCGTGACCGCCGTCCTCGCCACCGGGCCCACCCCGCGAACGGTCATCCCGCTCGTCGTCCTGCTGGCCGTCCTGGCCGCGATCGCCGCGTACGGTGTGCTGCGGTACGCCACCACGCGTTACCGGATCACCGGCGAGCGCGTCGAGATCCGCTCCGGACTGCTGTTTCGCCGGCATCGCTCGGTCCCCCGCGACCGGGTGCGCGCCGTCGACCTGACGGCGGGACCGGCGCACCGCCTGTTCGGCGTGACCGTGGTGCGCATCGGCACCGGCGAGGAGGCGGGACTGCGCCTCGACGCCGTCTCCCGGTCCCAGGCCGGGCACCTGCGCCTGCTGCTCGGCGGGGAGAACACGGCATCCGCGCGGGCGCCCCTGGCGCGGCTGCGCCCGGCCTGGATCGGCTTCGCCCTGCTGAGCAGCTGGACACCGCTCATCGGCCTGGCGCCGTTCGGCGCGCTCTTCCGCGTACTGGAGATCTTCGGCGTCGAACCCGCCGAGGTCGGCTTCCTGAGGGACGTCTGGGGCGAGGCGTCCCGGTCCTCACCGGTGGCGGTGGCAGCTGTCGCCGTCGTGGTCCTCGCGGTCGTCGGGCTGGCGGGGGCGTTGCTGCTTCATCTGGAGGTGTGGTGGCGCTTCCGGCTGACCCGCGAGGCCGACGGCACCTACCGGGTACGGCGGGGCCTGCTCACCACCCGGTCGCTGTCGCTCCGGGAAAGCCGGTTGCGCGGTGCCGAACTGGCCGAGCCGCTGCCGTTGCGGTGGGGAGGCGGTGCCCGGCTGAGCGCGCTCGTCGCCGGTGCCGACCCCGGCGACAGCGAGGAGCGGACCTCCGCCGCGCTGCTGCCACCCGCGCCCCGGCAGGCGGCACTGAAAGTCGCCGCCCAGGTGCTCGGCGCCCCCGTGCTGGCGGCCCGGTTGCGCCCGCACCCTCGGGCCGCTCTGCGCGTACGGCTGTCCCGTGCCGTCTGGGTACCGGCGTTGCCTGCCGTGGCGCTGGCCGGGCTCGGACTCTGGCTGAGCTGGGTCCCGGACACGCTGTGGTTGCTCGCCCCGGCCTGCGTGCCCGTCACGCTGCTGCTGGCGGTCGACGCCTACCGCAACCTCGGCCACGGCCTGGCCGGTGACCATCTGCTCACCCGCCACGGCACGGCCAGGCGCAAGACGGTGGCGCTGCGCAGGGACGCGGTCATCGGCTGGACGGTCGGCCGCTCCCCCGCACAGCGCCGCCGGAAGCTGATGACCCTCACCGCGGCGACGTCCGCGGGCACCCACCGGGTCAGGGACGTCCACGTCGGGCAGGGGCTCGCGTTCGCCGAGGAGGCGGTTCCCGGCCTGCTCGCGCCCTTCGTCGTGCCCGCGGTCCACGCAGCGAACCTTCCGGGGACGTAGCGCTCACCCGATCCGGAATGCGCCTGAACGATCGATTCCAGGGGGTCGTCCAGGTCGGAGGCGGGCGGATAGCATACGCGGATGTCCCTGGTGCATCTGCGTCGTTCGGTCCGCGCGGTCGTTCTCGACGAGGACGACCGCATCCTGCTGTGCCGGCTGGTCATCCCCAAGCCGACCGGGACGATCGCCGTGTGGGCGACGCCCGGCGGAGGCGTCGAGCGTGACGAGGCCGTCCTGGTCGCCCTGCGCCGCGAACTCCGCGAGGAGACGGGGCTCGTCGTCGAGGCCGACCCGCCGCATGTCTGGCACCAGGAGGTCATCGACCCCGGGCACGTGGTGGGCTACGACGGAGTGATCAACGACTACTTCCTTGTCCGCGTCGCGTCGTTCCATCCCCGGGGCGCGATGTCCGACGACGAACTCGCCGCCGAGAACCTCGTCGACTTCCGCTGGTGGCGGCTGCCGGACATCGCGGGCTACTCCGGTCCCGACGTGTTCTCACCGCGCGACCTGGCCACGCCGCTGGCGGCGCTGATCTCCGGCGGGGCTCCTGCCAGACCTGTGCCGCTCGGCCTGTGAGCCTGACGCGCGACCCCGTCCGGCGCACGGCGGCCCGTCGCCGGGTCCTCAGGCGGCTCCGTACTCCGGCGGCACCTCCCGGGCCAGGGACCCGAGGACGATCTCCCGCGCCGCGCCGACCGTGGCCGCGAAGGCGGCCGGGTCCCGGCCGATGCGTTCGGCGCCCGCGCGCATGACCCCCGACAGCAGCTCCACCGCGAGGTGCACGTCGCCGACGTCGCGGAACTCTCCGCGCGCGACACCGTCCCGGACGACGTTCTCCACCTCGGCCACGATCGCGTGGAACGGGCTGCCCGGCCCCTTCGCCACCTCGGCGCCCGGCCGGAACACCAGCCGCATGATCTGGTCCGTGAACGCCTCCAGGACCGCCACGACGATCTCCCGCATCCGCTCCGCGGCCGGGTCCGCGGAGCGCGCGGCGATCGCGGCCACCCGCTCGACCGCGGGCCGGCCCACCCGCTGGGTCAGCGCCAGGACCAGCGCGCTCTTGTCGCGGGCGTAGTTGTACAGCGTGTTGCGCGCGAGCCCGGCACGGGCCGCGATGTGGCCCATGTTGATCGAGTCGTAGTCGCGCTCCAGCAGCAGCTGCCGCGTCGCCTCGGCGAGGTCGGCCCACACCATCTCGTGGTGCTCCTCGATGCTGGCTCCCCGGATCCGTGGCATCCGGTCATCCTCCCCCATCGTGAGGGCCCGCTGTCGCGGTGGCTCCCTTCGGGTAGTGGCGGCGCAGGGTGGCGGCGATGACGCGGTCGAACGTGCGGTCGGACAGGATCCGAGCCAGGCGGGTGATCAGGGCGGCGTCCCGGCCGACGGTGTAGCGGGTACGCGGCCCGCGGGTCGTCACGGCCTTCGCGATGACCCGGGCGGCGGCATCGGCGGTCACGCCCGACGCGGTGCCCGTGGCCATCAGCGTGTTGATCGCCTGGACCAGGCCGCCGTAGCGCTCGTCCTGCTCCGGCGTCATCTCGGCGGCCAGCCGGTTCGCCGTCGCGATCCCCCGGGCGGCCATCTCCGTACGGACGCCGCCGGGCTCGACCACGACCACCTGCACGCCCAGCGGTGCGACCTCCCGGCGCAGCGAGTCGCTCACCGCCTCCAGGGCGAACTTCGTGCCAGCGTACGCGCCGTAGGTGGGCATGGCGGCCTTACCGCCGACCGAGCTGATGTTGATCACGCGGCCCCCGGCGCGCAGCAGCGCGGGCAGGAGCGCCTGGGTGACGGCGATGTGGCCGAACAGGTTGACCTCGAACACCAACCGCCACTGCGCCATCGGCAGGGCCTCGACCGGGCCGTTCACCTGGATGCCCGCGTTGTTGACGAGCGCGTGCAGCGCGCGCGGGTCCCCGGCGACCCGCGCGGCGAGTGCCTCCACCTGCTCGGGCCTGGTGATGTCGAGGATGACGGGCTCGACGCCGGTCGACCGGATGGCGTCGGCGTCACGGTCGCGCCGCACGCCCGCCAGGACGTGGAATCCCCGGCGGGCCAGCTCGCGGGCGGCCGACGCGCCCATGCCCGTGGAGGCTCCGGTTACGACGATCAACTTCTGGGTTCGCTGCGTCACGACTCCACACTCCTTTATACGACAACCTGTCGCAAAGTTTACGACATTATGTCGCGAAAAACAGCCCGTGAGGGGATCGTGTGACGCCGTTCACCGTCCAGGCGGCGACGGCTTTGCCTCCGGCGGCGGGAAACCTGCCGACTCCTTGACGCGGTACGGGACCGGGCGGGTGCCCAGGGCACATAGCTTGAGGGCGTGAGGTGCCCTGCCCGCGACGTGAGAAGGCCGAGATGACCTCGGCGGAGTCCGCTCGCCGGGATCCGGCGGGCGCCCCCGGCTACCGGCCCATCGCCGACCACGGGCTGATCGGCGACCTGCACACCGCGGCGCTGGTGGACACCGGCGGCACCATCGTCTGGTACTGCTGCCCGCGCTTCGACGCGCCCAGCGTGTTCGGCTCGATCCTGGACGCGGGCCGGGGCGGGTCGTTCGAGCTGTGCCCGGACGCCCCGGCGAGGACCAGGCAGTTCTACTTCCCCGACACCAACGTGCTGATCACCCGCTTCTCCGCCGCCGACGGGGTGGGCGAGGTCCAGGACTTCATGCCGATCGTCGGCGACACGGGCGACGGCGCCAGGCACCGGCTGATCCGGCGGGTGAAGTGCGTCCGCGGGTCACTGGGGTTCCGGGCGCGGGTGGCTCCCCGGTTCGACTACGGCAGGCAGCCCCACGTGCTGAGCCTGCACCGGGACCGGGCGCTCTTCGAGTCGCCGTCGCTGTCCCTCACCCTGTCGGCCAGCACCACCCTGGAGGCGGACGGCCAGGACGTGCTCTCGGAGTTCAAGCTCACCGAGGGCGAGTGCGCGGTGTTCGCCCTCGACAGGTTCGGCGACGACGTGGCGCTGCGCGCGTGCCCGGTCGAGGAGGCCGAGGAGGAGTTCGCCGCGACCGTGGCGTACTGGCGGCGCTGGCTGTCCTCGTCGAGATACCGGGGCCGGTGGCGGGAGATGGTCCACCGGTCCGCGCTGACGCTGAAGCTCCTCACGTACGCGCCGACCGGCGGGATCGTGGCCGCCGCGACGACCAGCCTGCCCGAGCAGATCGGCGGGGAACGCAACTGGGACTACCGGTACGTCTGGATCCGCGACTCGGCGTTCTGCGTGTACGCGCTGCTGCGGCTGGGCTTCGGCGAGGAGGCCGAGGCGTTCATGGGCTTCCTGTCCAGGCACGTCAGCCGCGACGGCGGCGGCCCCTCGGGGCCCCTGCAGATCATGTACGGCATCGACGGGCGCACCGAGCTGCCCGAGATCGAGCTGCCCCACCTTGAGGGCTACCAGGGCTCGGCCCCGGTACGCGTCGGGAACGCGGCCGTGGACCAGCTCCAGCTGGACATCTACGGCGCCCTCCTCGACTCCGTCTACCTCTACGACAAGTGGCACCGGCCGATCTCCAGCGCCCTCTGGGACGACGTGCACATCCTGGTCGACTGGGTCTGCGACAACTGGGACCAGCCCGACGAGGGCGTGTGGGAGACGCGCGGCGGGCGCAAGGACTTCGTCTACTCGCGGCTGATGTGCTGGGTGGCGATCGAACGGGCCATGCGGATGGCCGCCCACCGCGGGCTGCCCGCCGACACGCCGCGCTGGCAGCTGGCCCGCGACGCGATCTACCGGCAGATCATGCGGCGCGGCTGGTCGGAGGAGCTGGAGGCGTTCGTCCAGCACTTCGACGACGACGTCCTCGACTCCTCGGTGCTGATGATGCCGATGGCGAAGTTCATCTCCCCCACCGACCCGAAGTGGCTGTCGACCCTCGACGCGCTCGGCGCGAACCTGGTGTCGGACTCACTGGTCTACCGCTACGACCCCGCCGTCAGCCCGGACGGGCTGCGCGGCGAGGACGGCACCTTCTCGATCTGCTCGTTCTGGTACGTCGAGGGGCTCACCCGGGCCGGGCGCCTGGACGAGGCGCGGCTGGCGTTCGAGAAGATGCTCACGTACGCCAACCACCTCGGCCTGTACGCCGAGGAGATCGGGCGGACCGGCGAGCAGCTCGGCAACTTCCCGCAGGCCTTCACCCACCTCGCGCTGATCAGCGCGGCGTTCAACCTCGACCACGCCCTGGGTTGAACGCCGCCCCCGCTCGTACGAACAGAGCCCGTGAGGGCGTCGATTCAGGCGCCGCCCTCCAGGTCTCCCTCGGACTTGAGGTAGACCTCCTGGAGGTCGCGCAGGATGGCGGGGTCGGGGTGCTCCCACATGCCCCGGCTGGCCGCCTCCAGCAGCCGCTCGGCGATGCCGTGCAGCGCCCACGGGTTGGACCGGGCCATGAACGCCTGGTTCTCCGGGTCCAGCACGTAGGTCGCGGCCAGCTTGTCGTACATCCAGTCGGCGACGACGCCGGTGGTGGCGTCGTAGCCGAACAGGTAGTCGACGGTGGCGGCCAGCTCGAAGGCGCCCTTGTAGCCGTGCCTGCGCATGGCGGCCAGCCAGCGCGGGTTGACCACCCGGGCGCGGAAGATCCTGGACGTCTCCTCCGAGAGCGTCCGGGTACGGACCGCGTCCGGCCTGGTGCTGTCGCCGATGTAGGCGGCCGGCGCCTTCCCGGTGAGCGCCCGGACGGTGGCGATCATGCCGCCGTGGTACTGGAAGTAGTCGTCGGAGTCGGCGATGTCGTGCTCGCGGGTGTCGACGTTCTTGGCCGCCACGGCGATCCTGCGGTAGGCCGTCTCCATGTCCTGCCTGGCGGGCACCCCGTCGACGCCCCGGCCGTAGGCGAAACCACCCCAGACCGCGTACACCTCGGCGAGGTCGGCGTCGTCACGCCAGTTGCGGCTGTCGATCAGCGGCAGCAACCCGGCCCCGTACGCGCCCGGCCGGGAGCCGAAGATCCGCATGGTGGCCCTGCGCTCGTCGCCGTGCCCGGCCTGGTCGGCGAGCACGTGCGCCCGCACGTAGTTGAGCTCCTCGGGCTCCTCCAGCCCGGCCGCCAGCCGTACGGCGTCGTCCAGCATCGCCACGACGTGCGGGAAGGCGTCGCGGAAGAAGCCGCTGATCCTGACGGTGACGTCCACGCGCGGGCGGCCCAGCTCGGTGGCGGGGATGGGCTCCAGGCCGGTGACGCGGCGCGAGGCCTCGTCCCAGACCGGCCGCACGCCGAGCAGCGCCAGCACCTCGGCGACGTCGTCCCCTGCGGTGCGCATGGCACTCGTCCCCCACACCGACAGCCCGACCGAGCGCGGCCAGTCGCCGGTGTCGGCGCGGTAGCGCTCCAGCAGGGAGTCGGCCATCGCCTGGCCGGTCTCCCACGCCAGCCTGCTCGGCACCGCCTTGGGGTCGACCGAGTAGAAGTTGCGGCCGGTGGGGAGCACGTTGATCAGCCCCCGCAGCGGCGACCCGCTCGGCCCCGCCGGGACGTAGCCGCCGTCGAGGGCGTGCAGGATCGCGTCGATCTCGTCGGTGGTACGCGCCAGCCGGGGCACGACCTCGACGGCGGCGAACCGCAGGATCCGCTCCACCGTCCCCAGGTCCGCGCCACCGGCGTGTGCACCGGACCCGCCGCCCTGAGCGGTCACGCCGGTCGAACCGGTCGTACGGGTCAAGTCGGTCTCGTGGCCCGGGTCGGTTACTTCGGTTACTTCGGTTACTTCGCTTGAAGCGGTCGAGTCGGTCTCGCTGTCCGGGGCGGTGCCTTCGGTCCGGGGCTCCGTCCGGCCCAGGATCGCGGCGGTCACCTCCCCGGCCGCCGACGGGTCCCAGCCGCGTTGCTCCATGGCCTCGACCAGGGCGCGGGCCAGGGTCTCGGCCTCGTCGACGCCGATCCGTCCCGCACTGCCGTCCTCGGCCAGGCCCAGGGCCTCGCGCAGGCCGACGAGCGCCTCGCTGCCCGCCCACATCTGCCGGGCGCGGAGCATGGCCAGCACCAGGTCGACGCGCGGCTGCCCCTCGGGAGCGACCCCCAGCACGTGCAGGCCGTCGCGGATCTGGACATCCTTGACCTCACACAGCCAGCCGTCGATGTGCAGCAGGAAGTCGTCGAACTCGGCGTCGTGCGGGCGGTCGGCGACGCCGAGGTCGTGGTCGAGCCTGGCGGCCTGGATGAGCGTCCAGATCTGGGCGCGGATCGCGGGCAGCTTGGCCGGGTCCATCGCCGCGATGGAGGCGTGCTCGTCGAGGAGCTGCTCCAGCCTGGCCATGTCCCCGTAGCTGTCGGCGCGGGCCATCGGCGGGACGAGGTGGTCGACCAGGGTGGCGTGGGCGCGGCGCTTGGCCTGGGTGCCCTCGCCGGGGTCGTTGACGAGGAACGGGTAGATGAGCGGCAGGTCGCCGAGCGCGGCGTCCGGGCCGCAGGAGGCCGACATGCCCGCTGACTTGCCGGGCAGCCATTCCAGGTTGCCGTGCTTGCCCACGTGGACCACGGCGTGCGCGCCGAAGCCGTCGGCCAGCCAGCGGTAGGCGGCCAGGTAGTGGTGGCTGGGCGGCAGGTCGGGGTCGTGGTAGATCGCGATGGGGTTCTCGCCGAAGCCGCGCGGCGGCTGCACCATGACCACCACGTTGCCGGAGCGCAGCGCGGCCAGCACGATCTCGCCCTCCGGGTCGCGCGACCTGTCCACGAACAGCTCGCCGGGCGCCGGGCCCCAGTGCTCCTCCATCCGGGCGCGCAGGTCCGCGGGGAGGGTGGCGTACCACTCGGCGTACCGGCTCGCCGCGATGCGCACCGGGTTCCCGGCGAGCTGCTCCTCGGTGAGCCAGTCCTGGTCCTGCCCGCCCGCGGCGATCAGCGCGTGGATGAGCGCGTCGCCGTCCTGCCCGGTCACCCCGGGCAGCTCGTCCTCGGCGCCGATGTCGTACCCGCGCTCGCGGAGCGCGGCCAGCAGCCGTACGAGGCTGGCCGGGGTGTCCAGGCCGACGGCGTTGCCGATGCGGGCGTGCTTGGTGGGGTAGGCCGACAGCATCAGCACCAGCCGCCGCTCGGCGGGCGGGATGTGCCGCAGCGTGGCGTGGCGCACCGCGATGCCCGCCACGCGCGAGGCCCGCTCGGGGTCGGCCACGTAGACGGTCAGCCCGTCCTCGTCGATCTCCTTGAAGGAGAACGGCACCGTGATGATCCGCCCGTCGAACTCGGGGATCGCGACCTGGGTGGCGGCGTCCAGCGGGGACAGGCCGTCGTCGTTCTCCGCCCAGGAGGCCCGGCTGCTCGTCAGGCACAGGCCCTGCAGGATCGGCACGTCCAGTTCGGCGAGCGCGCCGACGTCCCAGGCCTCGTCGTCCCCGCCCGCCGACGCGGTCGCCGGTCGGGTGCCGCCCGCGGCGAGCACGGTCACCACCAGGGCGTCCACCGTACGCAGGACCTCCACCAGGCCGGGCTCCGCGGTGCGCAGGGAGGCGCAGTACACCGGCAGCGCCCGCGCGCCCGCGTCCTCGATCGCCGAGCAGAGCGCCTCGACGAAGGCGGTGTTCCCCGCCACGTGGTGGGCCCGGTAGTAGAGCACCCCGACGACGGGCCCGTCCTGGTCGCGCGCCTCGCGCTCCAGCGTCCCCCACGTGGGGGTGGGCTCGGGCGCGGCGAACCCGTGCCCGGTGAGCAGCAGCGTGTCGGACAGGAAGTGGTGCAGTTCGGTCAGGTTGGCCGGGCCGCCGTGGGCGAGGTAGGCGTGCGCCTCGGCGCAGACCCCGCCGGGCACGGTGGACAGCTCCATCAGTTCGGCGTCCGGCGCCTGCTCGCCGCCGAGGACGACGACGGGCCGGGGTCCGGCGAGCAGGGCGTCCAGGCCCTCCTCCCAGGCGCGGCGCCCGCCGAGCAGGCGGACCACGACCAGGTCGGCGCCCTCCAGCAGCGGCGGGAGGTCAGCGGCGGCGAGCCTGGCGGGGTTGCCGAGCCGGTAGTCGGCGCCGCTCGCGCGAGCGCTCAGCAGGTCGGTGTCGGAGGTCGAGAGCAGGAGGATCACGCGCCACACTCCAGGAGAGGCAGGGCGGTACGGCCCAGGGACGCCACATCGTGGCCGGGGAACGGCGATGTCATATCGCGGTGAAGGAACGGCGATGCCACGGTGTGATCGGGGGTCCCCGGTGTCACGTCGTGGCGAGAAACCCGCGATGTCGCGGCGTGGTGGACCCGTGATGCCATGTCATGGCGAGGGGCCCGCGACTCCATGGTGTCGCGGAGGGATCGCGATGTCACGTCGTAGTGAGGGAACGGCGAAAAGCGCACGGAGCTTCCTCCCTCGGGGTCCTCGCCCCGGGTCGTCGTCGGCCGCGACGGCTGGAGTCTCCTGGCTCCCGGATCGGTGCTCACCCCGGCCTTCCCGTCCGTCGGGACAGTGGCCCGGGTGGGGTTCGCTCCCCGGTTACAGTGGCGGGACCGCGCCGGAATCACACCGGCTTCCTCCCTTTGCCGTCGCCACCGATGACACTACGGCAGTCCGGTTCGATGCAAGAAACTGGCGTTAACATCCTCTGAGTGTCCATAGCCGACTTTTCCGGACGATCGCGACTCGACGCGTGCCCCGGGGCGCTCCAGGTCCATGCCGCCGCGGACGGCGGCCTGGCCCGCGTCCGCGTGCCCGGAGGCCGCCTCACCCCCTCCCAGCTGCGCGCGCTCGCCGACGCCGCCTCCGCGTGCGGCGGCGGCGTCATCGAGCTGACCTCCCGCGCGAACGTCCAGGTGCGCGGCCTCGCCCCGGAGAACCCGGAGAGCCCGGAGAATCCAGACGGCGACGGCGGTACGGAGAACGAGTTCGCCGCCCGGATGGCGCGGGCGGGCCTGCTGCCCTCTGCGACGCACGAGCGGATCCGCAACATCCTCGCCTCCCCGCTGACCGGGCTCACCGAGCCTGCTGGGCTCAGCGGGCTGACCGGACCGGGCGGCGCGTACGGCACGGACCGTCCGGGCCACCCGGGCGGCGGGATCGCCGACGTCACCCCGCTGATCGGCGAGCTGGACCGGCGGCTGTGCGCCCGGCCCGCCCTCGCCGCCCTGCCGGGGCGGTTCATGTTCGCCCTCGACGACGGCCGGGGGGACGTGGCCGGTCTGGGCGCGGACGCGGGGATCCTGCCGACGGGGCCGGACGAGGCCGCGCTGATCCTCGCCGGAACCGACAGCGGCCTGCGCGTCCCGATGGGCGAAGCCGTGACCGCTCTGCTCGCCGCCGCCGAGGCGTTCCTCGACGAGTTGGTCACCCGGGACGTCACCGCCTGGCGGATCGCCGAACTCCCCGACGGCCCCTCCCTGATCGCCGCCCGCGTGCGAACCGCCCTGGGGATCCCCGGTACGGCGCCCTTCGAACCGGTGAGACCACGGGTCGTGACCCTCGGTCCGGTCGGGGTCGTCGGGAGCACGGACGTGACCCGTACTGGAGCCGGGGCGTGGTTCGGAGGCGGAGCCGGGGCGGGTTCCGAAGGCGGAGCCGGAGCGGGTTCCGGATCCGAGGCCGGGGTGGGGTTCGGAGCGGGAGCAGGGTCCGGATCTGGGGCCGAGGCCAAGGCCGGGGCCGGAGGCGGCGTCGGGAACGGGACCGGGAACGGGAACGGGGGCGCACGGGTCGCGCTCGGGGTGGCGGTCCCGCTGGGGCGGCTGACCTCCGCGTCGGCACGGCTGCTCGCGGACGTCGCCTCGGGCGGGGAGATCCGGCTCACGCCGTGGCGGGGCGTGGTTCTGCCCGGCCTGGACGCCGCCGAGGTGGCGGGTACGGCCGCCCGGCTGGAGGCCGCCGGGCTGGTCGTCGACCCCGCCTCCCCGTGGATCGGCGTGACGGCCTGCACCGGCCGTCCCGGCTGCGCCAAGTCCCTCGCCGACGTCCAAGCCGACGCGGCCACCGCCATCGGCATGGCCCCGACGTCCGTGGCACCGCCGTTCACGGCCCCAGCCGGTGACGGGCCATCCGAAAGCGGGCTCTCCGTAAGCAGGCCGTCCGGAAGCGGACCATCCGAAGACGGACCCTCCGAAAGCGAGCCGTTCGAAGACGGGCCGTCCGGAAGCGGACCGTTCGAAAGCGAGCCACCCAAAAGCGGGCCGTCCGAAGACGAGCCGCCCGGAAGCGGACCGTCCGAAGACGAGCCGTCCGAAGACGAGCCGTTCGAAATCGAGCCATCCGAAAGCAGACCGTTCGGAAGCAGGCCGTCCGTGGCCCCGCCGTCCGGGAAGGGGGCGGGCACCGATACGCTCCCCGTGCACTGGGCGGGCTGCGCCAGGCGCTGCGGTCGTCCGAGGGGGCGGGTCGCGGACGTGGTCGCCACCGGCGACGGCTACCGCCTGGAACTGGACGGCACCGGCCTGACCTGCTCCGGCATCGAGGAGACCGCGGCCGCGGTGGCGGCCGCCAGAGGGGAACTGTGATCGACTACGTCCGCGACGGCGCGGAGATCTACCGCCGCTCCTTCGCCACCATCCGCGCGGAAGCCGACCTGGACGGCCTGCCCGCCGACGTCGCCAGGGTCGCGGTCCGCATGATCCACGCCTGCGGGATGGTCGACCTGGTGAGCGATCTGCGCTGGTCACCCGGTGTCGTGGCCTCGGCGCGCGAGGCCCTCCGCGCGGGCGCCCCGGTGCTCTGCGACGCCATGATGGTCGCCTCCGGGGTGACCCGGCGCCGCCTCCCCGCGGGCAACGAGGTGGTCTGCACCCTCGGTGACCCCCGGGTGCCGGAGCTCGCCGCCGAACTGGGTACCACCCGCAGCGCCGCCGCGCTGGAGCTGTGGCGCGACAGGCTCCAGGGCTCGGTGGTCGCGATCGGCAACGCGCCGACCGCGCTGTTCCGGCTGCTGGAGATGATCGAGGAGGGCGCGGGCCGCCCGGCCGCCGTACTCGGCGTCCCGGTCGGCTTCATCGGTGCCGCGGAGTCCAAGCAGGCCCTCGCCGAGCATCCGGCGAACCTGGAGTACCTGGTCGTGAACGGACGCCGGGGCGGAAGCGCGATGACCGCCGCCGCGGTCAACGCGATGGCGAGCGAGGAAGAATGAGTAACGACGTGACCGGACGGCTGTGGGGCGTGGGGCTCGGACCCGGCGACCCCGAACTGGTGACCGTCAAGGCCGCCCGCCTGATCGGCCAGGCGGACGTGATCGCCTTCCACAGTGCCCGCCACGGCCGGAGCATCGCCCGTTCGGTGGCCGCCCCGTACCTGCGGGAGGGGCAGGTCGAGGAGGCTCTCATCTACCCGCTCACCACCGAGACCACCGACCACCCGGGCGGCTACCAGGGGGCGATCGACGACTTCTACGCCGCCTGCGCGGTGCGGCTGGCGGCCCACCTGGACGCCGGGCGCGACGTGGTGGTGCTGTGCGAGGGCGACCCGCTCTTCTACGGCTCGTACATGCACATGCACAAGCGCCTGTCGCACCGCTACGTCACCGAGGTCGTGCCCGGCGTGACGTCGGTGAGCGGCGCCGCCGCGGTCCTGGGGCGCCCGCTGGTCGAGCGGGACGAGATCCTGACCGTGCTGCCGGGAACGCTCCCGGCCGAGGTGCTCGCCGAGCGCCTGGCGGCCACCGACTCGGCGGCGGTGCTGAAGCTCGGCCGTACGTTCACCAAGGTCCGTGACGCGCTGGCCGAGGCCGGGCGTCTCGACGAGGCATGGTACGTCGAGCGCGCCACCACCGGGCAGCAGCGCCTGGCCCCCCTCGCCGAGGTCGACCCCGGCAGCGTCCCGTACTTCTCGCTGGCGCTGATCCCGAGCCCCGTCAACGCGGCGGGCCCCGCACCCACCACAGAGACCGTGAGCGACGCGAGGACGCGCGGCGAGGTGGTCGTGGTGGGGCTCGGCCCCGCCGGGCGGCCGTGGCTGACCCCGGAGGCGCAGGAGGCGCTGGCCGGTGTCGACGAGCTCGTCGGGTACGGCCCCTACCTGGACCGCGTCCCGCCCAACCCGCGCCAGCGCCGCCACCCCACCGACAACCGGGTGGAGGCCGAACGGGCCGCGCACGCGCTGGAGCTGGCCGCCGCCGGTTCGAGGGTGGCCGTGGTCTCCTCGGGCGATCCCGGGGTGTTCGCGATGGCCAGCGCGGTGCTGGAGGTGGCGTGCGAGCCGAGGTTCGCGGACGTGCCGGTACGGGTGCTGCCCGGCCTGACCGCGGCGCACGCGGTGGCGAGCAGGGCCGGTGCTCCCCTCGGCCACGACTACTGCGTGCTGTCGCTGTCGGACCTGCTCAAGCCCTGGGAGGTGGTCGCCGAACGGATCAGCGCCGCGGCCAAGGCCGACCTCGTCCTGGCGATCTACAACCCGGCGTCGAAGAGCCGTACCTGGCAGGTGGCCGCCGCGCGGGACCTGCTGCTGGAGCACCGGGTGCCGGAGACCCCCGTGGTCGTCGGCCGCGACGTCGGCGGGGCCCGGGAGAGCATGACCGTCACCACCCTCGGCGACCTGGACCCCGACGCGGTCGACATGCGCTGCCTGCTGCTGGTGGGCTCGTCGACCACGCGGGTGGCCGAGCGGGGTGACGGCAGCCGGGTGGTGTTCACCCCCCGCCGCTACCCCGCCTGACCCGCCGTACCTGCACGGCCCTCGGGAGCCCGATCCAGGCCGATCCGGATCAGCCTCGCGAGCACGGCGGCGCGCGCTTCGCGTGTCGGCCTCAGTCGTCCAGGAGCCGCCAGGTGGTGAGGGCGAGTCCGGCCCGCGTCAGCCCGGCGGGCTCGGTGAGTTCGACGCCCAGCGTCTTGCCGATCTGTTCGAGCCGCCGGGAGACGCTGCTGTGGTGCAGGTGGAGAAGGTCGGCGGCCCGGCGCAGGGAGCCGGTGGCGCAGTACGCGTCCAGCGTGTCCAGGTCCTCCGGGTTGGCCGCCATCCGGGCGATCGCGGTCACGTCGGCGTTGTCCCGCGCGACGTCCTGGGGGATCTCCGCGAGCAGCGCCAGCACGCCCAGGTCGTCGTAGTGGACGACCGGCCGCCGTAAGGTGGTGAAGCGGAGGGCGGTGCGGGCCTCCCGCCACGACCGGTCGGGGCTTTCCGCGGCACCGACGCCCGCGCGCACGCCCGCGGGAAACCGGGCCGGGTCCATGGTGGTGGCCAGGATGACGCCCACGTCGGCGACCGGCGCCGCCTTCACCGGGCGGGTCGGGCAGAGCAGGCCGCCGATCTGGTCGAGCGGGCGCCGCGACCGTACGGCGATGACGCGGATCGGCAGGTCGGCGGCGAAACCCAGGAGCCGCAGGGCCCGGGCCCTGGCCGCCTCGTCGCTGCCGGAACTGATCACCAGCTCGACGAGCGCGGGGTCGGCCATGGTGGTGCGGGCCGGGCCGTACCGCTCGACGACCGCCGTGGCGGCGATGGCGAGCCGGTCCAGCAGCAGCTCGTCGAGCGCGCCGGGCGGGCCGGGGCGTTCCAGCCACACCGTCCCGGCCTCCTCCCCGTCGAGGGTGATCGGCGCCGTGGCGGACGCGGGCGACGCCGGGACGGACGCCTCCCCGCCGCCGGGCGACATGCGGATCACCCGCCCCGTACCGTGCAGCCTGACCCCGGCCACGCACTCGGCCAGGCCCGCCGAGGCCCGCGCGAGTGCCGGAAGGTCCACCCGGCGGCGCATCAGCGTGTCGTAGAACATCACGACGCGGAGCGCGCCCCCGGCCTCCGCGTCCAACTGCGACAGCCGTGCGGCCAATGCCTCCATGCCAGCAGGATATGCGGCGATCGTCGCGCGACAGGGGTGGAATGCCCGACGAGTGGCGGATGATCTCCGGGATGCGGGCTGTAAGGATCGGGTTATGGATCCTGAACTGGAAGCATTCATTCCGCTGTTTCCCCGGGCGGACCTGATCGACCCGGTCATCGAGCGCAAGAGCTTCGCCGAGCTGGCCACCGCGATACCGGTACCCGACATCGCGGACATGGAGATCGAGGACCGTACGGTGCCCGCCGACCCGGACGTGGCGGTGCGGATCTATCGCCCGTACCAGGCGCAGGGCGCCCTCATCTGGTTGCACGGCGGCGGGTTCGTCATGGGTGACCTGGACACCGAGCACCCGTGGGCCATCCGGCTCGCGGAGGCCTCCGGCGCGACGGTGATCTCGGTGGGCTACCGTCTCGCCCCCGAGGATCCGTTCCCGGCCGCCCTGGACGACACCTACGCGGTGCTGGCCTGGACGGCCGAGCACGCGGCCGAGCTCGGCATCGACCCGGAGCGGATCGCGGTCGGCGGCCACAGCGCCGGAGGGGGGCTCGCGGCGGCGACGGCGCTGCGGGCGCGCGACCAGCGGGGGCCGAGGATCCGCTTCCAGCTGCTCAACCAGCCCAGTGTCGACGACCGGCAGGAGACGTGGGCGGCGCGGCACTTCACCGACACGCCCTGGATGAACCGCGACAAGGTCACCGTGGCGTGGCGGCACTACCTGGGCTCCGAGCCCGCCTCGCCGTACGCCGCCCCGGCGCGGGCCGCCGACCTGTCCGGCCTGCCCCCCGCCTACATCTCCACCGCGGAGCTCTGCCCGAACCGCGACGACGACATCGGTTACGCGGTGCGCCTGCTGGAGGCGGGCGTGTCGGTCGAGCTGCACCAGTGGCCCGGCACCTTCCACGGGTCGCAGGCGATCCTGTCCGCCGAGGTGTCGCAGCGGCAGATCGCCGAGCTCGCCGCGGCCCTGCGCCGCGCCCTGGCCGACTGAGATCGACGCGGCCGACCTGACCCGCCAGGACCGACCAGACCAACCGGGCCGGTCTGGCAATCCCGGCAGGTCTGGTCGGCCAGGTCGGCCACCATCGGCCCGGCCACGCGCCGGTCACAGCGAAATCGACGAGATCGACAAGGACGGGAGAGCGATGAACGCCACCGACGTCGCCACGGCGAGCGAGCGGTCCACCCCGCCACCGGACACCGGATCCGCGGCGGGACAGAGCCCGGCGGGGCTGCTGCGGCCCTATCGAGGGAGTTTCGCCGCCGTCGCCCTGCTGCAGGTCATCGGTGCCATCGTGGGGCTGGCACCGCTGCTCGCGGTCGTCGAACTGGGCCGCACCCTGCTGTCGCCCGGCCCGGTCGACCACGGTCACGTCCGGGTCGTCGTGATCGCGGGCGCGGCCGGCCTGCTCGTACGGCTGCTGTTCACGGCCGCGTCGTCCGGCATCGGGCACCTTCTCGACGCCCGGGTGCAGCTGTCGTTTCGCCGGGGGCTGGCCGCGCGGCTGGGGCGCGTACCGATCGGCTGGTTCTCCCGGCGCAGGACCGGCGAGCTGGCGAAGGTGGTGGGGCAGGACGTGAGCGCCGTGCATCCGCTCATCGCCCACACCCCCGGCGAGCTCGTCTCCGCGTTCGTGGTGCCGCTGGTGTCGCTGGTCTACCTGCTCACCGTCGACTGGCGGCTCACGCTGATCACGATGATCCCGGTGGCGCTGGCGGTCGCGCTGGTCCCGCTGATGATGACCCCGAGACGGCAGCGCGAGCAGGAGGACCGCGACGAGGCGATGGGACGGATCTCGAACACGGCCGTCGAGTTCGTCCAGGGGATCTCGGTCGTCAAGGCGTTCGGCGGAGGCGAGCGCGCCCACCGCGACTTCCTCACGGCCACGGACGACTTCGCCGACACCTTCCTTCGCTGGGTGCTCGGCATCTCCGGGATCGCCGCGGCGATGGCGCTGCTGCTGACACCGCCGGTCGTGCTGCTGGTCGTGCTGGCGGGCGGGACGGCCCTGATCACGGCCGGTTCCATGGTCCCCGCGGACCTGCTCCCCTTCCTGCTGCTGGGACTGGGGCTGACCGCCCCGGTGGCGGCCCTCGGCCACGGCTTCGACGATCTGCAGGCCGCCCGGCGCGCGATCGGCCGGATCCGGGACGTGCTCGCGGTGCGGTCGCTCCCGGAGCCCGCGCACCCGGTCGCGCCCCGGGGACACCGGGTGGAACTGCGTGACGTCCGGTTCGGCTACGACACCGGCCACGAGGTGCTGCGCGGAATCGACCTGGTGCTCGAACCGGGGACGGTCACCGCGATCGTGGGGCCGTCGGGAAGCGGGAAGTCCACGCTGGTCCAGCTGCTGCCCCGGTTCTTCGACCCGACCCACGGCTCGGTCCTCCTGGGTGGTGTCGATCTCCGCGAGCTGGACGGCCGGGATCTCCACCGGATGGTCTCCTTCGTCTTCCAGGACGTCCGCCTGCTGCGCGCGTCGGTCGCGGACAACATCGCGCTGGCGGTACCGAGTGCCGACCTCGACGACGTGGTCCGCGTCGCCCGGCTGGCGAACATCCACGACCGGATCCTTGAGTTGCCGCGCGGATACGAGTCGGTGATCGGCGAGGACGTCAGGCTGTCGGGCGGGGAGGCGCAGCGGATCTCGATCGCCCGCGCGCTGCTCTCCGCCGCGCCCGTCCTGGTGCTCGACGAGGCGACCGCCTTCGCCGACCCGCGGACCGAACGGGCGGTACGCGGTGCCCTGACGACGCCGGTGGGCGATCGGACGATTCTCGTCATCGCCCACCGGCTGGAGACGGTCGCCGACGCCGACACGGTCGTGATGCTGGAGGACGGGGCGATCGTCGAGCGGGGCGGGCCCGCCGAACTGCTGGAACAGAACGGAAAATTCGCCGCGTTCTGGCGATCCCACTGATCCCACTGATCCCACTGATCCCACCGAACCCACCGAACCGCGATCACCGGCGAGGCCGAGACCCACGGTGGCGTACCGCGAGGAGACGAGCTCCGATGATTCGAATGCTGCTGCGGCTGCTGGGACACGAGTACGCCCAGCCGATGCGCCGCACCGTGGCCCTGATGACGGCGACCGCGGTGGCCGAGGGCCTGTCCTACGCGTTTCTGGTTCCGGTGCTGCGGGCCCTGTTCGGGGGCGGGCCCGCGGACGCCCGGCCCTGGCTGATCGCGTTCGGGGCGGCGGTCGCGGTCTACGCGGTACTGCGCTATCGCAGTGACCTGTCCGGTTTCCGCGTCGGGACCACGATGTTGCGCGGTGTGTACCACCGTTTCGGCGACCACCTGGCCCGGCTGCCCCTCGGCTGGTTCACCGCCCGCCGCGTCGGGGAGGTGTCGGTCCTGGCCGGTGAGGGCGTCCTGCAGGCGATGGGCGTGGCGGCGCATCTGCTGGCACCGTTCATCTCCGCCTGCGTGACCCCGCTGACGATCGTCGTCGTGATGCTCGCCTTCGACGGGCGGATGGGGCTGGCCGCGCTCGCCGCCGTACCGGTCGTGGCGGCGATCCAGATCTGGACGGGACGCTCGATGGCCGCCGACGACGCCGAACGCGCCGAACGCGGCGACGAGGCCACCGGGAGGGTCATCGAATACCTGCAGGCCCAGCCGGTGCTGCGCGCAGGTGGCCGGACCGCCGAGCACTTCGGGGCGCTCGACGACGCGCTGACCGGACTCCGGCGCGCGGCCCGCCGCTCCACGCTGTCGGCGCTGCCCGGCGTGCTGGGCCTGACGCTCGCGGTGCAGGTGGCGTTCACCGCGCTGCTGACCCTGGGCGCCTACCTCGCGCTCAGCGGGAGCATCGGCGCGGCGGAGGTCCTGGCGATCCTGGTGCTCGCCGCCCGCTGCGCCGACCCGCTGCTGTCGCTGTCGGACATCGGCGGCAAACTGCGCGGCGCGCGTTTCGAGCTGGCGAGACTCGACGCGGTGTTGCGCACCGAGCCGCTGCCCCAGGCCCGCGAACCGATCGAGCCGGTACGCCACGACCTGGAGTTCGAGTCCGTCACCTTCCGGCAGGGCGGCCGTACGGTGGTCGACGACCTGTCGCTGTCCGTACCGGCGGGACGGCGGCTCGCCGTCGTCGGCCCTTCGGGCGCGGGCAAGAGCACGTTGCTCCAGTTGCTCGCGCGGTTCTACGACGTGGACGAGGGCGCGGTGCGCGTGGGAGGGGTGGACGTGCGCGCGATCCTTACCGAGGTGCTGATGGAGCGGATCGCCATCGTCTTCCAGGACGTCTACCTCTTCGACGGCACGATCGAGGACAACGTGCGCCTCGGCCGTCCGGATGCCAGCGAGGCCGAGGTACGGGCGGCGGCGACCGCGGCGCGGCTGGACGAGGTGATCGAGCGGCTGCCCGGCGGATGGGCGACGAACGTCGGCGAGGGCGGCGCGCTGCTGTCGGGGGGTGAGCGCCAGCGTGTCTCGATCGCGCGGGCGCTGCTGAAGGACGCGCCCATCGTGCTGCTGGACGAGGTGACCTCCGCGCTGGACCCGGTGAACGAGACGGCCGTCCACGACGGCATCGAGCGCCTGATGGCGGGCCGGACGGTGGTGATGGTCGCGCATCGGATGCGGACCGTCCAGCGCGCCGACCGCGTCGCCTTCCTGGACGGCGGCCGGATCGTGGAGGAGGGCGGCCACGACGACCTGCTGCGCCTCGGTGGCCGTTACGCCGACTTCTGGGAGATCTCCACCCGCTCCCCGGCCGCCACGGGAGCGGCACCGGGCGTCGGCGGCGCCCCGGTCCCGACGATCACCCCCTGACCGCTCCTCGCGGCCACCCGGGACAGGAGCGTCATCACCCGTACGGCTTTGGACAGGCTTTGCGGACCGGCGGGATGGGGCGGACCGGGAAAAGGGCACCCGGACTATGGCTGGGAAGGGCATGACCCGCGTGCAGGCCCTGGAAGACCATCGTGCCCGCTGTCCCGGCCGGTCGCCGTCGCACCGGCCGGCCAGATCACCTGAGGGGGACCACCGTGGGCATCCGCTCGTTCCTGCCGGGCCGCCTGGGCTTCGGCTCGGCGCCGCTGGGCAATATGTACCGCGCCATCCCGGAGGAGGAGGCCCTGGCCACCGTCGAGGCCGCCTGGGACCACGGCGTCCGCTACTTCGACACCGCCCCCCTCTACGGAGCCGGTCTGTCCGAGCTGCGCCTCGGGCGGGTGCTCGGCCTGCGGTCCCGTCAGGAGTACGTGCTGAGCACCAAGGTCGGCCGGATCGTCCTGGACGAGGTGGAGGACCCGGCCACCCGCGACCTCGGCGACAAGGGCGGCCTGTTCGAGCACGGGCGGCCCAACAGGATCGTCTACGACTACACCGCCGAAGGGACCCGCCGTTCCATCGACGACAGCCTTCACCGCCTGCGTACCGACCACCTCGACTTCGTCTGGGTGCACGACATCTCCCAGGACTTCTGGGGCGACGAATGGCTGAGGGTGTTCGACCAGGCCCGCACCGGCGCCTTCCGCGTCCTGCGGGACCTGCGCGACCAGGGCGTCATCAAGGGCTGGGGCCTCGGCGTCAACCGGGTCGAGCCCGTCGAGCTCACCCTCGGGCTGCGGGAGGCGCGGCCGGACGGCTCGCTCCTGGCCGGCCGCTACACCCTGCTCGACCACGAGCGCGCCCTGCGGCGGCTCATGCCTGCCGCGGCCGAGCAGGGCGTGGACATCGTCGTCGGCGGCCCCTACAACTCCGGCGTCCTGGCCGGTGGCACCCACTTCGAGTACCAGGACGCGCCCCCCGACGTCGTCACGAAGGTCAAGCGCGTCACCACCCTGGCCGAGCAGCACGGCGTCGGTGTCAAGGCCGCCGCCCTGCAGTTCAGCCTCGCTCACCCGGCCGTCGCGGCCGTCATCCCCGGCTCCTCGCACCCGGACCACGTCGCCGAGGACCTCGCCGCGCTGGACGAGCACGTCCCCGCCGCGTTCTGGGCCGCCCTGCGCGAGGAGAGACTGATCGCCCCCGACGCCCCCGTACCCACCGGCTGATCGAGGAGATCATCATGGCCACCGCCGCCGCGACGACCGACCTGCCCGCCTCGCCCGACCAGGTCTGGCGGCTCATCGGCGGCTTCGGCTCGCTGCCCGACTGGCTGCCGTTCATCCCCTCCAGCGACCTGGACGAGGGTGGCCGCGTCCGGCATCTCACCACGGCGGACGGCGAGACGATCGTCGAACGCCTGGAGCGTTTCGACGACCGGGCCCGCAGCTACACCTACACCATCGTCCAGGCGCCCTTCCCGGTCAGCGACTACCACGCCACCATCACGGTGTACGGAGGCGCGGACGCCGGGCACGCGCGGGTGGAATGGTCGGGCACCTTCACACCGGAGGGCGTCACCGACGAGGAGACCGCCGAACTGTTCCACGGCATCTACGCCGACGGCCTCGCCGCGCTCAAACGGACCCTCGGCGCCTGAACGCCCCTCGCGCGGCGGCCGTTCACGACATGCTCGCGGCGCGTCCCGCGAGGATGCCCCCGCGGGCGAGCTGCACCTCGCGGGCCTTGCGGGCCGCGTACCACAGCAGTGGCCGTACCGTCGCGCGCACCGTCAGCACGTCCTCGACCTCGGTCCCCTCGCCGTCCGCGGCCAGCCGGTAACGGAAGTCGAGCCGCACCCCGCCGGGGCTGTCCACCTCGCCCTCGACCGCCTCTCCGGTGGCGCGTAACGTCACCTCGATCAGGTTGTCGTACTTCACGAAGCCGAAGAAGTGGAACCGCTCCACCGACACGAACCGGGACTCGCCGGGCGCCCGGCGCACGTCGCGTACCGCCACCACGAGCGGTGACAGGCCCGCGTGGTTCGAGGGCTCGCTGAGGTGCGCGAGCACCGCGGGCGGCGGGGCGGGGACGTGGAAGACGTTGCGGAGCATGACCTGCGGCATGGTCTACCTCACGGCCGTCGAAGGACGCGGCCCGGTGGGCAGGACCGCCCGGGCTGCACGGGGAGGCGGGGCGGAACGGGTGGAATGGGCGGGATGTCTCATGCCGGAGAAGAATGGCCGGGCGATGTCAGGAAGTTGTCAGGAACCTTTGGCGATCACGTGAGGCGTTCTCCGGCCGGTGCCGCATCCGGCGCGAGGCGGTCCCCTCCGGGCTTACTATCGCCGGTTATGGGGTCATATGTCCTGGTAGCAGAGGATGACGTGAAGCAGGCGGAGCTGATCCGGCGCTACCTGGAGCGGGAGGGCAACCGCGTCGTCGTCGTGCACGACGGGCGTGCGGCGCTGGAGGCCGCACGCCTGCGGGAGCCGGACCTGATCGTGCTCGACGTGATGATGCCCAAGGTCGACGGGCTGGACGTGTGCCGCATCCTGCGCGCGGAGTCGGACGTCCTGGTCCTGATGCTGACCGCGCGCTCCACCGAGGACGACCTGCTGCTCGGCCTGGACCTCGGCGCCGACGACTACATGACCAAGCCCTACAGCCCGCGCGAGCTGATGGCGCGCGTCCGCACGCTGCTCAGGCGGGCCCGCAGGGTCCCCGCCGGGCCGGGCCCGGCCCGCGCGCCGGTGTTGCGGGCCGGAGCGCTGGTCGTGGACCCGGACCGGCACGAGGTCAGCGTGGACGGCGTACGCGTCGAGTGCACCCCCGGCGAGTTCGAGGTGCTGGAACTGCTGGCCGCGCAACCCGGGCGGGTGTTCACCCGCGAGCAGATCCTCAGCCACCTCCACGGGTTCGACCGCTACATCACCTCCAGAAGTGTGGACGTGCACGTGATGAACCTGCGCAGGAAGATCGAGCCGGAGCCGCACAGACCGGTACGGCTGGTCACGGTCTACGGGGTGGGTTACAAACTGGCCGACGGCACCACCGAGACCACCGAGACCACCGAAGCGCAGGGGCCCGGCGATGCGGGCTGACGTGCCGCTGCGCCGCAGCCTGCTGCTCCGGCTGCTCACGGTGTCCGTGCTGGTCTCCGCCTGCTCCATCGCGGCGACCGCCTGGCTGACCGCGCGGAGCACCACCGCGGATATCGAGCGGGCACTCGCCGACGACGCCCGTATTTACGACACCCCGCCCGGGTACGCGGCCACCCATCCCGGCCGGGAGGGCGCGAAGCCGATCGTGCCGTACGTCGCGCCACCCGCACCGCCGTTCGTCAGCGGCCACGGTGACGGCGCGTCGGCCGTCCCCGGCCTGTCGCCGACCGGCCGGGCCCGCGTCGCGGGCACGGCGGCGCTGATCCTGCTGATCACCGTAGCCGCCGTCGTCGTCGCGGGCAGCCGCCTGAGCAGGCCGCTGCGGGAGCTGACCGACGCCGTACGCCTCATGGAGGAGGGAAAGGCCGCGCGGGTCACGGTGACGGGCCGAGACGAGATCTGCCGGCTCGCCGTGGCCTTCAACGCCATGTCGGAGCGGCGAGAACGGCTGGAAGAGCTGCGCAGGGCCATGGTCAGCGACATCGCCCACGAGCTGCGGACCCCGCTGAGCAACATCCGAGGCTGGCTGGAGGCGACCGAGGACGAGGTCGTCGCCCTTGACCGGGAGCTGGTGTCGTCACTGCTGGAAGAGGCCCTGCTCCTCCAGCACATCATCGACGACCTGCAGGACCTGGCGATGGCCGACGCGGGCGAGCTGAAACTGCGCCGGGAGCCGGTCGACGTGGCCGACCTGCTCACCCAGGTCGCCACCGCGCACCGTGGAGGCGCGGAGGCCGCAGGCGTCACGCTCACCACCCGGGCCGACGGCGAGCCGCGACTGCTCGCCGACCCCGTACGGCTGCGTCAGGCGGTGGGCAACCTGGTGTCCAACGCGGTACGGCACACCCCGCCGGGCGGCACCGTCACCCTGCTCGCCCGCCACGAGGGCGCCGACGTGGTGATCGACGTCGCCGACACCGGCACCGGAATCGCCGACGAGGACCTGCCCCTGATATTCGAGAGGTTCTGGCGGGCGGAGAAGTCGCGCAACCGGCGGACCGGAGGCAGCGGGCTCGGCCTGCCCATCGCCCGCAAGCTCGCCGAGGCCCACGGTGGCACGTTGCGGGCGACCAGCGTCCTCGGCCAGGGTTCGACCTTCAGGCTCTGGCTGCCCGCCGCGCGCTGAACCGGTCCCGTCAGCCGGGGCCGGTCGCGGTCTCCAGCCAGGCGAGCGCGGCCTCGACGGTCCCTGCCGAGGCCACCCCCTCGGGCGGGGGCGGGCGGCGTACGATCACGACCGGCAACCCCAGCTCGCGGGCGGCCAGCAGCTTCGCGGTGGTCATCTCACCGCCGCTGTCCTTGGTGACCAGCACCTCCACCCGGTGCTCGCGCATCAGGGCCAGCTCCCCGTCCACCGTGAACGGCCCCCGGCTGAGCAGCACCTCCAGCCGCCTCGGGACGAGCGGACCCGGCAGGTCCACCGAGCGGGCCAGGAACCACTGGCCGTCGAGACCGGCGAAGACCGGCAGGCTGCGGCGTCCCGTGGTGAGGAACACCCGCTCCCCCAGCGAGGGCAGCAGCTCGGCGGCGGCCTCCAGGGAGGGCACCCAGCGCCAGTCGTCGCCGGGAGCCGCCCGCCACCCGGGCCGCCGCAGGATCAGCAGCGGCAGGCCGGTCCGGTCCGCCGCCTCGACCGCCGAGGCCGTCATCCTGGCCGCGAACGGGTGCGTGGCGTCCACCACGACGTGGACGCCGTGCTCCGCCAGCCACGCCGCGAGCCCTTCGGGGCCGCCGAAGCCGCCCTCGCGCACCTCCCCCACCGGCAGCTTCGGGTCGCGTACCCGGCCCGCCAGCGAGGACACCACGCGCGTCCGCGCCCGGCCCGCGAGCGCGGCGGCCAGCCGCCTGGCCTCGTCGGTGCCGCCCAGGATCAGCACGTTCAGCACGCCATCATCTCGCGACACGGGGTCAGTCACGGCAGCGGGCGGCCGAGTACAGGTGGCTGTCGGGAAACTCCGAGGCGGTCAGCACCCGGCCGACGACGATCACCGCGGTACGGACGATCCCCGCGTCGCGGACCTGCCCGGCGATGTCGGCCAGGGTGCCGCGCAGGATCACCTCGTCGTCGCGGCTGGCCCTGGCCACCACGGCCACCGGGCAGTCGGCGCCGTAGTTGGGGACGAGCTCCGCCGCGACGGCCTCGACACGCTGCACCGCCAGGTGCAGGACCATCGTGGCCCGGCTGCGGCCGAGCGTGCCGAGGTCCTCGCCCTCGGGCATGGGAGTGGCGCGCACCGACGTACGGGTCAGCACGACCGTCTGCCCCACCCCCGGCACGGTGAGCTCGCGCCGCAGCGACGCCGCGGCGGCGGCGAAGGCGGGCACCCCCGGGATCACCTCGTACGGCACCTTCTCGGCGTCCAGCCTGCGCATCTGCTCGGCCATCGCGCTGAACACCGACGGGTCGCCGGAGTGCAGCCTGGCCACGTCGTCCCCGGCCCCGTGGGCGGCGACCATCTCCGCGACGATCTCCTCCAGGGCCATCCTCGCGGTGTCGACCAGCCGCGCGCCCGGCGGGCACGACTCCAGCAGCTCGGCCGGGACCAGCGACCCGGCGTACAGGCACACCGGCGCGGACGCGATCGCCCGCTGGCCCCGCACGGTGATGAGATCCGCGGCGCCCGGCCCGGCACCGATGAAACGTACGGTCATCGCTTCTCCTCAGGGGCGGACGGTTTGGCCGCGGTCCAGATCGTGACGGGCATCATGGGCCGCCAGCCGGTGAACCCGCCGACCGGGGCAGCCCTGCTGACCGCGAGCCGGACCATGCCTCCGCCGAGCCTGCCGTGCCAGAGGGCCAGGACCGCCTCCGACTCGACGGTCACCGCGTTGGCCACCAGCCTGCCGCCCGGCCGCAGCGCCTCCCAGCACGCCTCCACCATCCCGGGAACGGTCACCCCGCCGCCGACGAAGACCGCGTCGGGCCGCTCCAGCCCGGCGAGCGCGGCGGGCGCGGCACCGGTCACCACGTCGAGACCGGGAACGCCCAGCGCCGCGGCGTTGCGGGCGACCGCCTCCGCCCTCTCCCGGTGGGACTCCACCGCGATCGCCCGGTTGTCCGGGTGCGCGCGCATCCACTCGATGCCGATGCTGCCCGCGCCCGCGCCGACGTCCCACAGCAGCTCCCCGGGTACGGGCGCCAGCCGGGACAGGGTGACCGCGCGCACCTCGCTCTTGGTGAGCTGACCGTCGTGCTCGTACGCCTCGTCGGGCAGGCCGGGAAGGCGGGGCAGCGGGACGGTCCCGGCGTCGGCGCGGCACTCCACGGCGACGATGTTGAGATCGTGGGTCACGGGCGGGGACCAGGTGGCGGCCGTACCGGAGACCACGCGTTCCCCGGCGCCGCCCAGCCGTTCCAGGACGGTCATCGCGCTCGCGCCGTAACCTCGGGCGGCGAGCAGCCCGGCGACCCTGGCCGGGGTACGGCCGTCGGCGCTGAGGACCAGGACGCGGCGGCCGTCGTGGACGAGCGGGTGCAGCACCTCGGCGGGGCGCGTCACGAGGCTGACCACCTCGACCCGGTCGGCCGCCCACCCGAGCCTGGCGCAGGCCAGGGAGACGGACGACGGATGCGGCAGGACCCGCACCCGGTCGGCGCCGAGCAGCCGCACCAGGGTCGTGCCGATGCCGTGGAACATGGGGTCGCCGCTGGCCAGCACGCACACCCTGCGCCCTCGATGGGAGTCGATCAGCGCGGGCAGGGCCGGAAGCAGCGGCGAGGGCCAGACGACACGCTCGACCCGGGGCCTGGCACCGCTCTCGGCGCCGTGCTCGACACCGGACCTGGCACCGTTCTCGGAACCGTGCTCGACGCCGTTCTCGGAGCCCTGCTCACCGCCGGACCTGGCACCGTTCTCGGAGCCATGCTCGACGCCGAGCTTGGCACCGTGTTCAGCGCCGGAACCGGCACCGGGTTCGGCGTCGTGCCCGCCGCCGGATCCGGTACCGGTTTCCGGTACTTCGGTACCGGTTTCCCGGACTTCGAGGGCTTCGGGGCCTGCTCCGGGGACTTCGGGGACTTCGGGGACTTCGGGGGCTTCGGGGACGAGGCCCAGGTGCCGGGCGCCGCCCATCAGGACCTCGGCCGCGCGCAGCTCGCGCCGCGCCGCCTCGGAGAGACCGGCCCAGCCGTCGTCCCCGATCCCGACGACGACGACCGCGGGACCGGCCACCGAGGTGGCGGTAGTGGTGATGGCGGTGGCGGGGTCAGGCATTGCCCAGCACCCGGGTGACGCGGATCTCGACCACGACGCGGGCGGGGTTCTCCCGGGGCGCGCGGTAGCGCTCGGCGTAGCGGCGCTCGGCGTCGGCGACCGATTCGGGGTCGGTACGGATCACCGCGCGCCCCTCCAGGGTCGACCAGCGCCTCCCGTCCACCTGGCAGACCGCGACGGCCGCCCCCTCGCCCCCCGCCGCGAGCACGTGGCGGACCTTGTGCGAGCCACCCGAGGTGATCACCCTGGCGATCCCCGCGTCGGCGTCCAGCGTCACCCCCACCGGGACGACGTGCGGTGTGCCGTCGGCGCGCACGGTGGTCATCGTGCACAGGTGACGCTCCCGCCAGAACGCGCGGAGTCCCTCCCCGAGATCCTTCAACAGCCGATCCTTCCCCGATGCCGTTCTACCGGGCGACATGGTAGCCCCGGACCGCACCCACCACCGGACCCGGCCACCAGACCCGCCCACCGGACCCCGGCCACCGCCGACCAAAGCCGGGTCAGCGCCGACCAAGGCCGGATCTGCGGCGGCCTGTGCCGGTCAGTCCTCCGTGGCGGGCCGGTCGCGTTCCTCCTCGTACGCCCGCAGGACCTCCTCGCGCCGCTCCGCCGGAAGCCTGTCGATGTAGAGGCGGCCGTTGAGATGGTCCGTCTCGTGCTGCAGGCACCGGGCCAGCAGCCCGGTGCCCTCGACCGTCAGGGGCGCCCCGGCGACGTCGAAGCCGTGCACGACCGCCCGGTCGGGCCTGGCGAGCGACGCCCGCTGTCCCGGCACCGACAGGCAGCCCTCCTCGTAGTCCGCCAGGGTGCGCGCGGCGGCCTCGGGCAGCACCAGGACCGGGTTGACCACGACCCCCTTGCGGTACTCCTCGGTGTCGTCGGGGCAGTCGTAGACGAACACGCGCAGCGGGATCCCGATCTGGTTGGCCGCGAGCCCCACGCCGTCGGCGGCGTACATGCTGGCGAACATGTCGTGCACCAGCGTGACCAGGTTCTCGTCGAAACGGGTGACCGGCTCACAGGGCCGGTGCAGCACCGGATCGCCCACGTAACGGATGGGCATGGGCCTGCCCTCGCCACTCGCCTCCACGTTCTCAGCCTCCCGCGTTGAAGATGACGGCGTCGGGCGTGACCCTCACGGTGACGCGCCGCTCGCCCGGGGCCCGGAAAGGATAGGACTCCACCCCGAGATACTTCTTCGCCAGGCGGTCGACGACCTCGTCCGCGCCCTCCAGCTCCAGCCGGGCAGAGCCCGAGACGCTGACCAAACGCAGGGCGTCCTGGGGGTCGAGGACGCTCACCGACACGCGCGGGTCCGCGCGCAGGTGGCGTTCCTTGGCCCGGCCGACGGCCGTGTTGAAGACGACGTCGTCTCCGTCGACGTCGACCCACACGACGGTGCTGTGCAGCGACCCGTCCGGCCTGACGGTGGTCACCCAGGCGTTGATGGGCTGCCTGAGCAGTTCCTTGGCGTCTTCACTGAGTTTTCCCACCGGACCTCCACGTCACGAACGATGCCTGTGAGGCCATCGAACATCACGTACGCGTGATCGATTCCACCGCCCCCGGGGAAACCGCAGGGGCACGCGGAACCGGGTACGCGTCCAGCCGGAGACCGGCGGAAACCTCACATCATTACCCGACGTTGACTCTCAGTCACTCTGCGTGTTACCACTTGATCCGGCATTCCGGCGGCGACCTAAGACCTAAGGGGATCGATGTCGTTTCTCGACCGGTACGACTCGGCGGCGGAGGAGCGGCGGCCCGCCCTGGTCGTCTCCTGGATCCGCACCGAGTGGCGGGCCTTCTTCGCCGAGCTGCGGGAACGGCGGCCGATCATGCACACGCCGCTGCTCACCCTGGTCACCCGGTTCCCCGACGTCGTCGAGGTGCTGTCGCGCGAGCGCGTCTTCACCGTACGGCTCTACGCCCCGCGCGTGGACCCGTTCCTGGGCGGCGGCTTCATGCTGTCGCAGGACGACACGCCGCTGCACTGGACGGAGCGAGGTCTCATGCAGAGCGTACTGCCCGTCCAGGACGTGATCCGGGTCCGCCGCATGGCCGCCGCCTTCGCCGACGAGGCGCTGGACCGCGCCCGGCCCACCAGGCGGATCGAGGCGGTCGCGGAGCTGGCCCGCCACGTCCAGCTGCGCCTCTGCCGCGAATACTTCGGGCTCGCGGGCATCGGGCTCGACGAGCTGTCCGCGTGGTCGCGAGCGGCCCAGACCGACATCTTCAAGAACCTGCACGGCGACCCGGCGGTCCACGCCGCCTCGCTGGACGCCGGAGCCCGGCTCCGCGACCGTCTCCACGACCTGATCGACGACCGGCGGGCCCGCCTCGACCGTGGCGGAGCCGTCCCCGACGACGTGCTGGCCCGCCTCCTGCGCGGACGGCCCCCGGAGGAGGCCGCCTTCGGCGACCGGCGCGTGCTGGCCAACATGGCCGGTCTGCTCGTCGGGTCGGTGGAGAACACCGCGCAGGCCGTGGCCGGAGCGGTCGAGGAGCTCCTGTCGCGGGACGACGCGAGGAGGGCGGCCGTCGCCGCAGCAGCGGAGGCCGATCCTGCGCGCTTCGACGCCCACGTCTGGGAGGCCCTGCGGTTCGCCCCGCCCAACCGGATGATCTTCCGCCTGTGCGAGAGCGACCACGTCCTGGCGGCGGGCACCCCGCGCGCGACGCTCATCACCGAGGGCACGCTCGTCTTCGCCTGCACCGCCTCGGCGATGTTCGACGCGGACGCCGTGCCGGAGCCCGACGCCTTCCGCGCCGACCGGCCCTCCCACGTCGGCCTGCACTTCGGCTACGGCCCGCACCTCTGCCTGGGACGGCACCTGGGCGCCGCGATCGTCCCCGAGGTGGTGCGGCGCGTCCTGCTGCGCCCCGGCGCCTTCCCGCTCCCCCGGGGCGGGGGCCGGGCCCGCTCCCCCGAGCACCCCCTCACCCGTCCGGCGCACCCCAGACAGGCGGCATCCTGGTAGGCATGAGTTATCGCATATGCGTGGTGTGCATGGGAAACATCTGCCGCTCGCCCATGGCCGAGATCGTGCTGAGGAAGACCCTCGACGACCACGGTCTCGGTGATCTCGTCACGGTCGACAGCGCGGGCACCGGCGGCTGGCACCAGGGCGGCCCGATGGACGCGCGGGCCGTCGCGATGCTTTCCGACCACGGCTACGACGGCTCTGAGCACCGGGCCCGGCAGTTCCTGCGCGACTGGTACGACCGGGTCGACCTGGTGCTGGCCATGGACGCCCACAACCTCGGCGCCCTGCGCGGCCTCGCCCCCGACGGCGCGGACGTGCGCCTGTTCCGTTCGTTCGACCCCGCAGCCCCCGAGGGCGCCGAGGTTCCCGACCCCTACTACGGCGAGCGCGAGGGCTTCGCGGAGGTGCTGGAGATGGTCGAGGCCGCCTCCGAGGGCCTGGCCAAGCACCTGGCGGCCACCCTGAGGTGAGGCCCCTCCCGCCGCCCGTGCGGGGTTTTCACCGGCCCCACGCCTTTACAAAGTAGATCACAGCCGGTCTAGGTCTATGAGTGCGGCCCGATCCCCGCGTTCGCCACGGCGTGCGGCGCCGCCGCCGCCCGCACCCCCGGCGAGGAAGGAACCGTTCATGCGACGGCCGGAGCAGAGGACACCGGCCCTTCGCGGTGAGCGGCTAGAGGGATCTGGTCTCGTACGTCGCGCTGATCGGGAAGGGGTAGCTGGCGGTGCAGGCCGCGGAGCTCACGTAGTCGATTCCCTCCCAGGGGCCGAAGCGGGTGGTCCGCTTGTTGAAGTCGTTGGCGCATGTCAGCCTGACCCGGACCGAGCCGTAACCGGCGTTGCACACCGCCTCGCCCCGGTCGGTCCAGATGTCGACCCTGGCTCAGCAGTTGTACGGCGGGGCCGGGTCGGCGGAAGCGGCGGTGGTCAGGGCGGGGCTCGCCAGGACGGCCAGGGCCGCGGCGGTGACGGCGACAGCTCGCGAGATGCGCATAAGCACTGCCTTTCATGAGTGGGGGGTGTGCCTTCCGAAAGAGCCGGGGAGAGTGACGCCTTCCTCGTCGAGCCTGTTTGGGCAGTTCGAGCTCAGCGTCTCGATCACGGTCGGGCGCGTGTCATTGCCGACGAGTGCCAGGCTGTTGAGAACGCGTGCCAGCGAGCGTGGCCGGAGGCCTCTGTCGCTTGAGACTGACCGGCGTCCGGTTGGCGCCGGTACTCGCGAGGGCCGAGGCCGGTGAAACCCCAGCGGACCGCCATGGCGTGTCGGCGGCCGGTTGGGGCAGGAGTCCCGCGAGCGCGTCGCGGGAGGGTCGGCCCCGGGGAGTAGTGGCCGCCCGAGGTGAAGATCTTCTGCCCGTTGACGACGTAGTGGTCGCCGTCGCGGACCGCGGTGGTGCGCAGGGAGGCCAG